>NZ_CP147020.1:1382142-1720714 GCF_037126435.1 Bernardetia sp. ABR2-2B | reverse complement strand
GGGAATAATGGAAAATTTGTTTAAAAACAATGATTTGCCATCAGTAATAAAATTTCTGACTCAAAAGAGTAGCTTATTAGATGAAGCACGTATTTTTTTTAATTTATCTTGGTATCCTTTTCTAAAAGCCGTATATGAGAAATATTTTTGGAAAAATAAGAAAATCTTTAACCTCAAAAGTAGGCGTAGTTTCAAATTGGGTAATACTACTTACCTTTAGTGCAGGATTATTTTCCTCATTTTTTGATTTAACTTCTTTGGCAGAGCTTGGTATATTTATCGTGCTTATGATAACATTAGGCATTCCACACGGAGCAACTGACCATATTGTTTTTTTTTCTCAAAAAAATAGAGAAAACAAACTCACTTCTTGGAAGTATTTTTTACTATTTTATTTAGGTACAATGTTAGCTTACGCATGTGCTTGGTATTTTTTGCCCCTATTTTGTTTTATAGTCTTTCTGGCTTTTTCAGCATATCATTTTGGTCAATCACAACTTTATTATCTCACTATTGAGAGCAAAAAATGGCTTAAAACTCTCTTATACTTTTTTTGGGGGAGTACACTATTGTTAAGTATTTTAGGATTCAATGCAGATGAAACTCTTTCTATTCTTTCTGGAACGCCTTTCATTGAACCAATGAAATATATTTTGGCTCGTTTTGAATATATTCTAATAGCAAATATAGCTGTTCTGGTAGCGTTATTAGTAAATTTGGCTACTAGAAAAAAGATAAGTTTTTCGAAAGTTTTACAAGAATTAGCATTGCTTATCTTATTGCTATTTTTATGCTGGAGTGTGTCTTTGTTACTGACTTTTGCTATCTATTTTGCCTTATGGCATAGCTTACAAACGATTGAGAAAGAAATAAAAGTATTTGATGATTGCTTTGAAAAAGGCTATTCTTTGAAAGAATATGGTAGAGATGTACTGCCTTTTTCTTTGATTAGTTTTTTAGGAATTGGAATCATACTAACAGGGTTGTATTTTTTTGAGTTTAGCACTCCGAACCTATTATTTGTATTTTTTGTCTTGATTTCTATTCTTACTGCTCCTCACGCTTTGTTGATAGAAAGCATTTATGATTGATACAATATCACAAAATATAAGCTAAATAAATGTGAAAGAAAAAGCCTTCAAGAACTAGATATTTTTGAAGGCTTTTTTGAAAAAAAATATTGACAGTTTGCCTAAGAAAATTTTTCAATCAGTTCATCAATGGACATCAATTCTTGCGAACCATCAATCATATTTTTGACAGCTAATTTGCCTGTTTTCATTTCATTATCTCCTACAACTACTGAAAAAGGAATATTTCTCTTATCAACATAATTAAATTGTTTCTTCATGTTTTTATTTTCTGTATAAACTTCAGTAGCAATATTTCTGTCTCTAAGTCTTCTTACTAAAGGCAAACTCCAAATACGTGCAGTTTCATCAAAGGCTAAGAAAATCAGTTTGGTAGATTCTGAAACGTTTTTTGGAAATAAATCCAAGTCTTCCAAAACATCATAAATTCGTTCTATTCCAAAAGATATTCCTACACCTGAATAGCCTTTCAAACCAAAAATTCCTGTAAGGTCATCATAACGACCACCTCCACCAATACTTCCCATCTCGGCTTCATCAGCTTTTATTTCATAGATACAACCTGTGTAATAGCCCAAACCTCGTGCAAGTGTTGGGTCAATTTCTAAGTTATTGACAAATGGAATACCATTCAGAAATTGCTGTACTTGTTCTAATTCTATAATACCAGCTTCTCCAACTAGGTTTCCTGTGAAAAATTTCTTTAGATATTCTAGTTTTTCGCTATTAAAACTCGTGCCTACACTTGTTGTTGCCTTTATAAACTCTTGTATTTTGGAAGTAGCCTCTTCTGAAAGCTCTCTTTCTTTGAGTTCTTTTGCCACACCTTCCCAGCCAATTTTATCTAGCTTATCAATTGCAACAGTAATATCTGTCATTTTATCTGCAAAACCAACGACTTCTGATAGTCCTTGCAATATTTTTCTACTGTTGAGTTTTATGGTAACTTTCAGATTTAGTTTTTGAAACACCTCATCAGCCATTTGTAATAATTCGGCTTCATTAATCAATGAATCTGAACCTACGACATCAGCATCACATTGATAAAACTCACGATAACGCCCTTTTTGTGGACGGTCGGCACGCCAAACAGGCTGAATTTGAAACCTACGGAAAGGAAAAGTAATTTCGCTTTGGTGCTGCACCACGTAACGAGCAAATGGAACAGTCAAATCATAACGCAAACCTCGCTTACTCAATTTTGTAGTAATTTCTTTATAATCTAATTCTTCTACTTTCTTTTGACTATCCTTTTTGCGTACATCTTTCAAAAAATCGCCTGAATTAAGTACTCTAAAAAGAAGTTGGTCACCTTCATCACCATATTTTCCTGTCAGAGAATCTAGGTTTTCCATGGTAGGTGTTTCTAAAGGCAAGAAACCATATTTTATAAATACTTTTTTAATAGAATCAAAAAGCCATTGACGTTTGAGCATTTGATTGGGCGAAAAATCACGCATTCCTTGTGGAACAGAAGGTTTTTTCATAACTTATTTTCGATGTTTTTTCTTAAAAATATCTTTTTATGTTGTAGTGATACAAATATACCAAAAAAGTAGCTTGAAAGTTCCTAATTCTTTATTTATCTCTATCAAATTACTTTGTTGATAACCGAGCAATTGACTTTTATCCAAACATTTTGCATCAAATTCTTATTTAGCTGTTGTTATATTCCATTTTTTAACCTAAAAACACATTTTTATTTTATGTCAAATTCTATTTTATCTATCATTGAAGAGCGTTGGAGTCCAAGGGCTTTTTCATCAAAAAGTATTTCTAAAGAAGATTTGAATTTACTTTTCAAAGCAGCAGGAAAAGCAGCATCTTGTTTTAATGAACAACCTTGGCGATTTGTCTATGCACACAAAGAAGACACAGAAAATTTTAATTTATTGTTAGAGTGTTTGGTTGAATTTAATCAAGAGTGGGCAAAGAATGCTTCTGTTTTAGTAGCTACGGTGGCAAAAAAGAGTTTTTCAAACAATGGCAAACCGAATCAACATTCGTGGCACGACCTTGGACTTGCTATGGGGAATATGAGCTTACAAGCTATGTCAATGGATATTTACCTGCATAATATGGCAGGATATGATAAAGAAAGAACTGTAAAAAACTTAAATATTACAGCCGATTTTGAGCCTGTTAGTTTTGTAGCAATAGGCTATGTAGGAGATAAAAACCAGCTACCAAACGACTTGAAAGAACAAGAAACTCCAGAATCTCCTAGAAAGGATTTAGATGAAATTACTTTTGTAGGACAGATGGGAAAATAAATCAAATTTTTATAGGCTAGAGCGATTCTAGCCTATATTTTTTCTTATCAATAACTACTTCTGTTCGTGTAGCTTTTACTTGTTGGTATTCGCCTTTTGCAAAACTAGCAAAACAAAAAAAGTCGTTGTTATTTTTTGTTGGTCATCACAACGCCAAACCGAAACTAAACACCAATAATGGCAGGAAAATAGCACACAATTCTATAGAACTGAGTTTTGTTGTTGAAATCGTGAACTTTAATATAAGGGCATTTTATTAGCCAACCAGTGTTCGGCTTTTTCTCTTGTATCTGTTATCAAAATAGGGGAAGGAGGTGGATAACTTTTCATAATAGCTTTCACAATTGTTATTTGTTCTTGGGAGTGGCTAATATTAGCCATTCCTTGACAATATTCTCTCATGTGTTGATGATGCTTATTATTCCATTCTGCCTGTTTTTCTCTAAACTCAGCTTTCAGATATTCCGAACCATTCAATTCTATAAGTACGACGTATTTGTTCTCTTGTAGAAAAATAGTGTCCATACAATCCAAATATTCATAGAATTGTTTTTTGTTAGGTTGTGGAGTTTTGAATTTTACAAAAATCTGAGGAAAAGTAGTTGTATCAAAAACGAAACAGTCATTTTCGAAGTGAAAAGTATTTATATCAGAGTTTTCCATAATTGAATTAATTGATTCTTTATTTTCTTGTTAAACAAGAGGTTGCCTAAGAGTAGAGAAATTATATTCTACGTTGTTATTCTTAAATACCTACAAGTTTTAAACTCTCCCTGCTAACTAATATTTAGCTTTCTTATACTATTGTTTTCTACTCTACCAAAATCCCTTTCAAATCCACAGGCAAGACTTTAGAAACACCGATTTCAGGCATCGTAACGCCATAAACAACATCGGTACTTACCATTGTGCGCTTGTTGTGGGTAACGATAATAAACTGTACTTCTTCTGCAAACTTCTTGATGATTCTGTTGAATTTATCAATATTTGCATCATCTAAAGGCGCATCTACTTCATCAAAAATACAGAAAGGCGCAGGACGCAAGAGATAAAGCGCAAACAAAAGCGCAACGGCTGTAAGTGTTTTTTCTCCACCCGAAAGCTGTTTGATGGTAAGAGGTCGCTTACCTTTTGGCTGTGCAATGATTTCAATTTTAGACTCCAATGGGTCTTCTGGATTGGATAAAACTAAATCACAATTATCTTCTTCTGAAAAGAGCGAACGGAAAACACGAATAAAATTTTCACGGATTTGATTGAAAGCATCTAAAAAGGCTGTTTTGGCTGCCTCATCAAGTTCTGCTATGGTGTCTTCTAAGAGTTTTTGAGCATCGAAAAGGTCGCTGCGTTGTTCTGTAATAAAATCATGTCTGCCTTTTATTTCGTCGTAGGCTTCTTTTGCTGTGGCATTGATTGTTCCGATGCGTTGCAGACGGCGTTTTGCTGCTTCTATTTCGTCGATGAGTGTTTCGTCTGGAAGCTCGTCTTCTTCTGTTTGGGCTTCTAAGAGTTCATCTGTAAGTTCTATTTCAAATTCTGCTGAAAGGCGTTCTCTTGTTGCTGTGAGTTTTAGTTTCGTTTCATTGAGTTTATTTTGAAAAGACATGGTACGAGTATCGCAGTTTTCTCGTTGTCTTTGTAGTTCTTTGATTACCTTTTCTACTCTCGTTATTTCTTCACGGAGCTTGTAAAACTGACTTTCAATTTCTGATAAATCGCCTTGCAAATCGACTTTAATTTCCTCTAAAGAAGCTATTTCTTCAATTTGAGAAGCTATTTTTTCTTTAAGCTGACTTACTTCTTCTGCAATTTCTTGTAACTGAACTTGACTTTGTGTAATGCGTTCTTTTCCTGTCAATAATGAGGTTTGTTTGAATTTTATTTCTTGTTTGAGATTTTCTAGCTTATTTTCAAACTGAATAAAATTCATGTTTTTTTCTTGCAATTCTTCTGCAATTTCTCCAAAACGCTCATTTTGAATAGAATATTTATCATTCAAATCATAATACGCTCGTTCGGCTTCTATTACTTCTTCTTTTTTCTGACTGATTTTTGGCTTTAATTTTTCAATCTGTTCTGCCAAAATACTCAAACGTTCTTGTGCTGCTTGTTTGCGCTCTTCGCTTCGTCTAACATTTTCTTGCATCTGTTCGGCTTTGGCTTGAAGCGATATTTTTCGTTGTGAAACGTGATTAGTTTCATTCTTCAATTCTCTCAGCTCTTCAAACTTAGATTGTTCTTTCAAATTTTCTACTTGCGATAAAAATTCATTTCTTTGATTCTCTAAATCAGTAATTTCTTTTTCAATAGTTATAATTTCTTTGTCTAATTCTTCCAAACGCTGCTTTCTGCCCAGTTGAGAATTTTGATTTGCATTTTCTTTTCCTTTTCCTCCTGTCCAGTTTCCACCATTACGAGCTACAAACTCGCCATTTTTTAGGGCAATCGTAAAACCTTCTACATCATTTGAATTATCATTTTCACTAAAATACACATTGTGAAATAACGAATATGCCAGTTTTTTGTACGATTCATCAAACTCAATGACTGCCAAAGCTGCAACGGCATTATCAATCGGAGGAAGGTTTGGAATTACGTTTTCTAATTTGTCTAAGATAAAAAAGTTAGCTTTTCCCTGTTCATTTTCTGAGAGTAAAGAAATAGCTTTTCGTGCTTCACTTTCTGTCTGAACGACATAAAAATTGAGATACGGCTCTAAAATTGAAAGTAGAGCATCATTGTAATCATCTTTTGCTGTAAAAATATCAGCTAAGAGAACTGCATTTTCAGACCAAGAATTTTCTTTGTCTAATGAGTTATTCAAAAATTTCAAAGCATTCGAAAAACCCTCCATATTCTCAACAAGTGATTTTGTTAGGTTTTGTTCTGCTTTCAAGCTACTTTCCTGTCTTTGTTTTGTTCCTATTTGTTCTTTTAGAGATTCAATTTGAGTAGTTAGTGAAGTTATTTTTTGTGTTCGTTCGGCTTCAAGTTCTTCAAGTTTTGATATTTCTGTATTTCTATCTTTTAGCTCATTTTCAATTTCCCCAACTTTCTTCAATGTAATTTGTAGCTCATCAGCCTGTCCAGAAAAATCTAGCGCAATTTGGTCATTTTCTTGTTTTGAGCCACTTTGCTGGTTTTCTTTTAATTCAATTTCTTTTTGAAGAATAAGAATATCATTTTGCAGCGTTTTGAATTTTTCTTGTGCTGCTTGCATCGCACTTCTAAGGTTTTCAGTTCTTACTTTTTCTTCTGCGTGTGATTTTTTGAAATTCTCTAAAATACTTTGAGTTTCCAAAAATTGCTTTTCTTGACTTTCCAAATTTTGCTGCAAACTCTCTAAGCTCTGTCCTGCTTGTTTTGTGCCAGATTCATCTTCTAATAATTGCTCTTCAATTTGATTTCTATTTTTACTCAAAAACTGTGTTCTGTCTTCGTTTCTAACTTTTTCGTTTTGAAGATGATTTATTTTTTCAATTTGTGAAGACAAATAACGTTTCTTTTCAGAGATAATTTTTTCTTGTTCTGTTGCTGTATTCTTTTGCTCTTCAATAGATTTTTCTAAATCTTCTTGTTCTTTAGTAAGCGTTTCTTTTTGGGCTAAGATTTCATTGATTTGAGTATTGAGTTCTACAAAATCATCTGAATTTGATTTTACTTGGCGTTTTGCTAGTGCAATACTAAACTTTTCGTAGGCTTCTTTTGTAGAAAAATATTTTTCGGCTTGTTTGGCTTGGCGTTCCAAACCCTTCATGTTTTTTTCTATCTCGTGCATCAAATCCTCTACACGCTCCAAATCTGACAACGTAGCTTCAAGTTTTGCTAAGGTTTCTTTTTTGCGCTGTTTGAACTGTGCCACTCCAGCAGCTTCTTCAAACATTACTTTTCTTGCATTTTCTCTATCGGTCAGAATATCATCGACCATTTTTAGCTCAATGATGGCATAACTATTCGATGTTGCACCTGTATTCATCAAAAGATTGGTAATATCTTTTCGACGACAAGGTGTTCCATTCAAAAAATATTCGCTAGAACCACTACGAGTATAACGCCTTGTGATACAGACTTCTTTATATTCTGGTGGAAGTAATGCTCTATTATTATCAAAATATAAAGAAACTTCAGCAGCATCGGCAGCATTTCTTTTGGCTGTTCCATTGAAGATAATGTTTGACATTTTATCAGAACGCAAATGACGAGTTCTATGCTCACCCAAAACCCAACGCATGGCATCAATAATATTTGATTTGCCACAACCATTCGGTCCTACGACACCAGTAATTCCTTCGTCGAAACGAACGACTACTTTATCTCCAAAACTTTTAAATCCTTTTATTTCTAATCTTAGAAGCTGCATATATTTTTGAAATATCAGATGTCAAAGGCGAACCTTTGACCTACAAACGAACTATTGTAATTACTTGATTGGTAAAATTACAAAAAATAATAGGCTTATCACACAACTTTAATTTCTTCTAAACTCTCTGCAAATAGGAAAATTGAAATTTATTTAAACAAAATATAGAGTAAATTAGTATATATAGTAAGAATTACATAACAAACACACAATTACAATATACATATAACATTTAATTTGTTATCATTTTTTTAATTCTTATTTTTTTAGTTTAATCTTTTATGCCTACTAACTTAGATTCTATTTCTAAACCAAACAAAACTCTTACATCTCAAAATCAACCTCAAAATAAGGGAGAGAAACAAGCAGATATAAGCAATCGTGAAGGACATGATGAAAAATCTGTTCTGCAAAATGGTTTTGATAAAATATATCAAGAGGGAGAGGAAGTTATTATTCCTGTAATGGAGGAAAAAATCCATATAGAAAAGGAAATAATAGAATCTGGAAAGGTACAAATCATCAAAAAAGTAGATGAGCAAAAAAGTAAAGTAGAAGTACCTATCAATCATACAGAGGTACAAGTAGAGCGCAAGGCTATCAACAAATATGTTGAGCAGAATCCTGCTGCCATTCGTCAAGAAGGCGACACAACCATTGTATCAGTTTTAAAAGAGGTTGTTGTGGTGCAAAAAAAGACACTTTTGGTAGAAGAAATACATATTACCAAAACACAAAAACAAGAAATTCATACAGAGGACGTAACGTTAAAGTCCGAAAAGGTTTCGGTAGAGCGTCAAGATATGAGTCAAGATGCTAAATAGCTGCCTACTAATCAGGAACAACAATAAATCATTATCAATCAAAATTTTTAATAGAATAGAGTAAAGAAATGAATAGCTTATTGAGTTATTTGGTTCTTAAAACTCTGCCAATAATTTATTTTTTCAACTTAATTTTTAACATACTTATATTATGAGTAACACAGTAATCGGAATTTTCAGAACAGGAGAAGAAGCACAATATGCAGTCAATCAATTAACAAAAAATGGTATTGAAGCCGACAGTATTGATTTGTCAGCACGTCCAGCAGGTAAAGATTATACTTATCAAGACGAAAATCATAATGAAAATACAATCACTCGTTTTTTTGAAAATCTCTTTGCAGATGATGAAGACGAGAAGCGTAAAAAAATGTATTGTGATGTAGCTATCCGTAACTCACTTCTGACAGTACATGCAGATTCGAAAAAGGAAGCTCAAGTAGCTTTAAACATTTTGAATAATTCGGGTGCTATCGATATAGAAAGTGATTATGAAAGATATCAAAAAGCAATTGCTAATAACGAAGATTATTCTTTAGAAATGTATAACAAAGATAGAAATCAAGATTATAGAGAAGTAGAAGAAGAACAATCTGCTAAAGTAATTGAAGAAAAAATGCACGTTGGTAAACGTACTACAGAGACAGGTCGTGGAGCAAGACTACGTAGCTATATGGTGGAAAAACCAGTAGAGAAAAACGTACGTTTACGTTCCGAACATGTTTATGTAGAGCGCAGTCCAATTAATCGTCCAGCTACAGAAGCTGATTTTGCTGCTTTCCAAGAAGGAAAGGTAGAAGTAACCGAACATGCCGAAAAAGCAGTTGTTTCTAAAGATGCTCGTGTTATAGAAGAGGTAAAACTTGGAAAAACAGTTGAAGAGCGAGAAGAGACAATTAAGGATACAGTCCGTGAGACGAAAGTAGAAGTAGAAGAACTTGTTGGCGAAGAAAGTCGTAGCGTATAAAAAACGGAAGACTTAATTTTTATTTCTAGTAAATAAAATTTTTTCCAATCAAAAAGACTTATCATTAAAAAAATGATAGGTCTTTTTTTATTCTACAAAAATGATTTTTTTTAATAGATAATGGGATAAGAAAGATTAAATTTTATCAATAGCCTCTGCTAATTTTCTATCTTTTTCTGTAATAGTATTTCCTTCGTCGTGTGTAGTGAGTTCAAATTCTACTTTATTATAGACATTGCTCCAGTTTGGATGATGCTGATGCTCTTCTGCTAAAAAAGCGACATGAGTCATGAAAGAAAAGGCTTCTTTAAAGTCCTTGAATTCGAATGTTTTTGTTAGTTTATTGTCTTTTTCTTGCCACATGATATATGTTTTTTTGATATAAACCGTCGTTGACGGCTTCATTTGAGCATCAACGAGGTAGAATTACATAAATTTATTTAGTTAAAGAAGCTACAATCATTTTCAGAATACTTCTTGTTCTTGGCGACCACCATTGTTTGAGCATTGGCTCTAGTATTTCGTCCAAATTATCCATGTTCATTCCTTCTAGCATTCCTCCACGAAGATTCGTTTTGCTCAACGACCATGTTTTACCATCAAAATTGGCGTAGTCTTCCATTTTTTCTTCTGCGTGAGCCAACACTTTATCAGCAGCTACTACTTCATCAACTAGTCCAACTTCTTTTGCATCACTTGGGCTGATTAACTTTCCTTCCAAAAGATATTGATAAGCTGTTTTGTTTCCAATCCAAAACGCATACAAGTCAAAAATTACTTTCGGTACAACGATTCCAACAGGAATTTCATTGAGTCCGATAATATAATTTCCTTCTGCCATCACACGATAATCTGCACAAACTGCCAATACACAACCACCAGCAGGGCTATGTCCTGTAATAGCTGCAATAAGTGGTTTTGGGAAAGAAGCAATTACTTTTGTCATTTTCATAAATGCCACCCAAAATTCTTTCACTTCTTCTTCATTCATTGCATAAAGCTGTTTCAAATCTAAGCCAGAAGAGAAGAACTTGTCTTTTCCTGTGAGGATTACGCCATTTACGTCCTCATCATTGGTTGCTTGTTCGAAAAAAGCATGTAAATCACTAATCATTTGGCGATTAATCGGATTTGCTTTTCCTCTATTTAATTGTAGAGTTACAATATTATCTTTACTTGAAACAGCTAAGGTTTCAAAACTTGTTTGTAGGGTTTGGTTTGTCATTTTTTTATAATGTATAACAGATTTCGTAGTCTGTTGTGGTAATTTTTAATTAAGATTATAATACTACTAAAAAAAACGCAAAAATAGAAATTAGGCGTGCATACTATTTCGTGTATTTAAGAATTTTATAGTTTTTTGTAAAACTAAATAGAAGTTAAACAAAAGCTAAAAAAGCAAATACACTTATTCCGATAGATAAAATCAAAACTCCAATTAGTGCAGCAATTTTTATAATCATCTTTTTAGATTCTGAAAAATGATGCGCTGCAAAACCAATCAACATTCCAAAACCTCCCATTATAATCGTAAAAAGTGGAATTACGTCTTTATATTCGTCTATTTTCAATCCTACATTTGCGAGTATAGCAAAAGGTAAAATGATTGTGAGGAGTTTGAAGAGCTTTGTCATATCAATTTTTTTCATTTTGAGATTTTAAAGTCTATTATTTTGAATAATTTCTCTCAAGTTTGTATAAAAAATATTTTTATCAACATTATCTGGCAATTCAGAAACTTGTCCGTCTCCAAGTTCTATAATTATCCATTCTCCATTTGTCTTTTGAGCAATGTCCATTGTAAAAAAAATGCTTTTTATATGTTGAGCAATTTGAATAAATTTTTCTAATTCTAGTTTTGTATCTCCATACTCTCCTTCCTCCCAGTAATTAAAAATAGTCAAGATTTTTTTATTCAAAAAGAAAATTCTTAGCTCTTTAGTCAAAGGTAAACTACTTTTAGAATGCTTTTTTAGAAATTCTAATTTTTCAAATTTACGAAAAACCAAACCTTCATTCAACTCTTTTCCTCTAAGCTCAATAAATTTTTCTACGCTACTTTTTACTTTCTCTTTGTCTGCTGCATTAGGAATAAAACAGGCTTCTTCCCAGTAATATTTTTCAGATTTTACATAATCTTTTATAATAATTGGGCTCTCTCCAAACTGACTTGTTAGTTGATAAATTTGTTCAAAATCAATTGTATCATTTAATTTTAACCAATTAGAAAGAGGTGTATGTTCTTTTATTTTGGAATACGAATTAGGCAAATAATGACAATGTTCATACTCTTTTGGTGAATTAATCAACTGAATATTTTTATCTAAAAGACCACTATACAGTAAGGCATAATTTTTTGGTTTCAACATCCAACCACGATAAAGAGCTATTTCTTTTTCTTCTTTTTGTGGTATAAAACGAAGTGCAGAATGAATATTTTCTTCAAGTATTTTTTCAAAACTCAATAGATAGGTTTCAAAACCTGCATTTTGAGCAGCTTTTTGTTCTGCTTCATAATCAGAATCTATAACTTTTGGGTCAATGATGCTATCACAATAAATTATTTTCATTTGATATATAGAGGTAAAATAAACATTAAAGGTTATCATGGTTTGTTACAGGTAGTTCAGACATCTTGTCTGAACATAAAAAAATAGCCTTTATTTATCATTAGTCAGTCTAGAAGACTGACATACAAAAATAACAGTGATAACGTTTATTATCAGGGTTAATTTTTTCAAAGAAGTTTAGTTAGTATCTTTGCTATGAAATCAAAAACGAAGTAAATATATAAAATAATATGGCGAAGAAATCTCCTGTAAAACCCAAAAAACACCTAGGACAACATTTTCTAAAAGACGAAAATATTGCTCGTAAGATTGTCAATCAAATGCAAGATGAGAGTTATACAAATCTACTAGAAATTGGAGCAGGTACAGGTGTTCTGACAAAGTTTATTCTGAATGATAAAAAATATGATTTAACTGTTGTAGAAATTGATGACGAATCGGTAGAATATCTCAAGGAAAATCTAGGTTTTACAGACCAAACACTTCTCAATGAAGACTTTTTGAAAATGGACTTAGAAACTGTTTTTGAAGGGAAATTTGGGATTATTGGAAACTTTCCCTATAATATTTCTTCTCAGATATTTTTTAAGGTTTTAGAGTATAAAAATCAAATTCCAGAAGTGGTTGGGATGATTCAAAAAGAAGTGGCAGAGCGTATTGCATCGCCACACGGAAACAAAACGTATGGAATTTTGAGTGTTTTGTTACAGGCTTACTACGATATTGAGTATTGCTTCACAGTAAGTGAAAAGGTGTTTAATCCTCCTCCAAGAGTAAAATCTGCTGTTATTCGTCTAAAGAGAAATGAAGTAGAAACTTTAGATTGTAATGAAAAGTTGTTTTTTCAGTTAGTTAAGTTTGGGTTCAATCAGCGAAGAAAAATGCTTCGAAGTGCCTTAAAACCTTTAGGTATTCCAAATGCTTTTAAAGAAAAAGAAGCGTTGAATCAAATGCTTAGTAGAAGAGCCGAACAACTTTCTGTACAAGATTTTATTGAATTAGCACAAATTTTTGAAAGAGAAAGAGAAGCTGAAAAAGAATAGAGATATTTTTCGAATAAAAAATACGGTATATTACTAACTCAAACAGCCTCTTAGTTTTTTGGTCTAAGGAAAAAAAATATATCTTTGGTTGAAATAATAAAATAACAACACAATTTATCAAAAATGAGTAAATACGAATATAATGCCGAGTACGAAATACGTGCTGCCGTCAAGATGGTTTATCCTTTTATTTCCACACCACAAGGGTTAGAAGAGTGGTTTGCTGAGAGAGTAGAGGTTTTGGAAGATAAATTTCTAAATATTCATTGGGATAATGAAAGCCATATTGCAAAGGTAGTCTCACAAAGAAACAATTCTATGATTCGCTACCAGTTTGTAGAGAATGTAGAGGAAGGAAAAGCAAAAAATAGAGGAAAAAAGAAGGATGTAAATTTCTTAGAACTCAAACTTAATTATAGTGAACTGACTGATACTACTTATTTAGTAATCAGAGATTATTCAGAAATGAATGATGATGAAGTTTTGGAAGAGCTTTGGGACGGGCTTGTAGAGACGCTTAGGGAAAAATTAGGTGCTTAAAAATACAGTTTTATTTCGATAAAAACCCCTTATTTCTCTATCAAAAAAAATCTACTGGCTAACTATTTGAACTAGTAAAGAGACAAAACAACAAATCCTATTCTATAAATAATTCAATAAAAAAAATATTCAAGACAAAGCTATAAGCTACTTGCAGAGATACTGAACGTAGTTTGTAATTTTTTACTTGGCGTAATCTGTCTGTCTTGTATTTTTCTATTCTATTTACTTTGTAGCACTAAGGATATGAACATCAATAATAATATACAGCAATCAAATACAGAAAGTTCTTTTACTAAACCTTCTAGTTTAAAGCCTGTTTTTCCACCTTCCAAACGCCCACCAGAAGAGCAACCTTTAGCTCAAAATCTTCATAAAAGCTTTATAGATACGCCTACTCATTTCGAAACAGATTATATTTCTATGAAATGGATTCCAGAAAAACGTCGTATTGATGTAATTTGGAAACAGTTTGTGAGTGAGGAGAAAGTTCGTGAAGTGCTTTTGAAAGAAGTAGCTATGATTCGTCATACAAAAGTAAAATGTTTGTTTTTAGATGCTCAAAAGTTTAAGGGAACAAACCCAAATATTCCACGTTGGGCAAATGAAGTATGGTCGCAGATGGTTCATGATGCAGGGTTGCAACATTTTGCTACAGTCGTTTCAGATAAAGATATTTTTGCCGTTTTTTCTTTGAAATATGGAATGGGAGAAAAACTGACTTCTCTTGTAAATTGTGCTGTTTTCAAAACAATAGAAGAAGGAGAGGTTTGGCTAAGACAATATACACACCCTGAAAGTCCAGTTTATAGTGATGATGAATTAGAAGAATTGATGGAGGAATATGAAAACCTTAAAGCTAATGTAGATGCTGCTGAAATTGAAAATATACACAATCAGACTGAAAATGTAGCACAAGAAAAAAATGAAATAGAGGAAGAGAAAGAGCTTACAGAACCTTCAAGACACCCAATGAATGAAATAAAAAAAGAAGAAAGAATTGTAGAAATAGAAGCTACAACAACTAAAACAAGGGAGGTTTTTCAAGAAGAAGAATTACAAAGCTTTGATTTGGAAAATGAAAAACAAACGACTTTAGAGAGTGTGGAGGATAGTTCAGAAGATAAAGATGAAGCAGAAAATGATAAGAGACTTTCTCAAATTCAAGTCTTTTCAAATTTTGAAGATTTAGAAAACCATATTCAAGGCATAGAATCTAAATATAAGGTGGATGAAGATACAACTGAAAGTTAAATTAGAATGATTTTTGTCAAACAACATAGTATTATTTATGTTCTATAAATATAGTTTCACACTTAGAAACTATATTTTTTATTTTTTAAAATATTTTTTTAGAGAAAAAACTATGAAAATTCATTATTTATTTATTTTATTACTTTCTATTTCTCTTTTTTCTTGTAATAAAGAAAAGGAAAGTGGACAAGCAAAATTAGAAGTTCGTCTTGTAGATGCTCCTGCTGACTATGAAGCTGTCTATATTGATGTACAAGAAATCAGAATCCATACCTCTGAAACGGCTGCTGACGAAGATCAAGGCTGGACAACACTTCCTACAAATACAGGAATTTATAATCTTTTGGAACTTACTAACGGAATCGATGCTCTTTTAGCAACAGAAGAACTACCTGCTGGTAAAGTTTCTCAAATTCGTTTGATTTTGGGAGAAAATAATACTCTCGTAGAAGATGGAGAAACGATTCCATTAAGAACACCCAGCGCACAGCAATCTGGCTTGAAGCTAAAAATTAATACAACTTTAGAAGCTGATTTGAAGTATGTAATTGTCTTAGATTTTGATGCTGCTCGTTCTATCGTAAAAGCAGGAAATTCTGGAAATTACAACCTAAAGCCTGTTATTCGTACTTTCGTTGAAAGTGATGGTGGTTCTCTGAAAGGCTGTACCTCTGCCGTAACAATTCAGTCTTTAGTAACAGTTTCTCAAAATGGTGGAGTTGTGGCAACTGCTTATACAAACGATGGTTGTTTCTTAGTAAAAGGACTTCCTGCTGGAACATACCAAGTAAGAGTTGAGCCTCCTGTGGAATATGCTCCTGTTACAATTTCTGATGTAGTGGTAATTGATGGAGAAGTAAATACATTAGATACAATTACAATTCAATAAAAATATTATTTGTGAAGAAATATCAAAACTCATTTTACATTTGATGTAGAATGAGTTTTTTGTTTTGATGGAGTTTATGTACTCAAAATACGAAGCATTCTAACGAGCTCATTATCAATAGCTCTAGGTTTTATACATTCTTCTATTGAAGTATAAGTCATTCTTCGTTTTAGCTGCCCCACCATAACATTTGTTTTTCCAGATAAAAGTCCCTCTACTGCTCCCAAACCCAACTGACTACCCAAAACTCTATCAGCTGCTGTGGGTGAACCTCCACGCTGAATATGTCCTAAATTAGTAACTCTAAATTTGAATTTTGGTATTTGTTCTCTTACTTTTGCACCTAATTCTTCGGCATTCCCAAGCTCATCTCCTTCTGCCACCACCACGATTAAAGACCGTTTTTTATTGGCTAACATATCTTTTATAGACACAACAATTTCATCTAAAGAGTCCACGATTTCAGGAAGCATAACAATTTCTGCACCTCCTCCAATTCCTGTCAAGAGGGCAATATCTCCACAATGCCTTCCCATTACTTCGATAAAAAAACCTCGTTCAAGCGAATCAGCCGTATCTCTTATTTTATCGATGGCTTCTAAAGCTGTATTGATGGCTGTATCGAATCCGATAGTATAATCTGTTCCGTTGAGGTCGTTATCGATAGTTCCTGGTGCGCCTACAAATGGCATTTTGTGTTCTGCTGAAAATATTTGCATTCCCTTTAATGTTCCGTTTCCACCAATGGCAACAAGTCCATCTATTTCTAAGTTTTTTAGATTTTGATAAGCTTGTTCTCGTCCTTCTTTTATCAAAAATCGTTGGCTACGAGCTGTTTTTAAGACTGTACCTCCACGCTGAATGATATTACTTACATCTCTAGAAGTCATTGGATGAATGTCATTTTCTATCATTCCACGGTAGCCTCTATAAATTCCATAGACTTCTACACCATAATATAATGCACCTCTTACCACAGCACGTACACAGGCATTCATTCCGGGAGAATCTCCTCCAGATGTAAAAACTCCAATTTTTTTCACTTTTAAATTTGTTTTTGTAATCAAAAATCTAAAAAATTATTCTTCTCTTTCCAATTCTGCATCAAGATAGTTTATTTCTAAACCTTTTTCCAAATCTCTTTTTATTAATTTTCTTTTAAAGAATGTAAAAGCTCCCAGTAACGCAATAATTACCCATTTTAACCACTTGAAAACAAAAGGGACAACTTTTACTTTTGTCAAAACTTTACCCGCCAAAATACCTGCAAAACCAAAAGCAGCTAAATTATCGAAATTGGGGTCAAAGTCTTCGTGTCTGAATCCTTTATAAAAATCAATACTAGAAGTAAGTAGAGGGATTTGAGAATTAACTTCTAAAAGATGACTAGGTGAAGTGCTAATATTCATTTCCAAGACACCATACCTACCCAATTTGTGGGTGCTATGACGAATATATTTTTTCTTATCAGAAGAGCAAGAGACAGCCCACTGTAACTGATGCTCATTTTCCAAAAAATAGGGCTTCATTGCCCAAGATTGAATGGTTAATGTATCACAACCATTTTTTTTGATATTCTTATTCTTTCTATAATTAGTATGAAGAATGTCATTCCAAAAAAAATCTTCAGGTGTTTTGAAAATGGTGGTGTCAGGAATGTAACCTGTTTCTATATAAACTAATTCAATTATGAAAGGAGGTTTAGCAACTGAGTCAAGAGTATTTTCATTTGGAATAGCTACTAAACAGCCTAAATATTCGATGCTATCACAGGCTATGCGATAAGGAGATTTTACAGCATTTCCTTCTATAAAGACAAATCCTTTAGGTACGGAAAGTAGAGCAACACCAGCTAAATCTACTTTTCCAATTTGTCCAACTGGCTCATTTTGGTTTTTATTTTGACCAAATGCAGTAACAAAAAATAAATTATAGAAAAGTAAAACTATAAATAAACGGGTTGAAAATCTAAAAAATGTTTTCATAATTCATATACTTAAAATTCAGTAGTTTGTTGTTGTATAATTTAAGATACAAAATTATTTTCTGTTTATTTAAAAAATAAAAAAAGCATTGCCTTTTAGTTAAGACAATGCTTTGTAATTTATTAAAGTAAAAAACTTTTAAAAACCTTCTACCGTAATTTCGGCAAAGATAATTCCTGTTTCGTTTTCACTAGTATCTTTGAATTTGGCATATACTCTTTTATATCCTTCTCCACCTGTCAGTACCCAGTCTATTTTATCATTATATTCTTGCCAGTATGCTCCATCATCAAACTTTGCAGAGTTAGAAACCATAATATAGTTTGCCTGACGAGCATTAAAGAGAAGTGTTACTTGATTGTCTTTCACACGAGTTTGCCCTCCTTCAATTCTGATAATTCCAGGTTGTGGTGGTTGTGTGTCTAACAAAATTTGAGAACTAGCCACAAAAGATTGATTTCCAGCTTCATCTCTAAATTTTATATAAACAGTTTTATAACCATCAGCACCTGATAATGTCCATTTTTTATCAGTTTGAAATTCTTCCCAACGTGCAGGAGGTGGAAAACCTCTCATATTAGTAATCATCATATGTGAAGCCTCTTCTGCCATAATATTCAATTTTACTTGATGCTTGTTTGTATAAGGTTCACTTCCATTGATTATAATTTCTTCTCCAAAAGGTGCTTGTCTGTCCAAAATAATACTAGCACTAATTGGTTCGGTTTGATTACCTGATTTGTCTCCAAACTGTACCCAAACTTTGTTTTCTCCGTCTTCTCCTGCCAAAATATGATTCATTACGATAGGTCGGAAAGGTTGCCAAGAAGCACTATCCATAGACTGGCTTTTTCCAATACGCATTTCGGCAGCTCCTTTTGCACGGAGTTGAAGTGTTACATATTTATTGATGTTTGTAGTATATTTTGCGTTTTTATTGATAGTAATTTCTCCACCTGTTGGTGCTGTACGGTCAAGACCAATTCTGTCATAAGCAATTTCAGAGATATTACCTACTCCGTCTCTATAACGAACAAAAACAAATTTAATTCCGTCTTCTCCTACCAAAGTAAATTGTCTTGAGGTATTATAAGATTCCCATTTTGCTTCTGGAAAATCAATACGATTAGATAACATCATATGAGTAGCTCCTTGTGCGTTGAGGGTAAGACCAACAGTTTGAATATTTGTTCCGTTATCTCCTTCATTGATTTTAACTTCTCCAACAATAGGAGGCGTACGGTCAAGCAATACTTTTTGAGACACAACTTCTGAAATATTTCCTGCTTCATCTCTAAAACGAGCAAAAATTTCTTTCAGTCCATCATCTCCTGGTAGAGCAAAAGGAACATTTTTTCCTGCTTGATAATTAATCCAACGACTACCATCAAAGGCTGAGTTCATTCCAATCTGCATCATAACAGCTCCATCAGCTTTTGCTTGTAGAAGAACAACTTTATTTGGGTTATTAGTAACACTATCACCCTTATTTATTCTGATTTGTGGGTCTTGAGGAGCAACTCTATCCAAAATAATCTCTGTACTGATAGGAGAAGTTACGTTTCCTGCTGCATCTTTGAATTTTGCATACACTGTTTTTTTGCCATCTGCTCCTTCTAATTCCCACCCTTTTATTTCTTCTGCATATTCTTGCCATTTTCCATCTGTAAATTGCTCTGACTTTCCAAGCATTACTTCACTTGCCCCACGAGCAAATAGATTAACAGCAACAGAAGTGCTTTGAACATATTTTGAATTTTTTTCAACAGCTATGCGAGTATCAATAGGAGGAGTAAGGTCTAAAACAACTCTATCAGACACAGGTTTGGATACATTTCCTGCTCTATCTCTGTATTTTACATAAACAGCTTTTTCGCCATCTCCTACTGCAAGTTTCCAATCTTCTACTTTATTACGATAAATTTCCCAACGCCCTTCAAAAAAGTTTTCAGTATTACTAATCATCATATAACGAGCATCATTATTATCAACAGAAAGCTCAAGATTTACCAATCCTTCTTTGTTATTTGTTGTACCTTCATTTCCTTCTTTAGAAACAATTTTTATTGTTCCTCCTGTTGGCTGTCCTTGGTCAAGAATAATTTTGTCTGATTTTATTTCGGTTTCATTTCCTGCTTCATCTCTAAACTTTACATACACTATTTTTTCTCCATCAGCTACATCAAATGTCCAGCTAGGAAGCAAATAACGATACGGTTTCCAGTCTGCACCACGCAAATTAGGGTCATTACTAACCATCATTTCGGATGCTCCAATAGCAGAAAGACGAATATTTACATTATGACTTTTTGTATAACGATTTCCTCCGTTTACTAATATTCTAGGCATAGAAGGAGGTTCAAGGTCTAAGATAATACGAGCAAAAGCAGGTTTGGATTGATTACCCATCTTATCTCTAAACTTTACAGCAACTACCTGAGGACCTTGTTCGGCAGGTAATTGAAAATCTATTTCTTTTTCATAAGGAATCCAAGTACCTAAAGATTGAATAGAAATATCACTTGCTCCTTCAGCATTAAATTGTAATTTAACATCACGAGAAGTGGTAAATTTTGCACCGTCATTTATTTCAAATTTACCTTTAGGGGGAGTTTGATCGACAATAATCGTATCAATTGCACTTTCAGAAATATTTCCTGCATAATCTCTATATCTTGCATATACGTATTTTTTTCCCTCGCCTCCTGTGAGTGGCCAACCTTGTATGGTTTCTTTGTAAGGATACCAACGAGGCGCATCTTGAAAATCACTACGATTACTAATTTGCATTTCGTATGCTTCACGACAATACAACTGTAAATAGACTTTTCTATCTCTAGCATTCGTATATTCTGCTCCTGAATTAACAATAATAGAAGGCTCAGTAGGTGGGCTACGGTCAAGCTCTAGCTGGGCAACTGTTGGGTCAGAAACCATCGAACCAGAACCATCTCTAAACTGAACATAAACAGTTTTGATTCCATCTTCACGAGCATCTAAACGCCAATTTTTTTGACCTTCGAAAGATTCCCAACGTGCGCCAATAAAACTAGCATTATTACTAACACGCATTTCACTAGCTCCTTTAGCAAAAATTTTCAAAATAACACGTCCTTCAGGGTCATTGCTGATTGAAGCTCCATTATTTACCGTAACGATACCTTGAAGAAGTTGTCCGTACGAAGAATGACTAACTAAAAGACCACTAAAAATAAAAAAGACAAAGAGTAAGTTTTTTATATTGTGCATAATATATAATTAAATTATATTTAATACTTTATTTTGTTTATCAAATTCAATATTACAAAGTGCTTTTACTTAAACATAAAATTGCGAAAAATAATAGGGTTTTTGATAAAACTTTTGATAAAACGAGGAAATGAGTAATTTTTTGATTTTAAAGTAAACCAACAAAAAAGAACAATAAATAACAAAATCTATCAATTTCCTTTGGTTAATCTTATTTTATATAATTAACGGTTTTATGAATAGCATATTGAATACTATCTTTAAAATACAGAAAATAATGATTTTTTTTCGTCCAATTAGAAAATGACAAAGCAAAGTGAGTAAACCTTTAAAGGTGCAACCCCTAAAGTTTATTCAATATTTATTTAATTTTCTAGGTAAAGATAGGATTTTTTTAGGAATTATTTGTTTGATAAAGTAGTTTCTAAAGTAAAATATCATACTATTAGAAAAAATATTGTACAGTTATCATACTCATATTTTTCTCAAAAACATTTAATGATAAAGTAAAAGATACAATCTTCAAATAAGAAAAAATTCTTTAAACTAATTCAGAAATAGGTGTTGCAATTACTGTTCCCTTCGAATCTGATTCGTCGAAATCTCTTAATTCAACTTCTTGTAGTGTATTAGGTAGAGAAACATTATAAGGTTGATTTACACGAACATAATTTTCTGTAAAGCCAAATATTTTATCTTCCTTGACTTCATTTTCCCACAAAACAGTTTTTGTTTTTCCTAATTGTGATTCATAAAACTGACGACGTTTTTTATCAGATAAGCTATGTAACATCTTCGAACGCTCCGAACGAACTGATTTAGGAACTATATTTCCCATTTGAGCAGCTTTTGTGTTTTGGCGTTCTGAATAGGTAAATACATGCAAGTATGAAATATCTAAGCTATGCAAAAAATTATAAGTTTCCATAAAATGTTCATCACTTTCATTAGGAAACCCAACAATTACATCAACCCCAATACAAGCATCAGGCATCAGATTTTTGATTTTTTCTATTCTTTCTTGATATAATTTTGTCTTATAACGACGACGCATAAAACGCAAAATTTCATCACTTCCAGACTGTAAAGGAATATGAAAATGAGGAACAAACTTTTTAGAAGTAGCTACAAATTCAATAATTTCATCAGATAATAAATTGGGTTCTATTGATGAAATACGAAAGCGTTCGATGCCTTCTACTTTGTCTAATTCTTGAATCAACTCATAAAAAGTATGAACACGCTGATTATTAATTAAACCATAATCGCCTGTATTTACGCCTGTCAAGACAATTTCTTTTACAGCAGTTGCAGCAATTTCATTAGTAACTTTCAAAATATTTTCAATAGTATCGCTTCGGCTATTTCCTCTAGCAAGTGGAATCGTACAGAAAGCGCAGTTATAATCACACCCATCTTGCACCTTCAAAAAAGTACGTGTACGGTCGCCAAACGAGTAAGCAGTATTAAAATCAGTAGCTTGTGAGATTTCAGAAGCACAAAGTTGAACAGTATCTTTTTGTTCAAAATCATTCAATACTTCAAACAGACGAAATTTTTCTGCTGCTCCCAAAACAGCATCTACACCTTTTATCGTTGCAATTTCTTGGGGTTTGAGTTGTGCGTAACAACCAATAATGATTACAAAAGAATTGGGTGAAGTCTTTTTAGCCTGTTTTACAATTTGTTTGCATTTTTTGTCTGCATTTTCTGTAACCGAACAAGTATTGATAACAAAAATATCTGGAGTTTCAGAAAACTCTACACGCTCATAACCACGCTCTTCGAACTGACGAGCAATAGTGGAAGTTTCTGAAAAATTGAGTTTGCAACCCAAGGTGTAAAAAGCTACTTTACGCATAAATTAATTACGAATTACGAATTACGAATTTGATGTAGAATTGTCTACAATTCGTATTCTTATTATTAAATTATTGTTGGTGTTTTAATGATAGCAACACCAATAAATAAAAAGATATAATTTAGTTACAACAAAGGTACGAAATAAAATAAAATTTGTATTTATGAAAAAATACGCTTTTATTTGCTAGGCTAAAACCTAAGGAACAATTACGAATTAAAGATTACGAATTACGAATGTAATATACTGAATATTAACGTTTTTCTATTTCAAAATGAGTATGTTATTTATTTCCAATCCCTAAGCTAGAAAAATTCTGAAAAATGAACTTATCTTTCAAAAAAATAGTTTGAATTTTAAACCAAGGATGGGGATTTAGCTCAGTTGGCTAGAGCACTTCGCTGGCAGTGAAGGGGTCATCAGTTCGAATCTGATACTCTCCACAGGATATGAAAAACCTTCTTAATTTTATTATTAGGAAGGTTTATTTTTTGTATAAAAATCCGTCTGAAAAATTGATTTTTTTAAGTGCAAAGTCTCTTAAATCTTTTCCATTTCCTTCGATTATCATTTTGTAGGGAATAATAACAGGAATTGTTTCTTGTGAGAGAACATAATAATTAGGCGATACATCTTTCACAAAGAAAATAATAAAAAACTCTTCTTCTTCCAATACTTGACATAAATTTATCCATGGAAATATAATACTTGCTCCACTATTATGATAAAGAAGCCCATTTTCATTGTAGGCATAGGAAACTTGTTTACCTTTATTTTGCTCTGAAATATCTCTCAAGTCTAATATAGATTCTTGTAGTTTGCCTTCTTGATCAAAATACTCATCATATTTTATAGGTTTATTAAAAATTTCTCTTCCAATTTTTCATCAAAAACCAGTTTTATATTTTTCATTTTAATTTTTTTGAAAAAAGTATTTTGTATTTATCTTCATTCATCATATGAATCATATAAAATCACTCGCTAATCAAACTACACAGTATTTAGTTAAACCTCACAGGGTCAATCAAAGAGAAATCAGGTATTTTGACTTCAAAGAGTGTATCATCTTCTATTCTTTTCATAAGATAAGTACCCGACATTTTACCCATATCACTTTTTAGGTGGCAACCCGAAACATATTTATGACTTTGTCCAGATTTTAAGATGGGCTGTTGTCCGATTACGCCTTCCCCTTCTACTTCTTGATATGTTCCTTTTGAGTCATAAATATGCCAATGACGGCGCATAAGTTGTACAGTCTCGCTGCCAGTATTGGTAATTGTTATGTAATAGGTAAAAACAAAATTCCCATTTTGAGAGTGTTTTTTATGAAATTCAGTACGTACACGCACCAAAATACCATCTGTAATTGCACTAAAGAGTTCTCCAAACATTTTATCAAACATTTAGTAAAGGAAATGATTTACTACTAAAATGATAAATATTTTCAATGAATACAAATTTTGAGATATAAATCTTTGTAAAACAAAGCAAATAGTATGTTTAGTGCCAGTTATTTATTACCAAATTACCAATCATAATTTTATGGATGTAAAAATCGCAGATTCTTGGAAAGCTCATTTAGAAGAAGAATTTTCAAAACCATATTTCGAAAAACTTGCTCTTTTTTTGAGGGAAGAAGTACAAAAAGAAAAAGTTTATCCCCCTGGGAAGCTCATCTTTAATGCTTTCGAAAAGTGTAGTTTTGAAGATACAAAAGTTGTTATCTTAGGGCAAGACCCTTATCACGGAGCAGGACAAGCCAACGGACTTAGTTTTTCGGTTAGTGATGGCGTTCGTGTTCCTCCATCTCTCAAAAATATTTTTCAAGAAATAAAGGATGATTTGGGAAAAGAAATTCCAAAAAGTGGAAACCTAGAACGTTGGGCTTCTCAAGGCGTTTTGATGCTCAATGCTGTCTTGACGGTACAGGCTTCAAAACCTGCATCACATAGCAAAAAAGGCTGGGAAGAGTTTACATCGGCTGTTCTGAAGCTTGTCTCCGATGAAAAAGAAAATTTAGTATTTCTTCTTTGGGGAAAAAATGCCCAAAAACGAGGCGAAATCATTGACAGAGAAAAGCATTTAGTATTAGAATCTGCACACCCATCACCCTATTCTGTTCATAGTGGTTTTTTTGGAAATAAGCATTTTAGTCAAGCCAACAATTATCTAAAAGAAAATGGAAAAGATGAAATAGATTGGTAACTTTGCGCTCTTAAAAAATTCTTAAACCTTAGATAATTTGAGAAAATTGTCTAAGGTTTTATTCATTTCAGTAAAAAGTAGTCGCATTGAACTGATTACTGATTACTGATTACTGATTACTGATTACTGATTTATGGTTGTTTTATTTATTCTTTGGATTCTAGCTAATGTAGCTATCTTTATTAATTTCCGTGCTTTTTCAAGCTATAATGTACCTACTTTTCCTGCGATTGTTGTTAATTATGTCGTTTGTGTCTTAACAGGGAGTCTCTTTATTTTGATGGGCTGGATAGAAAGTCCTCCAGTTTTCGAAACACTACAAAGTGAGCAGTTTTCAACAGCTTTATATATTGCAATGGGAATGGGTTCATTTTTTATAGCTTCTTTTTATATAATGGGACTTACTACGCAGCTTTCTGGTGTGGCTGTGGCGACACTTTCGGCTCGTATTTCGTTTGTGATTCCTGTTTTGGTAAATCTTTTTATTTGGAAAAATGGAGGTAAAGATTACGATTTTCTTAATTATTTGGGACTTTTCTTAGCCATTACGGCTGTGGGTTTGGTTTCTTACAAACCTTCAAAAATAGCTGACCCAACAGAGTATAAAGACGACAAGAAAAAATATTTAGCTATTTTACTGCCTATATTGGTGTTTTTGGTAAGTGGAATGATAGACACCACCTTTAATTATACAGTAAGAGAAGATGTACAGATAGTTCTTCCCAACCAACAAGGCATTTTTAGTATTTTGCTTTTTGGAATTGCAGGACTTACAGGAATTACCATTTTTACAATTCAGTTTTTGAGAAAGAAAATCACAATGACAAAACGAAGTATCATTGGTGGAATTTGCTTAGGAATACCTAACTTTTTTTCTATCTTTTTATTATTAAAAGTATTAAGTGGGTTTAAAGGCGATGGCGCACTTGTTTTTCCTGTTTTTAATATCTCTGTGATTCTGATTGCTGCGATTGCTTCTTATTTCTTCTTTAAAGAAAAATTATCGCCTATTAATAAATTGGGGCTTGTTGTTGCTATTTTTGCTATTTTGCTTATTTCTTATCAAGAAGTTCAGAGTGCTTTTTGAAAATAATGATTATGAAAAAAACGATTAGAAAAATCATTCTACGCTCTTTACTATGCCTATTTGTGGCAATAGCAAGTTATTTTTCTTATGAAATCTATTTGAAGGATTTTATATTTGAATATTTTAGAATGCAGGTGGTAGATAGAATGAAAGAAAATCTTGAAAATCACGAAAGCGAATTTGAAGAATTGGTTGAGTTTAGTAAAGATTTTAATGATATAGATGATTTACAGTTTTTTGAAAATGATATTATTAATTTTAGATTGAGAGATTCATCTATGAGTAGCTACATACCAAACATAGATTATGAAAGTATTTGGCTTACAGAAAGAAATGATTCTATTTTTTGGAATCAAGGTAATTTGGACTTTATAGTTGAGAAAGTTGAGTTTAATAAAGACAATTTTGTGAAAGTTTATCTAAACTATGAAGGCGAACGAGATATTGATACTTTACATAACTGGACAATAAATTACAGAGGAACTACAAATAATATTATTTTAAAACAACTTCTTACTTATCGGAATATAGACTTTGAAAAATTCAAACTGTTGAGAAATAAAGTAGAAAAAGTAAACTGTCATTCTTTTTATAAAAGTGGGCATTCTTTTATGTTGAGCTATGCAGGTTATGCTCCAAGTGATTATTTTTTTTACATTATTTCTCCAAACTCTCCTTTATCTATTGGTGCAAAACATTTGTCAAAAGAAGATTATTATTGGTGTTATCATACCTCCTCTTTTTGCATTGACATGATAAACTGGTACGGAGAAGGCGAAGTAGATTAATCAAAAAACAAATTCAACGAAACCATTTCAAAAATGAAATTCATATTCAAACTCTCGTTTACCTTATTGTGCATAGCCAGTATTTCTTCTTGTAATAATTATCGTTATGAAAAGTCTGCTATTACAGGAATTAATATATACTCTACAGTTGAAGAAAATGAACGATTCGTGCGAGAAACCTTCACAGAGAATGAAATAATAACTTTGGCAAAAGAGTTAGGTATCAAGGATACTACTACTTTAGGTAAAATTAGATATGAAATAGTAAATGATGGAAAGAGTGTCAATATAGAGTTTACATTTATTGATGAGGCTATAAAATACAAAGAGCCATTTAAAAAGTACGTAGTTGATTTGTTAAATAACAAGGCAAAGCAAGACCAATTAAATGCAACACTTTTTGTTGAAGCTGAAATGGAAGCTCAGAAAATTATGCAACTTATAAAGTACGAGAACTATGATGAGGTTTGGGAAAATAGAATATCACAGCATTTAAAATGGAGAATGACAAAGCCAGAGTTTTTTGAAACGTGGAAAAAGATAAATGAGATAATAGTAAACTATGAAAACAAAGAACTAACAGAGCGAGTAATACTTGAGAAAATAGAAGGAATTGAAAATGATTTAATTAGTCTGAACTATTTGTATGGGAATGATTATAAATTAGAAATTGTCTTAGAAAATACAGATAAAATGCTATTAGCTACTTTTTGGCTTAGACCAATATCATAATTTTAATAAGTAACTTCAACCAACAAAAAAAATGAAAAAATCAATCACACTATTTATTCTTTCTCTATTTGTTTTAGCTTCTTGCGCCCCAAAATATGAGGTAGAAGTTCAGACAGAAAGAGACAAAAAAAACAAGCAATTTAAGGAAGGTAATGGTTCGCCTATTCCCTATGATGATAGAAAGACTTTTGAGGGACTGAATTATTATCCAATAGATTCTTCTTATTATGCTGTTGCGATGCTGACTTTACAGCAAGACCCAAAAGTAGTAAAACTAAAAACTTCACAGGGCAAAGACCGAAATTTTAAAGTCTATGCAAAGGCAGACTTTAAGCTAAAAGGCAAACCTCTATCTTTGGATATTTATAAAGCGATTGAAGATGGAGATGGATTTTCTATTTTATTTACCGACCAAACGAGTGGCGAGACTACCTACGAAGTAGGACGTTATGTTGATGTGGAAGTAAACGGTCTTAGAGCTATTTTAGATTTCAATCGTGCCTATAATCCATATTGTATTTATGATAAAAAATATGACTGCCCAATTCCACCAGAAGGAAGCCATCTGAATATTGAAGTAAAAGCAGGAGAGAAGATTTATAAAAAATAGGCAGGAGAGCAAAATAAAAATCAATTTTTTATATAAAATTGTACAGTTTTAAGAAATAATTTCTTTTTTCTTACAGTAATAATTATGAATTTTGTGATAGCTAATAAGAAACAAACAAATTATTTTGTAAATTAGCTAAACAAGACAATTAGTAGAGTTGAAGCAAAAGTGTTGATTAGATGTTGATTTATTCTAATTTATTAGAAAATTCTATCAAAATACTTAAAAAACACTGTTCTTAATGAAAATTATGTAACCTAAATTGCTTAAATTCAGTTCTATTAATTAAATACAAATTCAATCAGTAAATAAATAACCATTCAAACTCTGTATTATTCCCTTTTATCAAAACACCCTAACATTCCGAATGACAAAACTCTAACTAATTATTTTTATGAAATTAAATCAGCTTCTATCTTTCTCTAAAAAACCACCTCAACAGCCAAATCTGTCTATCAAATCACTTACAAAGTCTATTTTGGTAGCTCTAGTATTTTTTATGGCTGTTTCGTATTCATCATTTTCATACGCTCAAAATCTTCAAACTATCACTTCTAGTACAAATGAAGCTGATAAAATTGAAATTTCTGAAGCTTATCCAAATCCAGCAACTCATTATATTCAGTTTGATTATCGAATTACTGATAAAATGTCAGAGGGCAAAATCACAGTTTATAACCTCTTGGGTAGTGTAGTTGCAGAACATAGATTGAATAAGTATGATAATCGCCTTCAAATTTCTGTGGGTAATATGAAAACAGGAATTTATTTTTATACGATTTCGGTAAATAATACAAGTTTAATTACTAAGAAATTTGTGGTAAAACATTAATTTATGACAAAACTATTTTACTTCTAAAACACTTTTACTTAAATGTAGAAGTGTTTTTTTTATGCTCTAAATCAGCTTTAACTAACTTTTATTCGGAATTCTAAGAAAATAATCGTTTTTTTGTAACTCTTTTTCAAAAATTATCTTCGTGTTATCCAAACACTTTGCTTAAAGTGTTGTTTCTACTGCTTTAATTGTCTTTTATTCTTTTATTTTTGTCTTTTATGAACTCTGTCTCTTCTCAAAAAATTCCTTTTTATCAAGTTGATGCTTTTGCCCCAAAACCTTTTAGTGGAAACCCTGCTGCTGTTTTTTTGTGTGATGAAGCTCTAACAGATGAACAATATCTCAATATTGCTAGAGAAATGTATTTGCCCGAAACTACTTTTTTGCGTCCTTTAGCTAATGGAAAGGGAGATTCAGAATGGAAAACAGCAAATCTTTTTGAGGTGCGTTGGTTTATGATAAACGAAGAAACTAACCTTTGTGGACACGCAACCCTTGCTGCTGCACACGTAATTTTTGAGGAAATACAAAATATTCACACAGAGGTAAGTTTTCGTACAAGAAGTGGCGATTTGCTTATTCGAAAAGATGATTTTGAAGGAGATAAAGACTTTATCAAAATGCAGTTTCCAGTAGAAGAAAAGTTTGAAGAAAAGACTGCTGATTCTGATTTATTAAATTATTTAGGAATTGAAAATCAGAAAATCAATTCTTGTGTTTATTTTCCTATTAAACAAACATTGATTTTTGAGTTTGAACACCAAGAAGAGTTGGAAAACTTGCAACCAAACTTCGAAAAATTAGTAAAAAATAACTACACGATTCCTATCAAGAAAGTAGGAATTACTACAAAAGGAAATTCTAAATCTAACAAAAAATATGATTTTATATCTCGTCTTTTTTGTCCTTGGATTGGAATTAATGAAGATGCACTTTCGGCTGTCTCTCACGGACTTTTTGCAAAATATTGGCAACCTAAGTTAAATAAGAATAGCTTTTTTGCTTATCAAGCTTCAAAACGAGGAGGAGAAATTCATTTAGAATTACTAGAAGACGAAAATAAACTAGGGAAATATAATCAAGTCTTGCTAATTGGAAAAGGAATCACTACTTTAGAAGGAAATGGAAGGATATAAATTTAGATTTCAGAAATTAGATTTCAGAAGTAAATGCAAATTACTTTTTATTTCTAACTTTGTATTTCATTTGCAATTTTAGTTCACTTCTAACTTCTGAAATCTAACTTCTAAATTTATTCATGCACATCGAACCTACCATACATCACTTAGACCACCCTGTGGAGGGGGGCTGGATAGAAGTCGTCTGTGGCTCTATGTTTTCTGGCAAAACAGAAGAACTTATTCGTCGTCTTACTCGTGCTAAAATTGCTCGGCAATGTGTCCAAATTTTCAAACCTGCCATCGATACTCGTTACGACGACCAAAAAGTGGTTTCTCACAACCAAAACGAAATTGATTCAATAGCCGTAAAAAAATCAACAGATATTTTAGAAATTTTGAAAGAAATGGACTGTCAAGTTATCGGAATTGATGAAGCACAATTTTTTGATAAAGAATTAGTTAATGTTTGTCAGACTTTAGCCAATCAAGGAAAACGAATCGTTATTGCTGGTTTGGATATGGATTTTGCAGGTAAGCCTTTCGGAATAATGCCTCATCTTTTGGCTATTTCAGAATATGTAACCAAAGTACATGCTATTTGTATGTGTTGTGGAAAAGTGGCAGCCTATTCTTTTCGCCTTACTCCTTCAAAGCAAAAGATTTTGTTAGGTGAAAAAACCGAATACGAAGCTCGTTGTAGAAAATGTTTTGTAAAAGGAAATTTGAGTCAGGAGAAAGACAAGGAAGCGAAAAATAATGAGAAAGCTCTCAAAAATGAAACTTCATAATCTCAAAAACTTATTTATTTCTCTTTGCTAGTTCATCAATTGCTTGTAGTTCTATCAAGATAACCTCTTTTTTGAGCGCACTAAGAAAGGCAAAGGCAGCTTCTGGAAAGGTCTTTTGAAAATGGGCTTCTACTAAGTCAGTATTTTTGTCGTGTAAAAGTTCTATGTCATTTTGAGAAGCAAAAGGCGAAGTAAAATTCCACTTTTTATCAATTTTATTCATTTCAGCTACATATTCACTTAGCTCTTCTTCTAATTTATAACCTCTTCCTTTTTTATTTTTTCCAATAAAAAATAAAGTAGTAGCCTCTTTGTAGGTTTTGTTAGCAGGAATATTATCCAAAAGACGAGCAAGGTCATAATAGGTTTTGTCTATATGCTGCAACATAGTTTCGGTGCGTTTTCTAAGCAAATCGCCTTTTCTTCGCATCATCGAATCTTGTTCTAAAGCTCGGTAATGAATATCATACAAAGCTTCCAAACTATCAGCAGCTTCTCTGTTTTGCTTTTCTAGTTTTTCGAAATGAAGAGCAGGGGAAAAATTAGCCATTTCTAAATCTTCATTTGTAGTTTCTTTGTTTTCAGAAGTACAAGAAAGGCAAAACAAACTCATTACTACTATCTTACAAAAAGTAGTAAAATAAAAACTAGAAAAAGATATTTTTTTCATAAATAATGAGTTTGTTCAATCTAAAAAAATAATTCATTAATCACTTATTAACTTACCACTAATCACTAAAAAAATCATTCATTGCTTATCAAACGACTTTCTGGGTGTGGGAGTTGCCAACGTTTTTTGAGCTCTTCGGGTAGGGCTGCAATTTTTCTGTTTTTATAATCAAAAAGAACCATTCCTGTCTTTACTTTCAATATTTCTCGTCTTGATTCTTGGTCAATAAACTTATAATACAAATCAAAACCAGAAGAAGAAAGTCCTCCAACAGTTACATAAACCTCAAAAACATTCCCATAAAATCCTTCTCCTTTAAACTGCATCGCAACATCAGCCATAATTACACCCAAACCCATAATATCAAGTTCACTTTTGAAGCCTTCACTCATAAAAAACTGAACTCTAGCTTCGTGTACCAAACTAAGCATAGCATCATTTCCGACATGTCCACCATAATTGAGGTCTGTAATTCGAACAGGAATTTCTGTTTTGAATAAAAACTGGTCTGGCAAATCTACTTTTACTCTATTCATTTGAAATTTATTTTTCAGGTTAAAAAATGGTTTTACAATCTAAACAAATTTACACAAAAAAGTTCTATATTTAGAAATATAGTAATTCTAACCTTTTCAAAATCTATGAAACTCAAATACGTTTATCTCTTTTTGGCTCTTTTAGGTATTTGTTGGACGTGGTATTTTAATATTCAATTTTACTTGACAGAAGAAAATACGTCTATCTTAAATTATATTGCCCAAACAAAAACGACTTTTCCTGCTCGTTCGTTTAGTGCTGATTTGATGGTAGTGGTATTTACATTTTTTGCGTGGTATATTCCAGAAGCAAGAAAGTTAAAAATGAAATACTGGTGGATTTTTATTCCACTTACTTTTTTGGTGGCGATTGCCTTTGCCTTTCCTTTGTTTTTGTATTTCAGAGAGTTAAAACTTGAGAAACAAAATGAATAGATTGTTTTTATTTATAGAATAAGCCTAAATTCAGTTTGCATTTTAATAAAAAAATCATCAAATTGATACATTGATTTATTCCCTTAATTAATCAATCAAAAAATATCCAAAATAATCCTACTTAAATAGTTTTTCATTTTTATACCACCTAATGAAACTAGCATTTATTTCTATAAAAAATAATAGTATAATTACTTATTCTCCTTCAATAAAAATAAGTAATTGGTTAGTTTTCTTGTGTGTAAATATATTTCTTTTTGTATTTTTGTCTTTTTCTGTTTTGGCACAAGAAGATTCTCCGTCTTATCATCTAGAAAAAGGAAATTACAATCAAGCGATTCGACATGCACAGACAGCTTTGAAGAATAATAATAATGCCTTCCAAAGAGGAAAACTACTGACAGTTATCTCTAGGGCATACCGTTATCAAAACGATTATTCTACAGCTCTTAATTATGCCGTTCAAGCAAATACGCAATTTGAGAGAGTGGAAGAAGACAAAGAAAAAGCTGTTTTAGGAAAAGCCGAAGTCTTTACAGAAATCGGACTTTTATATCAAAATTGGTTTGCTTATGATAAAGCAATAGAAAATTTTGAGAAGGCAAAACAGATTTATAAATCTAATAATAAGGATAAAGAAATAACGGAACTCAATAGAAAAATAGCTCATAATCAGTTTTTGAATGGAGATTATGAAAAATCTGAACAAAACTATATAAAGCTATTAGAAGAAGACAAAAAAACAGGAAATAAAGGGCTTATATCATTTTCTTTAGGAAAATTGGCTATTGTAAGTAGAGTAAAGCACCCAGAAAACTCTCTTAAATATTCTATTGAAAAGTATAACTTAGAAGTAGAAAAAGGAGATAATTTAGAGCAAGTAGCTTTTGCTGCCAATAGCATTGGATATTTGTATAGACAGTTAGAGCAAGAAAAAGAAGCTATTTCTTATTTCGAAAAAGCTCTTGAAGCACTTGGAAAAATCAAGAAAAAAGATGAGGTTGTTTTTAATAACTTGGGTGTAACTTACACTGCGCTCAAAAAATTTTCTGCTGCACAAGCTCAATATCAAGAAGCCTTAAAAATAAATGAAGAAAAAAATGATGTTGCAGCTATTGCAGAATCTTATAATTATTTAGGTGCAAATGAATACTTAGCTGCTCATGCACAAGAGGCTAGGGCAAAAGTAGGAAAGGCAATAGCGATTGCAGAAAAAAATAATCAGCAAAGCACATTGGCTGATTCGTATTTGCTTTTATCTAAAATTTGGGAATATGAAGGAGATTTCAGACAGTCTCAAGAAGCCTTCAAAAAATATACAGATATAAAAGAAAAACTAGAAGCAGCAACAGCCCAAGAGAAAGAAGAATTACAAAGACAACGCACAGAAGCTGAAAGACAAGAAACTCAATTAGTTCAATATGAAAATGATAGAGAACAAGAACGTCTAAGGTTAGAAAAAATACGTAGTGAAGCTGAAAAACAAGCAAAGGAAAATCAGCTTTTAAAGAGTGAAAGTGAGTTGCGTAAAAGTGAGATAGAAAATGCAGTGCTTCAAAGAGAACAAACTCAACAAGCTCTCTTACTTGCCAAAAATGAGCTTGATGCAGCTAAAAGAAAACAAGATATTCAAATCTTGGAAAACGAACGACGAGAAAATGCAGCTCAATTAAGAGAACAAGCTCTTGAGGCCGAGAAGCAGAAGAAAGAAAAAGAAATTCTTAAACAGCAAAATCAACTCAAAGAATTAGAAAATGAAAAGGAACGATTGGAGACTGCAAAACAAAAGTCTTCTAAATACATTGCTTATCTAATTGCTATAGCTGCTCTTGTATTATTTGGTTTTGCTCTTTTTGCGTTTATTCAAAACAAAAAGAAAAACAAAAAAATTGAGGCACAAAATGCTCTTTTAGAAAATCAGAAGAAAGAGATTGTTCAAAAACATGAAGAACTTCAAGCATCAGAAGAAGAATTGAGACAAAATTCAGAGGAACTTCAAACCACAAATGAGCAGCTTACACTTGTTAAGATGAGTATAGAGGAAAAAAATCTTGCTTTAGGAGCTTCTTTAGTAGAACTAGAAGATCAGAAAGAGATTATTGAGAAAAAAAATCAAGATATTACTTCTAGTATTAATTATGCTAAGAGAATACAAACAGCGATGCTACCAAATGTGAATAGAGTAAAAAAAGCATTACCTGAATCATTTATCTTTTTTCAGCCTAGAGATATTGTAAGTGGAGACTTTTATTGGTTTAGTCAAGTTTCTGACAAAAAGTGTATTATTGCTGCTTGTGATTGTACGGGGCATGGCGTTCCAGGGGCATTTATGTCATTGATTGGAAATGATGTTTTGAACGAAACAGTAAATGCTAGGAATATACATGAGCCAGATCAAATTCTTCATGATTTACATTTTGGAGTTATAAATGCACTTAATCAGAGAGCGACAGATAATAGAGATGGAATGGATATGACACTTTGTGTAGTTGATCAAGAAAGTAAAAAAGTTCATTTTGCAGGTGCAAAAAATGAAGTTGTTTATATCCAAAATGGAAAAGTAGAAAGATTAAAAGGAGATAAAATGCCCATTGGTGGAGAAAGACTTGATGTAGAGCGATTCTTTCATAAAGAAACAGTTGATATTACTGCTCCAACTACTTTTTATATGTTTTCTGATGGCTTTCAAGACCAATTTGGAGGAGAAGAAGGTAGGAAGTATATGAAAAAGCGATTTAGAGAATTTTTAATAGAAATTCATAATCAACCTTTCGAAGAGCAAGAACAAATCTTGAAACTAGAGTTTCAGTCGTGGTTAGGTGGAGAGTATGAGCAAATAGACGACGTACTAGTTATAGGCTTCAAGGTCAGCTAGTTTTAAGATATAAAAGTGAATTGTAATTATTTTTTCATAAATTTATAGTATTAATTAGAACACGATAAAATAGAAAGTAAACAAAAAACTTGTTTGCTTTCTATTTTTGTTTGATAAATAAAGACATCAACATACAATGAAACACTTTTCTATATCTACTTTTTGGATTTTTATTTTTTTAATTGCCTTTGCAAGTTGTCGTTCGTCTCAAAACCCATCTCAAAATAATGATGGAGATATTGTAAAACTTACTTTTCTACATATAAATGATGTCTATGAAATAGGTGGCGTAAGTGGAGGTAAGTTTGGTAATTTGGCACGAGTAGCACAGCTCAAAAAACAACTCTTGGAAGAAAATCCAAATACATATTTAATCTTGTCAGGTGATTTCTTAAACCCTTCTGTTTTGGGAACTTTAAAATTGAATGGGAAAAGAATTTCGGGTAAGCAAATGATAGATGCTATGAATGCAGCAAAAATAGACTTTGTAACCTTTGGAAATCATGAGTTTGATCTAAAAGAAAATGAAGTGTTGGAAAGAATTGATGAATCTGAATTTGAATGGATTGCTACAAATACCTTTTATTATAAAGATGAAATGATTCAACCTTTTACTAGAAACGGAAAAGAGCTTCCTACTTATCTAACAATAGAACCCAAAAACTCGGCAGGAAAAAGTATAAAAGTAGGTATTTTGGGGATTACGACAAGCTACAACCAACCTGATTTTGTGCGCTATACAGACGAATATCAAACAGCTAAAAAAGTTTCTCAAGAAATAGAAACTCAAACAGACTTCACGGTCGCACTTACACACCTTTTGGAAAATGAAGATGAAAAACTAGCAGGTGTTGTTCCTAATCTAAAACTTCTGATGGGAGGACATGACCATGAAAATATGAAGTTTACTTATGGAAAAACGATTATGGCAAAAGCTGATGCAAATGCAAGAACAGCGTATATCCATAGACTTACTTACAACAAAAAAACAAAAGAACTAAATATAGATTCGGAGCTAAAGACAATAGATAATTCGATTGGCTACGAGCCAACTGCAAAGGCAGTTATCGAAAAATGGGATGCTATTGCTGATTCCGTTTTTACTGTACAAGGTTTTACTCCAGACAAAAAAGTATATGACCTTAAAGAGCCTTTAGACGCAAGAGAAGCAACTATCAGAAATCATCAAACCAATGCAGGGACTTTAATTGTAGATGCGATGGCAAATGCTTTTCCGAGTGCAGAGATAGCTATTTTGGGGAGTGGTTCGGTGCGCTTAGATGACCAACTGACAGGAATGATTACAGAGTATGATATTTTGAGAATGCTTCCTTTTGGTGGAAAAATATACCAGTTTGAGACTTCAGGCAAAGTTTTAATTGATTTTCTGAACGCAGGATTAAAAAATAAAGGAACAGGAGGATATTTACAATATCAAGAAAAGCTAGAGTTTGATGCTCAAAATGGCTGGACGCTTAACAAAAAAGTCATTCAAGAAGACAAACAATACAAAATTGTAACAAACGATTATAACCTGACAGGCAGAGAAAATAATATGGCTTTTATGAATAAGGACACTAATAAAGAGATTACAAATGTAGTTTCGTCTAATGATATAGATAGTCCACAATCAGATATAAGAAAAGCTGTTATTGTCTATTTAGAAAAACTGTAAATTGATATATATTGCTAATGTTATACTATGTCTATCAAGTCAAATGACTATATGTAAAATTATGCTTTTTAGTTGGAAACGATATATGGATAGATTTTTAATACAAATACTTATCAATACGAGACTTATAAGTAACATCAAAATTTCTCAATAACTTGATAGATACGGTATTTCCACAAGCAACACCACAATACTATGGAATCAGAATCAACATCAATTATAGAAAACACCTTTAAAATAGAAGAAGAAAAGGCAACTAAAATTGTCTTTATCATAAACCCTGTTTCTGGAACTCAAAAAAAAGAAGACATAGTTACACTCATTCATGAAACCCTAAAGCTTTCAGGTATTCATTATGATATTGCCTACACTAATTTTGCAGGACATGCAATAGAGTTAGCAAAACAAGCTAGTGAATCCAATTATGACGTTGTGGTGGCAGTAGGAGGAGATGGGACAATCAATGAAATTGCTCAAACTCTTATCAAAACAAAGACAGCTCTGGCTATCATTCCACAAGGTTCTGGAAATGGTTTAGCACGTCATTTGGGTATCCCACTTGGTACAGAAGAAGCAATTAAAAGGTTATTAGAGCCTAAAAAAATAGTCATTGATGCAGCTACTGCAAATGGAAACTATTTTTTCTGTACATCTGGGGTTGGTTTTGATGCTCATGTGAGTGCTTCTTTTGCTTCACGTGCTTTCCGTGGATTAGGTGGGTATGCTTATTTTACTTTGAGAGAGTTATTTTCTTATAAACCTCTTAATTATACACTTGAGTTTGATAATCAACAAGTAAAAAAAGAAGCATTTTTGGTAACGTTTGCTAATGCATCACAGTATGGAAATAATGCTTACATTGCTCCACAGGCAGATATTCAAGACGGAAAGCTAGATATTTGTATTCTAAAACCTTTTCCAGCTCTACAAGCTATAAAGATTATATGGCAAGTATTTAAGCGAACCCTTCCTCAAAATGAGTATATAGAAACCTACAAAGTTTCGAAAGTAAAAATCACTTTTGATACTGCTATTCCTGCACATATAGATGGAGAGTCAAGAGGTTTAGGAACAAGTATAGAATACAAAGTTATATCAAAGGCATTGACAGTTTGGGTGTAATAATCAATTTTGCCTGTCAGAAAATCGTTGGTAAGGACACCTTAATAGCGAAGAAAAAATGAAATCAGTAATTATAAAGCTAAACTATGATTCTTCTTAAAAACTTTTATCTCAAAAATATCTCTATAATAGGTAGAGTAGCAATTGGTATTGAATGTCTAGAGTTAATGATTAAAGAGGAACTTAAAACAGATACTTTTGATTACGTAATTTCTTTTTTACAAGAATTTGTCGAAAATGAAGATATAAACATTGCAGACTGGGAAGAACTTTCAGCTGAACTAATGCCATGTTGTATAAATGATAGTAATTATTCTGTGAAAGAATTTGAAATTATAAGCGAAAATACCTATACAGAATTGAAAAAATGGTATGAAGAAATAGGAGAGGATTGTAGAGATACAATTAATAAAATAATTGAAATAGCAAGTTTATATTTTTATACAATAATACCTTTATATAGTTTTGAAACAATTATATTAACCAATGATATTCTGAACTTGTGTAAGAAAAACACAGGTTATATTCCTAATATTGATGCCTATAGAAAAATGAAATTTAGTGAAAATGGAGGGTGGGGAATCTCTATGAAAATTCAAGAAATTAAGATACAATAAATAATCACAAAAAAATAACCGTTTCCTTTTTCAAAGAAACGGTTTTGAAGTTTTGTAGCCTACATTTCCATAAAGGAATGCTAAAAATAGGCTGCAAGTTTTTTGAAAAAACTGAGAGAGTGATTCTTACATCATACCACCCATACCACCCATTCCAGCAGGAGCAGAAGGCATAGCTTCTTTTTCTTCTGGGTCATCTGCAATTACGCATTCAGTAGTAAGGAGAAGAGAAGCAATAGAAGCAGCATTTTCAAGAGCCAAACGAGAAACTTTAGTTGGGTCAAGAACACCAGCAGCTACTAAGTTTTCATACTTGTCTTCACGAGCATTGTAACCATAATCAGCTTTTCCTTCTTTTACTTTCTGAATAATCACAGAGCCTTCAAGACCTGCATTCGAAACGATAGTACGAAGAGGAGCTTCAAGAGCTTGACGGATAATATTTACACCTGTTTCTTGGTCTTGGTTTTCGATGCCATTTTGTCCAACAACAAAGTCATTCAAAGATTCTAAAGAACGGATAAATGCAACACCACCACCTGGTACTACGCCTTCTTGTACGGCTGCACGAGTTGCGTGAAGAGCATCATCTACTCTGTCTTTCTTTTCTTTCATTTCTACTTCCGTAGCTGCACCAATATAAAGAATAGCAACACCACCAGCTAATTTAGCCAAACGCTCTTGCAATTTTTCACGGTCATAATCAGAAGTTGTTTTCTCAATTTGAGATTTGATTTCATTGATACGACGCTTGATATTATCGCTTTCTCCAGCACCATTGATGATAGTAGTATTGTCTTTGTCAATAGTGATTTTTTCAGCACGTCCTAAGTAAGAAACTTCTGCGCTTTCTAATTTGTAGCCACGCTCTTCGCTGATAAGTGTACCACCTGTAAGTGTAGCGATGTCTTCCAACATTGCCTTACGACGGTCGCCAAATCCTGGAGCTTTAACAGCAGCAATACGCAATGCGCCACGAATTTTGTTTACTACCAAAGTAGCCAATGCCTCGCCATCTACATCTTCTGAAATGATAACCAAAGGTTTACCACTTTGTGCAACTTGCTCCAAAACAGGAAGAAGTTCTTTCATAGAAGAGATTTTTTTGTCGTAGATTAAGATATAAGCATCTTCTAACTCTACTTCCATTGTTTCTGTATTCGTAACAAAATAGGGAGACAAATAACCACGGTCAAACTGCATACCTTCAACAGTTTTTACTTCTGTTTCAGTACCACGAGCTTCTTCTACCGTAATTACACCGTCTTTTCCTACTTTATCCATTGCATCAGAAATCATTTTACCAATTTCCATGTCGTTGTTCGCAGAAATTGCACCTACTTGTGCTACTTCTTCAGATGATTTGATTGGGCTAGATTGTCCTTTCAAGTTCTCTACTACTTTAATAACTGCTTTATCCATACCACGTTTCAAATCCATTGGATTTGCACCAGCAGCAACATTTTTGATACCTGCATTAAAAATAGCTTGAGCCAAAACAGTTGCAGTAGTAGTACCATCACCAGCCATATCAGCCGTTTTTGAAGCTACTTCTTTTACAAGCTGTGCGCCCATGTTTTCAATAGGGTCTTTTAAGTCAATTTCTTTTGCTACTGTTACACCATCTTTAGTAACTGAAGGTGCACCAAATTTTTTGTCAATAACTACATTACGACCTTTAGGTCCTAAAGTAGTTTTTACTGCGTTTGCAAGTGCATCAACACCTTTTTTTAATTGTTCACGAGCAACTGTATCGAATGATATTATCTTAGACATAATTTTTTATTTTCTATTAAAATGTTATTGTAGAATATATTTTAAAAAATGATTTCATAGATTTGAGAGTCAAAAAATAAATCTATAAAAACTAATCTTTACATCAATTTGAAATACGAAAACTAGATTACCAAGTTTCTTCTATAAACTATCTTTAATCGTAATTTTTAATTCGTAATTCGCAATTGACTTTACACAACTGCATAAATGTCAGATTCACGCATGATTAGGTAATCTTCTCCTTCTACATTGATTTCTGTACCTGAATACTTACCATAAAGGACGTTATCGCCTACTTTTACAGTAATTGGTTCGTCTTTTTTGCCATTTCCTACTGCGATTACTTTTCCACGTTGTGGCTTTTCTTTTGCTGAATCAGGGATGATAATTCCACTTGCCGTTTTTTCTTCTGCTGCATCTGGTGCAACTAATACACGGTCTGCTAAAGGACGAATATTTATATCAGCCATAGTTGTCTAATTATTTTAATAGTGAATGAATACATAAATTTTTATGTCATCATACTTATCCTTTTAATAACTCTATTTTGAGTTTGTGCGATTTTGTATATGACACTTTCGTTGTAGTCTTTACATACAATATGCCAATACCAAAAATGATTTTTTGAGTGTAAATTTTGTCTTTTTATGGCATTTTAGAAGTAGAGAAAACTGACATTTTGTCGTATTATTTATATTTACCTACTGTCAAAATTTAGGATTTGAGTTTCTTATCAACACTTAACAAAATTCAATCATAAAACACTCAAAATTACTATCTTTGAATCTATATTTCTATAAAAAGTCTTTGAGAGCAAAACAAAATGAATAATACAGAATATTTCGCACAATTTACGGACAATACCTATTTCAATGCTTATTTTTTGGAATACAAAATGCAAGACTTTTTTGATAAAGACCACAAAGAAGATTGCCAAAAAGCTTTTGAGAATATCAAAACTCTTTATAATAAATTAGATATTGTAGCTCTTTCAGAAGCGCAATTAGAAGATAAATTTATCACAAATGTTTTGATAGAAATTGGCTATGGTTATACGTATCAAATCACAAAAAAAGTATTTGGAAAGATACACAAACCCGATTTTGCCCTTTTTGAAAGTGAAGAAATAGAACGAATAAGTGGAGGAAAAGACAAATCTAGTACAGAAAATATTTTGGCTTTATGTGAATCGAAAGCCTATACAGTCATTTTGGATAACAGAGAAACAACAACTCAAAATCCACACTTTCAGCTTTTACGTTATCAATCTGATTTGAGAATCGATTATGGTTTTCTGACAAATGGTAAAAAATGGCGTTTTTATGATATTACAAATCCAAAACAAGACAAAATTTATTTCGAAATTGACTTAGAATGGATTATTCAAAATGACGATTATAGAGCCTTTCAGTATTTTTATTATAATTTTTATAAAGAACAATTACTCAAACTTTACAACAAAAAAAGAGGTATTTCTATAAAAGAAAAAACATTTGCAGAGCTGAATCAAGAATACATCTTGGAAGTAGAAAAAGACCTCAAAGAGCTTATCTATGGTAAAGATTCTATCATCGAAACTATCGGACAGCGATTTTTTGCTCGTTATGGCAATGAATATTCTATCAAAGAAATTTATGCTAACTCTCTAGTTTTTGGGTATAGAATGCTTTTTATAGCTTATTTTGAAAGTAAATTTGGTTCAATTCTTTTCAATAAAGAAAACAATTACAAAAACTACTCTTTTCGCTCTATTTTAGCACTTTTAGAAGATGAAGAATATAAAGAAAGACCTACTAAATACCACGGTTGGAATGCTTTAAAATTACTTTTTGATTATCTCAATTATGGAAATATTGATTTAGAATTGCCACTCCTAAATGGTGGTCTGTTTGCAGAAAGTAAAGCCCCCTTATTAAAACTTCCTTTAGTGCTGAATAATCAAGATTTGACAGAAATTTTGAGTTTGCTTTTATATCACAAAACAGATAACGATGATTTCAAAACATTTAGAGATTATAAAACCCTTTCGGTTACTCATTTAGGAAATATTTATGAAGGACTTTTAGAATCCGAATTTAGACAGGCTTTTGAAGGAACATATTATCTTGTTTTTTTGGACGGAAAAACAGAAAAAGAAGGCTATTTTGATAATTATGACTATCAGAATATCAAAAAGGATAAGAAAAAAATAATTTTAGAGGAACGTTTTTATAAAAATGACGAACTCTATCTTTCCAATCAGTCTGGAAACCGAAAAACGACAGCTTCCTATTATACGCCACAAGATATTACGCATTTTATGGCAGAAGAATCTATCCAAAAACTACTAAAAGAAAGCGACGAAAAAGGCAAAAGTATTTTAGATTTGCGTTTGATGGATAATGCTTGTGGAAGTGGGCATTTTTTAATTTCTACATTAGATGTCTTAACAAGTGAAGCCCTAAAACGAATAGAAAATGGAAGTGATAAAAAATTAGAACAGACTCTAAAAACAGAAAAAGAAATCATTTTGCAAAATCTAAAAGAAATTTTGCAAGGCAAAACTTATGAAATAGATGAACTGACATTACTTAAAAGAATCCTTCTCAAAAAAAATATTTTTGGAGTAGATTTGAATGAATTTGCTATCGAACTCACTCGCCTTTCTCTTTGGTTGGATACGTTCGTTTTTGGTACGCCTCTTAGTTTTATTGAACATCACATTAAACAAGGAAATGCCCTTATTGGTGCAAGAAAAGAGGAATTATATAAAAGTTTGCAGACCGATAATAATTTATTTGCTGATTCTTTTAAGAATAAAGTAGCCAAAATTATTGAAGATTTATCAGAGCTTTCTAACTTAAAGGATACAACAGCAGAAGAGATAAAACAGTCAAAAGAAATCTATAAAAAATTAGAACCTTCATTGAATCAACTTGATTTGGCAATGAATTTTTATACCTACAAGCGTTTTGTTCCTTTTATTTTTGAAAACAAAACAGAAGCACAAAAAGAATTAGATTTGCTGAATGCTACTTTGACAGATTTTGAAGAAAAAATATTCAATAAAAAAGATGCTGCTTTAGTAGAACGCATCGAAAAAACAGCCGAGCAGTTTAGTTTTTTTAATTATGAAATTAGCTTTGCCGAAGTATTCCAAAACGGACACAGAGGTTTTGATTTGATTATTGGAAATCCACCTTGGGATGTAATGGAATTTAGTGAACCTGATTTCTTTTCTGGTTGGAGAAGTGCTTATCGAACAATGAAAAGCAAAGAAAAAGCAGTTACTCGCCAAAATGTTTTGGAGTATAAAGGTGTTCAAAATGAATATGATAACAAAAAAGCATTTCGAACGAATAGCAATGAATATTGCAAAAATTACTATCCACATAATGCAGGAGGAAAAGGTAACTTATTTCGTTTTTTCATTGAACAAAATCTAGGGTTGCTGACAAAAGACGGAACGCTTACTTATATTACTCCTTCAGCTTGGATTTATGAAGATTCTTCTATCAATATCAGAAAACATATTTTTGAAAGCTATCAATTAGAATTTTTTTATCAATTTGAAAATAGAAAAGGAATTTTTCCTGATGTTCATCGCAGCTACAAATTTGCTGTATTTCAGATTACTCAATTAGATAAAAGTATTGATAATAAAACGGGAAAGAAAAAAACGTTACCTGTTCGTTTTATGCAAACCGATACAGAAATTCTCTATAAAACAGAAACCTATGACGGAAGAAAAGGAATTTTAGAATATCCTTACGAAGATATTTATACACTTTCGCCATTGCATCACGCTCTTTTCGAAATCAAAGACCAAAAGGATTTGGATATAATTCGAAATGCTTATAAACGTTTTGAAATCATCCATCCAGATTATATTGATTTTAGAAATGAACTCAATATGACAAGTGATAGGGATTTGTTTCAAGAACAGCAACTCAAAGCAGAGGAAGGAATGATTCTGTACGAAGGAAAAATGATTCATCAATATAGCAATAACCTAGCAACACCGAATTATTGGATAAAGAAAAAAGAATTTGAGGAAAAATTGAGAAAAACAGAAGTAGGCAGGTTAGTAAACGATATTTATAAATACATTCCTTTAGAAAAAAGACTTTCTACTAAGAAAAATACTGTTTTAGGATTTTTGGGGTTGAATGAAGAAGAAGAATTAGAACAATTTGTAGTGTTGAATAGCAATTATTATCGTTTAGTTTTTAGAGATATTGCTAGAAATACGGATTATAGAAGTATTATTTGTGGAATAATCCCACCTCAAAATACATATGGAAATACGTTACAAGGTTCTATCCCAAAAAGATATACTTTCAAAAATGGAAAAATAGAAGTAGAAGAATTTTCTTTTGAAAAATTACTGTTTATTCAAGCTATTTTGAATAGTTTGGTGGTAGATTATATTATTCGTTTTCTGATTGATATTCATGTAAATAAAACGTATTTGATGCGCCTACCCATTCCACAGCCAAGTGATGCCGAGCTTTCAGAAAACAAAGTCTATCAACAGCTTATCAAAAATGCACTTTTACTTAATCTTGCCAATAATACAAACTTAGATGAACTAAAAGAAAAAGTATCTTTCAAAATACAAAAATCAGATATTCCGACTACTCAAAAACAAAAAGATAAGTTACAAGCCAAAAATGATTTGCTCATAGCAGAACTCTATGGACTGACAAAAGAACAAATAAAACACTTGACTTCTCCAACTTATTTCAAGATTCTAAATGATAAAAATAAGGCGTATTTGTCTTTGTTGGAGGAGTAAAAAATAATTGTCAATTTTTTAGTAGAAATTGTAGTTTTCTAATAAATTATCGTACCTTTGTTTCGAAGGCACAACTTAGAGCCTTCAATTTATTCTCAGTTAATTAGTTATATGAATCTTTACGTATCAAACTTGCCTTATTCTATCTCAGAAGAAGAATTAGAGGCATTGTTCTCAGAGCTTGGTGTTGTTACATCAACAAAAATTATCACAGACCGTGAAACACGTCGTTCAAGAGGTTTTGGTTTCGTTGAAATGGAATCAGAAGAAGATGGCGAAGCAGCTATCGAAGAATTGAACGGTGCTGAACTTCACGAACGTGAAATCCAAGTAAAAAAAGCCATTCCTAGAGAAAATAGAGGTGGTGGAAACTTTGGTGGTGGTCGTTCACGCAGCTACTAAACCAAGGCTATTGAGTTAGTTACCAATAGTTTAAGTTTTTACTCGCTCTATTTTTAATTGAATCAATATATTTAGTTTTCTATATCTTTATAGAAACAAAAAAAAGCAACTTTCGGAAGAGAGTTGCTTTTTTTGTTGTTTCAAAGTTGAGGGTCAAAATAAATACTATTTTATTTTCCGTCTTCATCTATCAAGAACGGAGTTTTTCCATTTGTGATAATTACTTTTGAATTATTCGATTTTGAAAGCTCTTTAAAGGCTTCTATACTCAAATATTTTAGTGTAATTTCGTTGAGTGATTCATTAATAATTTTTTGAGCATCACGGATAGCCTCAGCCTCAATTTTCATTCTTTCAGCTTCTTGTCTTTCACGTTCTAATACAAATTGCATTGTTTGCGCTCTTTGTTCGGCTTGTAGCTTTTCTTCTATTGTTCTTGAAAGATTGGGAGGAAGGTTAATGCTTTTCAAAAGTACAGATTCAATCACAAAACCTCTATCTCCCAAACGCTCCATCATTTTTTTAGCAATGGCAAGTTCTATTTCGTGGCGTTCGGAAGTATATAAATCTTTTGCAAAAAATTGAGCTGTTACATCTGCTACCGAAGAGCGCAAAACACTTCGGATAACATCTTCTCCATTTCTAACGCCAACTGTTTGGACGATTTTTATAGCATAAGCTTCTTGAATATGAAAAAGAACAGACAAATCACAGCTGATATTCAATCCTTCTTTTGTAGGTAGTGAGTTGAGGGAAGCGTACATATTGATTGTGCGTGTCGGTACTTTGACAATCTTGGTAAAAAAAGGATTATGAAAATACATTCCAGGTTGTCTTACACCTCCTTTTATTTTTCCCAAACGTTGTTTTACGCCTACTTCGCCTGGTCTGACGATGCCACAAGAAGAAAGAGAAAATGAAAAAATAGCTAGAAATAAAAAAGATAAAACAAGCTGTGAGTTAAATTTGAAGTAGTTCATGGTAGTAGAGTTTTATGAGATAAAATGAAATGGAATTTATTATTGAGATACCTAAAAAGGTAAATAGGTTGCTTTGTTATTCTTTACGATAAAAAGCTATGAAAGTATGTAAAACAAATAGTTAGTTTTTTAAAAACTGACTTTATATAATTTAATTTTAACTATTTTAAATGTCAAATAAAGTTGTTTTGTGCTTTGAAAACTGACTTTATTAAAAATTTTCATGATTCTAGTTTGCAATTATTTTCTATTACATTTAGCCTTTAGTAAATCAGTAATTTCCATTTAAAGAATCAAGAAATGAAATATTGCTTTTTAGTTTTGGCATTTGTTATAGATTTTTTAATCGTTTATTTTCTAAAACTTTTAGATAATTTATGGCTAATTCTTTCATTGCTTTGTTTGAAAATCATAGTAATTGGAGTTTTTTATTTTTCTAAAAATATAGGTAGCGTTTCAAAAAATATTCTTTGGGGAGTTTTTTATGGTTCACTACTTTTTTTGATTATCCTTATTGTATTTATTATTTGGTTATCGTTTAATTTTCCAAAATAGAATAAAAAAATTGGTATCTTAGTCTATTCAATCAAACTATTTTTCAATAAAAAAATAACCCATTTTGCAACCTGAACAAAAACCAAATAAAGAAACAGGACAGATACTGACAGCAGAACAAACGAAGCAAAAAATACGTAGATTAGCCTTTGAAATTTATGAAGAAAATTTTGAAGAAAAGATGCTTATTTTGGCAGGAATTGAGGGAATGGGAATGATTCTGACCAAAGAGCTTGCCGAAGAATTACAACAAATTTCGCCCTTAGAAATAAAACAGATTTGTGTCCGTCTGGATAAGTTACAACCTACCCAAAGTGAGGTAATTTTAGACTGTGAACCGTCTGTTTTCGAAAATCAATCTATAGTTTTAATAGACGATGTTTTGAATACAGGCAGAACATTAGCGTATAGTCTTCGTCCGTTTTTGAAAGTAAGGATTAAAGCACTTCATACAGCCGTTTTGATAGATAGAGGGCATCATTCTTTTCCTATTGCAGCTGATTTTGCAGGACTTCGATTATCAACTACTTTACAAGAACGTATCGAAGTAATTTTGTATGAAGATAATGATAATGTAAAAAAATGTGGTGTTTATTTGCATTAGCCTAAAAAAAATTCGGATTTTAAAGCATATTTCAAAATAAATTTATCTTTTGCTTCTTTATTTGTTTGATTATAACTTATAAAAGTAATATCTTGTACTATAAAAAATAGTAAAAAATCTAACTCACAATCTTACTCTTCAATATATATTATGGACAAAATTTGGCTCAAATCATACCCAGAAGGCATTCCAGCAGAAATAAATCCTGATGAATACCCTTCACTCTTAGATTTATTCGAAGAAAGCATCGCAAAATACGGCAATCAAGTTGCTTACGAAAACATGGGAGCAACACTTACTTTTAATGAATTAGATGAAAAAAGTGCAGCTTTTGCAGCTTATCTGCAAAGAAAGGGATTACAGAAAGGCGATCGTTTTGTAATTCAGTCTCCAAACTTGATTCAGTACCCAATTGCTATTTTTGGTGTTTTACGTGCAGGATTGGTTGTAGTAAATACAAATCCTCTTTATACGCCGAGTGAAATGGAACATCAATTCACAGACTCGGGTGCGAAAGGGATTCTTATTTTAGCAAATTTTGCAGCTAACCTTGAAAAAATCATTAAGCATACAAGCATAGAACATGTATTTATTACAGAAGTGGCTGATATGGTAGGAGGTTTGAAAGGCTGGGCAATGAATATGGCTGTCAAATATTTGAAGAAAATGGTACCTTCTTATTCTATCCCAAATACAATTTCTTTTACAGATGCCCTCTATGAAGGAAAAAAACACAATTATAGTAAACCAAAATTTGATTCTGGAGATGTCGCTTTCTTACAATATACAGGAGGAACAACAGGTGTTTCGAAGGGTGCAATGCTTACTCACAGAAATATTTTAGCTAACATGCAGCAGCTTGTTGCTTGGATAAATGCAAGTGATATTAAAGAAGGAAAAGAAATAGGTGTTACGGCACTTCCATTGTATCATATTTTTGCACTGACCTTCAACTGTTTTGGTTTGCTTCGTTATGGAGTGCGTAACGTTTTGATTACAAATCCTAGAGATATGGAAGGTTTTGTAGAAGAACTCAAAAAGCACAAAATAGGTATTATTAGTGGTGTGAATACACTTTTTAATGGTCTTTTGAATCAACCAGAGTTTAAGAATGTAGATTTTTCTGACCTCAAAGTTGCTTTAGGTGGTGGAATGGCAGTGCAAGAAGCTGTAAATAATCGTTGGAAAGAAGTAACAGGAAAACCTATTGCAGAAGCCTATGGACTTACTGAAACTTCTCCAGGACTTATTGTAAATCCTCTAGCTGGAAATGTACGTATTGGTTGGATTGGATTACCTCTACCAAGTACAGAAGTACGTATTTTGGATGATGCAGGAAATGATGTAGAACTCGGACAACCAGGAGAAATCTGTGGAAAAGGACCTCAAATTATGAAAGGTTATTGGGAGCGTCCAGAAGAAACAGCCAATGTAATGATAGGCGATTATTTCAAAACAGGTGATATTGGAATAATGGATGAAGAAGGTTATTTCAAAATTGTTGATAGAAAGAAAGAAATGATTTTGGTTTCAGGCTTCAATGTTTATCCAAATGAAATTGAAGGCGTAATTGCACTCAATGATAAAGTATTAGAAGTAGGAGTAATCGGAATCCCTGACCCTAAATCTAATGAAGCAATTATGGCTTGTATTGTCAAGAAAGATGATAGCCTTACAAAAGAAGAAGTTAGAGCGTTTTGTAAAGAACACTTAACAGGCTATAAAGTGCCAAAACATGTAGTCTTTAAAGAAGAGTTACCAAAATCTAATGTAGGTAAAATTCTTAGACGTATCTTGAAAGAACAAGAACTAGGAACTGAAAAAGCATAGTCAATATAATTGATTTGACAACTAAAAAGGCTTCAAGAAACAATATGTTTTGAAGCCTTTTTTCGAATAAACTAAACATTACTAAATCAACTGTGATAACCTTTACTAGTCAGAAAAATAAAAAATCTTACTTTCCATTCCCTAATTCCTCTCTATCTTTTCTATTCAAATATTGTTTTGCAATTCTGTTTTCTGGTTTTGAATCAAAAGTATAAAGCGTAAAAATAAAAATCCATTCTAAAGGCTTCATCAAAAAATAAACAGAATCAGCTACAAATTTATTATTAAAAATGCCGTAATGTTTATGAACAACATTTCCCACTTTATTATAATTTCGTCTTATGATGTTATGTAGTTTTGGGAAATTCTCTTCTATTAACTCTTCAAATGCATTGGCTACCAAAAGCTGACGATTACAAATAATCTTACTTCCTCCTCTTTCTCCATACCTAACAGGTCTTACAATATCAGAATGACCACCAGCAGCCACCGAACACAGAAAATGACCTCCACAATTTACGTTATCACACATATAATCTAGTTCTGAAAAACCGTGTTTGTAGGTATCTGTAAATGCACGAATGACCGAATCTGGTTTTTGTCCGAATAATAAAAGAAATGAAATGATAAGAATAAAAATAGGTAGAGCCAAAACTAAGAAGATAGGATATTTCAAAATTGGTTCAAGATTTAGAATTTTCCACGCTAGTCGCTCTATTGGATTACTAAGTTTTTCTATCTCAAATTTTTGAATGAAATTATATTCTAAAAACTGGGTTTGGCTTTTTATGAGCTGAAAAACAAATACAATACTAATTGGAAGGTTGCCTAATAGAGCTATTTGTTTTACTTGAAATGCCACAAAGATATTTAATACAAAACCCATCAATAGAATAGCATTAGTAAAGACCTCCAAAACAGGACTTAGTATCTTGGTTTTGAAAATAGAATACACACAAGCCAAAATAGAAACAGCCAACAAAACATAAATAGTAAGTCGGTGGTCAGGAGAAAAGGTAGCACTTTCACTACAACAATCATTTGTGCTTTTCTCCATAAGTAGAAAATACAAAACTGGAAGCCCTACGATTACCAAGACATCAATAATTTTGATTAAGATTTTATTAAAAAACCTCCTATTTATGAAAAGATAAACCAAAAACTCAATAGTAACAAGTAAGGCAGATAAAAGGCAGCAAACTACTAGTGGTATTATTATAATTTCCATTTGATTTTATTTCATAACTGGTTCAGCAAAAACACACGCTTTTACATTTCCAAAGCTTAGTGTATCAAAGTTTTGTGCCTTCTTTCGAAGCTCATCAATTGATATTTTGAGTTCTCCGATAAGGTCATCATTATTATAAAAACGCCCTGTCTTGACTCCCATTTTTTTATCAAAATCATAAAACTTGATAGTTAGTTCTGCATTTGGTTTCGTGTCTGGAATATAAAATGGTTTTACGCTATCCCATTTTGGTGTAAACTCATCTTTAATAGATTCAGACTCAAAAATACGGTCTTGTCCAAGCCAAATTTCATAATAAACATCTGGTTTGTGGTCGTAAGAAAACATATTGACAGGGTCCCAATTTTTGGCATTTGAAGGCGATTCATCTACACTCAAAAAAGTTGGTTTTATCTGTACTGCATAGGTATTTTCTGGTTGTTTTGTGCTTTCACAACTAAAGGCTAAAAATGAAAAAGAGAGCAAAAATAGAATGGAATACAAGGAAGACCGAAATGGAAACAAGTTCATAATATATAAGTTAGATTTTTTTGGATTGATAAATTAAAGCAATTCAGAGAAACTAAATTAATAAAAAAACTGACTATTGTGTGAGAATAGTCAGTTTAAATATATTTTTTTCTAAAATAAAAATCAGAATATAAATTTTATTCTTTGATAATCTTAACTTCTGTACGACGATTTTGTTGCTTTCCTGCATTCGTACTATTATCAGCAACAGGTTTGGTATCTCCATAACCTTTTGCAGTAATTCGCTTTGCGTCAATCCCTTTTTTTATTAGATAATCACGTACTGCTTCTGCTCTCTCTTGAGAAAGTTTAAGATTTGCATCTTTATCTCCTACATTATCCGTATGACCAGCAATCTCTATTTCCATTGTTTTTTTGGCTGTCATAGCTGATGCCAGTTCATCGATTGCCTTAAAAGAAGTGTTTTTTAGACTTGCTTTTCCTGTTTCGAAAAGCACATTATCAAGCGTATAAGCAGTGGCTGGTTGAAATTTCACTAATACTTTTAGTTCTTTCAGACGTGCTACATCAGGAATCTGAACTTTTTGATATTCTACATCTTTTCCAAAGTTCTTATATTTGATAAGATATTCGCTACCTTTTATCAAAACAAAAAAACATTTTCCTTCTTTATCACTAATTTTGGAAAAAACTTCATCAGTTTTGGTATTAACAAACATTACTGTTTCTCCTGGTCTTACTTTTTGTTTGAAATCTACGACAGTAGTATTTATAAGCACTTTATTAGAATCTACCTGTGCAGAAACTAAACTATTCAACCCTAATAAAAGGAAAATTGAAAGTAATATAAATGGTATTCTATTTTTCATTGTATTTTTTTGTCCTAGTAAGCTTGGTTATAATTTTTTGTTTGTCTTCCCATTGCCAAAGCAATATAAAAGACTATTTTTGTGTTTTTTCTTTTAGTGCAATGTATAGTGTGTATCTTATTTTCAAATTATACCAAAATGATACCAATTTAATTAAAGTATCTTTGTGCTATGAAAAAGCATATTATGTTTGAAAAAAGGGTAAATTATAAAAGTATAACACTATTTATTACGCTAAAATTACATCAAAAAATATCTAATTCATAGATTTTTTATTGAATATATTTTTTTTGTATAAAATAACTAAAGCTAAAATAGTTGATATTTCGGCTTCTATTCCATTTCACTATAATTTTATTTACATGAATAAATTAACTTCCAAGTCATTTATATTTATTATTTCAATTGTATTTTTATTTCTATCAAATTCTTGTACAACTAAAAAAGACAATCAAAATTGTCCAGAAGGAGCTATTTGTAATGATGAGTTAAAAACTACAGAAACAGGACTAAAATATATTCATCATATTCATTATCCCAAAAATAGAAAACCTGAATATAACGAAATAATGACAATGCACTACCTATTATTAGCAGATAATGGAGATACCATCACAGATACATATAAACTCAACGAACCTGTCGGACAACCTTTATTAAAACCTGCTTATCAAGGAGCAATAGAAGAAGGTTTCAGAATGCTAAATGTAGGAGATAGTGCCACTTTTTATGTTACTTTAGATTCTATCAAAAACAATAAATTGCCTATCGAAAAGAAAACAAGAGAGCAAATGAAGGAAATTAGGTATGTCATAAAGCTCTATAATACACAAAGTAAGGCTGCTTTTGATATGGATGAAGAGGTAAGACTTAAAAAGCGTACGCAAGAACAAATAGCCATTCAAGACAAAAAAATGGTAGAGTATATGAAAAAAGAATTAGTCTTTGAAGGAGCAAAAAAACATCCCTTAGGACTCTATTATAGATTTAAAGAAAAGGGTACAGGAATGCCAGCACAAATAGGAGACAGCGTTTCTTTTACTTATCAGACTTGGACGATTCCTTTTCAACAAGTATTAGATAAATCTAAAAAAGGCGAAACAGTAGGTTTTGTAGTAGGGGAAAGACAAGTGCTTCCTGCTTGGCAAATCGCTTTTACACAGATTGCTAATGAAGGTTCTAAATTTAGTCTTTTTTCTCCTTCTCGTTTTGCTTTCGGAAATAAAGAACATCAAGGAATACCTCCATTTACAATGATGCGCTTCGAAATGGAAGTAGTAGATATTGTAAGAAAAGATGAAATGAAATAAGTTAGGAATTGGGAATTAGATATTGGGAGTTGGATTTTTTGCAAATATTAAAAGCGTATTTTATTCTCTGTGTTCTCTGTATCTCTGTGTTTTAAATTTGTATTGTATTAATTATTTAACTTAACTCTCACAAACTTCAAAATAACATGAACATCAAAAAAACATCAAAACTAGCTGTTCTATCAATGGCTATCTGTCTAGGCTTTTGGAACTGTACACCAGATAAAAAAGCAATTACTGAAACTACTACTGATACAACAAGTGTAGTCGTAGAAACTAAAAACGAGCTTGTTCGTCCAGAAATTTATGCTCCCTTCAAACTCACTACTGATATTAGCACTCTTTCAGAAAGTGAAAAGAAAATGATTCCACTCCTTATAGAAGCAGCTAAAATAATGGATGGTTTGTTTTGGCAACAAGCCTATATGGGCGATAAAGATAGCTTGATGGCTACTTTAGATGATGCAGACACAAAAAAGTTTGTAGAAATAAACTATGGTCTTTGGGATAGATTAGAAAATAATCAACCCTTTATGGAAGGTGTAGGAGAAAAACCTCTCGGCGCAAATTTCTACCCAACAGATATGACAAAGGAGGAGTATGAAGCCTTTGATAATGAAGAAAAATCAAGTCTTTATACATTTCTTCGCAGAGATGCAGAAGGAAAGCTAATGATAGTTCCTTATCACGAAAAATTTAAGGCAGATCTAGAAAAAGCTGCTGATTATTTACGCCAAGCTGCCGAAATAGCAGAAGATGAAGGCTTGAAAAAACACCTTACTCTTCGTGCCGATGCCATTACCACAGATGATTATATGGCAAGTGATATGGCATGGATGGATATGAAAACCAACGGTATCGATATTATTATTGGTGCAATAGAAACCTATGAAGACCATTTGTATGGACAAAAAGCTGCTTATTCTTCATATGTTTTGGTAAAAGATAAAACGTGGAGTGAGCGTTTGGAAAAATATGCTGCTTTATTGCCACAACTTCAAAAAGATTTGCCTGTTGATGCGAAATACAAAGCCGAAAAACCTGGGTCAGATTCTCAACTTAATGCCTATGATGTTGTTTTTTATGCTGGAGATTGTAACGCAGGTAGCAAAACGATTGCTGTAAACCTTCCAAATGATGAAGAAGTACAACTCAAAAAAGGTACTCGTCGTTCGCAGCTAAAAAATGCTATGAAGGCAAAGTTTGACCAAATTTTGATGCCTATTTCTGAAATGCTCATTACGCCAGAGCAAAGAAAACATATCACTTTTGATGCTTTCTTCGAAAATACAATGTTTCATGAAGTGGCTCACGGATTAGGAATCAAAAATACCATTAATGACAAAGGAACAGTTAGAGAATCTTTGAAAGATTTAGCTTCTGCTTTAGAAGAAGGAAAAGCTGATATTTTAGGTCTGTATATGGTTACTAAATTGCGTGAAATGGGCGAACTTTCAGAAGGAGAATTGATGGATAATTATACTACTTTCTTGGCTGGTATTTTCCGTTCTGTTCGTTTTGGTGCTGCTTCGGCACACGGAAAAGCAAATATGATTCGCTTTAACTTTTTCAATGAAAAAGGAGCTTTCGAAAAGTTAGAAGACGGAACATACAAAGTAAATCCAGATAAAATGGCAGAAGCTGTAAACGAACTTTCTGCTAAAATACTAACACTTCAAGGCGATGGCGATTACGAAGGTGTAACGCTGTTGGCAAACGAAATGGGAGTTATCAAAGCTGATTTACAAGCTGACTTAGACAGACTTTCTGATGCAAATATTCCTGTTGATATTATTTTTGAGCAGGGGGCTGATGTTTTGGGGTTGTAATTTTATAAAAATGAACTTTGTCAGCAGTTGTTTTGGTAATCCAAAATAACTCTGACAGTAGTTTGAAAAAAAGTATTCAAGTAAGGTAAAAATGGTTTTCTATTCAAACATCAGTAAAGATGGAAGCTTACTACTCATCGAATTTACCATCTTCAGTAACTATTTTTGTAATATCTATTGTAGGTAATATAAAATCATTAAATTTTGTATTAGTAGTTTTTGAATGTAATACTCCTCGTGTTGTACCAACTGTAATCATAGCTAAATGCGCTAAAAAACCTTGTGGAATAATTAGTTTACCCTCTTTGCGAAATTCACTCCATTTGCTTTTTTCAACACTAAATTCACAAGAAACTTCTACAATTAAAAAAGATTTCTCATTTTGTTTGAACTGAAATTTAATAATTGAAACAATAGAAGTAGTTTCCGAACTTGTTCCGAAATTTATATGAATCTCTAAATTTATATCCTCAATTTGACTATTATAAGCATCTTCAATGATAGCAAATTGATCTGTATTAATTTTTTTTAAACTAAATTGTATTCCTTCCATTAGTTGTACACTTCTGTTAAACTTTGATTATTTATAGGGAGTATTGCCACTACTTTTGCCGACTTTTTTTGATAAAAATCATTTTCTTGAGTTGGTTGTGTATAGGTAATCTCTGTTTTTTTTAAAATTACTTTAGTTTTCTTTTCTCTATTAGAATCAAGTCCTAACAATGAAATTCCTAAGGCTTTTTCAATGTTTGATATTGTTTGCAAAGTTAGGTTTTCTCTTCCCTTCACTATTTTACTTACCTGTTGAGGAGAAACATTTAGTAAAGTAGCCAATTCCTGTTTTTGCATACCGTTATCTTTAAGATGACGATTAATTTTAATAGCAATCTTTCGTGAATATCTTAGCCATTTTCTATTCGCTTGACGGTACTTAGCTTCCTTTTCCCAACTACTTTTTTTACCAGCAGTAAGAGTATCAAGTTTTTTTTGTAGTTCTTTATTTATCATGATTGTTCTGTTATAAAGTTTTCTAAATTATCTGCATCAAAGAGACCATTATCAATCAAATATTGTTTTGTTATCTCTAATTTTCTTAATTCCTTTCGTAAATGCTCACGTTCATTCATAGTTTCTGTTAGTTTGATAGCACCACCAGAGACAACAAAACAGTTTTTTGAAATTCTAATTGCATATATCCTCAGCCAACTTTTGTGTTCCAAACCGTATGCTTTAGTTTGTTGATGTTCTGTAATTCTATACTCTTTGTTATCAAGAGGTTTGAACAATATTTGAAGTGTATCATAATCATCTGTTTTCCCAATTTCAGCTGTATATAATAACTCATCTTCAAGCTCATGTGACTTATCCACAGTAATGTCAATGGCTTCGTCAGGAGTTATATTTCCATAAAATCCACTTTGTAAGTCGTTAATATGTGTATCAAAAAAAATACCTAAAAACTCAACGTCTGACCATTCATTAAAGACTCTTACAAACTCATCTTTATCCTCATTCTCATATTTTACAGAGTACAAACTGCCTCTTATTACCCCAAAGATACTATCTATTTTCATTTATTCAACTTGTAAGTTTAGTTTTTAGGTTTGATATATAGTTTTTTAACTTATTTTAGATGTTAGTTTTCGTATACCTAATAGAGTTAATTCTACTTTAACACATTATTATTTTTAGTACCTTTTATTGTCCAATACAAAAGATAACACAATTTTATTATTTTTCAAAAATATCAAAATCAGGTTTTACTGAAAAAAATCTACCAAACAAAAATTGCTACCTATCCAACAATTTTTTAGCTTTGCTTTATTAATTTCTTCATGAAAATATTTTTTGCCATTGTTGGTGTCTTCACCAACGACACTAATACTACTCCTTATGTCCACAACAGCCGTAAATACAGAAACTTTATCTCGTCGTGTTTCCGAAATGGAAGAATCTCAAACCCTTGCAATGGCTCGTAAAAGCCGTGAACTCAAAGCAGAAGGACACGATATTATCAATATGAATTTGGGAGAGCCAGACTTCAAAACACCTCTTTTTATTCAAGAAGCAGCCAAAAAAGCGATTGATGACGGACATTTTGGTTATACACCAGTAGCTGGAATTGCGCCACTTCGTCAAGCTATTTCTGATAAGCTAAAAAGAGAAAATGAGCTAGATTATTCTGCTGAACAAATTGTAGTTTCGACAGGAGCAAAACAGTCTATTGCTAATGTGATGTTAGCCCTTTTGGATAAAGACGACGAGGTAATTATCATTACTCCTTACTGGGTTTCGTATGTCGGAATCGTACAACTTGCACAAGGAAAGCCTGTTTTTGTAAAAGGAGGAATAGAAAATGATTATAAAGTAACAGCAAATCAGGTAAAAGAAGCAATTACTTCAAAAACAAAAGCAGTTATTTTTTCGTCGCCTTGTAATCCAACGGGAAGTGTTTTTTCTGAAACAGAATTAAGAGAAATTGCAGAAGTAATTGCACCACACGAGCAGATTACAGTCGTTGCAGATGAAATTTATGAATATATCAATTTTGGTGAGCCTCATTTTAGTATTGGAAGAGTAGCATCTTTGAAAGATAGAGTAGTTACTATAAATGGTCTTTCAAAAGGTTTTGCCATGACAGGTTGGCGTTTGGGTTATGCTGCTGCTCCTCTAACGATTGCAAAAGCGTGTGATAAAATCCAAGGACAGGTTACCTCTGGTACAAATTCCATTACCCAACACGCTGCTGTTACTGCTCTCAATGGAAGCCGAGAAGAAGTAGAGGAAATGAATAAAGCCTATCAGAAAAGAGGAAAGTTAATCAAATCTCTTTTGGATGAAGTAGAAGGCTTTAATTGCAATACGCCACAAGGAGCATTTTATGTTTTTCCAGATATAAGTCATTTTTATGGAAAGTCTTTTGAAGGTAAAAAAATTCAAAATTCAGAAGATTTTTCTATGTTTTTATTAGAAACAGCGCATGTGGCTGTTGTGATGGGAGATGCTTTTGGTGCGCCAAATTGTATCCGTCTTTCTTTCGCTACTTCAGAGGAGATGATAGAAAAAGCGATTGAAAGAATCAAAAATGCTATTGCTAAGTTGAGTTAATTATACTTTTTTTTAGAAAATTGAAAAAGCAACCTTAGAAATAGGGTTGCTTTTTTAGTCTCTAAAATTAAAAACAACAAAGTACACGCATTTATTAAAAAAAGTTGTTTTTCAGTAGTGAATTATACAATAATAGCTTGATATTTGCTTGTTTTTCAGTAGAAAATAATGTTTTTGTCATAAGAATCGTTATTTTGCAGTATGTTTCAAATAACATAACTGTATTCTGTCAAACTTCAATTTTACACAACTAATCTATAATACTTCTTTACTTTTTTCAATTAAATTATTTATATGAAAAACCTTTCCTCCTATTCCAATTATATTATTGGATTTGTTCTATTTTTCCTAATAAGTACTACAGGGTATTTGATTTGGGAAAATAATTCCAAAAATGAATTACTGCTCTCTGAATTATCAGAAGTTAAAGACCCTTCACAACTAAAAGGGAAAGAAAAATATGCTTACTATCAAGCCTTATATAATAAATATCAAGGCTGGTCAAAAAAAGACTTGAAAAAAATTGCAAAAAAAGATCGTCCAGATTTAGCAATGCTTCAAGATTATCTACGCACAGCAAATCCAAATACAGGTGATATTCCTGAAAATGCTCGTATAAAAGCAAATGAATTTACAGATTTACGTCTGAATGCTCTTAGCCAAAATCAAAGAGCTATTGCTGGGGTAAACTGGATAGAACGTGGTCCTAATGATGTAGGTGGACGTACTCGTGCGCTTATGTACGACCCAAATGATGCTACAGGCAGAAAGGTTTGGGCTGGTGGTGTTGGTGGTGGACTTTGGTACACCAATGATATTACAGTAGCTAACCCAACTTGGGTAGCTGTTGATAATTTTTGGGAAAATATAGCAATTTCATCTATTGCTTATGACCCATCAAATACACAAAACATGTATGTATCTACTGGAGAAGGTTTCTTTGGTGGTGGAATGCAGCGTGGTGCAGGTATTTGGAAAACTACTGATGGAGGAGCTAATTGGGCAAGACTAGCTAATACTTCACCTACAGTAACAGATGATTTTCAATATGTACAGAAAATTGTAGTAACTCCTACAGGAACACTACTTGCAGCTTGTCGTACTGATGGGTTCAACTCTACTAGTGCAAATAGTGGTGGTATCTTTCGCTCTGCTGATGGAGGAACTAATTGGGTAAAAGTAACATTGCCTGAAACCTCTACTCGTGCTGCTGATTTGGAAGTAGCTGCTGATGGTACTCTTTATGGAACAACTGCATTATTTGGAGGAGTTGTAGGCTCTATTTATAAATCGACGAATGATGGAGTAAACTGGACAGAAGTAACACCTGCTGGTATTTCTGCTAACACAAGAAGAATAGAGATTGCATCTGCACCATCAAATAGCGATATTTTATATGCTGTTGCACATGATGCAAGCACCAATAATATTGCATTCTTCAAAAAATCTATTAATGCAGGTGTTTCTTGGACAGATGTAACTATTCCACTATACCGTAATCAAGGAGGCTGTGCTACTAATGGAACGCAATTTACTCGTGGACAAGCTTGGTACGATTTAATTTTACAAGTGAACCCTACTAATCCTAATCATGTAGTTGTTGGTGGTATTGATGTACACCGTACAACTGATGGAGGAGCAAACTGGACATCTATTTCTTACTGGACAGGTGAGTGTGGACCTTATGTTCATGCAGATATTCATGCCTTTGCTTACAAACCAGGTAGTTCTGATGAGATGTTAGTAGGTAGTGATGGTGGTGTTTCGTATAGTGCAAATATACAAGCTGGTACTCCTGCTTTCAATGATAGAAATTCAGGATATAATGTTACTCAGTTTTATGCTGTTGCAATGAATCCGAATAATGGTTCTAATTATTTACTCGGAGGTACACAAGATAATGGAACACGTAAACTTACTTCAGCAGGAGTAGGTGGAAGTACGCAACCAACTGGAGGAGATGGAGCATTTTGTTTTATAGACCAAGATAATCCAAATATTCAGATTAGTTCGTATGTATTTAACAATTTCTATGTATCTACTAATGGAGGAGGTAATTTTATAGACTTAGGAGCTGGAGACAACAATACAGGAGAATTTATCAATCCAGCAGATTATCATGATGATTTAGATTTACTTTATTCATCTTCCAAAGGAAATCGAAACTTTGCTAGATGGACTGTTCCAGGTGGAACTCGTAATGATTATAATGTAACAGGTATGACTGGAGACGTTACACACTTAAAAGCTTCTCCTTTTACAGCTGCTTCTACAACGCTTTATATAGGTACAAGTGCAGGGGAAGTAGTAAGAGTTCCTAATGCAAATGCAGGTGGAGGACCAAATAAAACAGGAACTGTATTATCAAACGGTACTATGCAAACGCAAGGTTCTGTCTCTTCTATTGAATTTGGTACAAGCGAAAATCAGATGGTAGTTACGTATTCTAACTACGGAGCACAGAGCGTTTGGTACACAGACGATGGAGGAACTTCTTGGACAAGCAAAGATACTGCACACGGCTTACCAGATATGCCAGTTCGTTGGGCAATGTTTAATCCTAATAATACGAATGAAGTATTGATTGCAACAGAAACAGGTGTTTGGAGTACAGATGATATTACAGCAGGTGCTGCTGGCGATTTTTGGGAATTATCAAGCACAGGACTTGCTAATACTCGTTGTGATATGTTCCAAATTCGTAGTTCTGATAATCTAGTTGCAGTAGCTACACATGGTAGAGGCATATTCACAACAAATGTATTTTCTCCTGCTGCTGCTGATTTTTCAGCAGATAAGGATCTTGTTTATATGAATAAAGATGTAATATTTACTGATGCCTCAGCAGGTGCTACTTCTTGGGATTGGAACTTTGATGCTGGTGCAAGTACAGCTACTGCCAATACAACAGGTCCTCATACAATTTCTTATTCTACTCCAGGTATCAAAACAATTACTCTTAGCATAAACGGAGGTGGAGGAGTCCTGACTACTACTAGAACTATAACTGTTTTACCAGATCGCCCTGTACCTTATGCTATTACTGATGGAGGAAACTTTGATGTCAATCCATTAGACTTTGCAGCCGATAATGTAGGAGGAGCAACAATGTGGGAACGTGGAAACTCTGCCACAGCAGGAAAAAATGGAACAGCAAGTGGTGCAAACGCATGGGTTACAGGTCTTACAGGAGATTATTTGAATAATTCACATTCTAACCTTTATGCACCTAACTTTGATTTCTCTGCAGCAGGTACATATAATTTATCCTTTGAAACAAAGCATGTTTATGAAACAGGTTATGATGGAATGATTGTAGAATATTCTACTGACAGAGGTACTTCTTGGACAAAATTAGGAACAGCTACTACAGGTGCAGCTTGGTATAACTCGGTAATTGGAGGTGGTCCAGACCCTACAGTATTCGGTCCTTCAGGAACTCCATTTATGTCTGCTACCAATGCAAACTATTTTACAAAATCACTTGATGTTTCTAGTTTAGCAGGAAATCTTGACGTAGCATTTAGAATAGTATTCAAATCTGATGTTACTATAACAGATGTTGGTGCTGCAGTTGATAACTTCCTTATTACTTTCGTTCCAGCTGCTTCCCCAGCTACTGCACTTGATTTTGATGGTAACAATGACCTAATAACAATAGCAACTCCTACCAACCTTCCAACTGGCAATGATCCATATACTATTGAATTATGGTTCAAACCTATTCTATCAGGAGTGAGAGGTGTGATTGGATGGGGAAATGCTGTTAATAATCAAGCTAATGCAATTGAAGTAAATATTAATACATCTTTAAGAATACGACATTACTGGTGGGCTAATGATATAGATATACCTTTAACAGACTTATCAGGAAATTGGTATCACTATGCTGCTACTTACGATGGAACAACTAGAAGTGTATATGTAAATGGTGAATTACAAAAAAGTGATGTCCCAGGCGTACATAATGTTCCCGCTTCTTCAACACTATTTATAGGAAGAGGGCTTACAAATGGAAACTATGAAGGAGCATTAGATGAAATTCGAATCTGGAGTACAGCTCGTACTTGTTCAGAGATTAAGGCTAATATGAATAATGAATTGATAGGAACAGAAGCTGGTTTAGTAACCTATTATAATTTTAATCAAGGTCTTGCAGCAGGTAATAATGCAGGACTTACAACCCTTAATGACCTAACATCTAGTAACAATGATGGAACACTAACTGGGTTTTCTCTAGCAGGAGCTACTTCAAATTGGATAGATGGATCTGCTAATGGAGTTAGTGGAACAGTTGCAACTCCTCAACAAGAAATTAATCTTTTAGGTAATTCTGTTTCTATTGTAGATGGTGATGCTACACCAAATGTAGCTGATAACACTGATTTTGGAACTGTAGTTACAGATAGATTAATTACTTATACTATTGAGAATACGGGAACGGCAGATTTGGCAATTTCTTCAATTGTTTCAAGTGGTACAAATGCAGGAGATTTTGTAATCAGTAACATTACGCTACCAGCAACAATAATGGCAGGTAATAGTATTACTTTTGACGTTACCTTTACACCTTCTGGGGCAGGAACAAGAACAGCAACTATTACTGTAAATAATGATGACTGTGATGAAGCAATTTATGATTTTGCAGTACAAGGAATCCAATCCCTATTTCCTGAAATCAATGTACAAGGTAATGGAAATAATATTGTTAGTGGAACAGGAACTACAAGTCCGACTAATGATACAGATTTTGGAGGTGTAGCTGAATGTGGAACGAATAATCTTGCTAAGACATATACTATTCAAAATACAGGTGGAGCAGCTTTAACAGTAAATAATATTACTGTAACAGGAACAAATGCTGCTGATTTTACTTTAAGTGGTCTTCCTGCTTTCCCTGCAACAGTAGCAGCTACAACAGGAACACAAACTTTTACAGTTACTTTTGATCCTTCTGCAACAGGAAATAGAGCTGCTTTAGTAACTATTACTAACGATGATGCTGATGAAAACCCTTATACTTTTGCAATTAATGGAAATGGAACAGCTGATAATGTAGCTCCAGTAGTTCCGACATTAGCAGATGTTACGGCTGAATGTAGCTCTACACCAACTGCTCCAACAACTACAGATAACTGCGTTGGAACTGTTACAGGAACAACAGGAACAATATTTCCAATCACAGCACAAGGTACAACCGTTGTAACTTGGACATTTGATGATGGAAATGGAAATACATCTACTGCTGACCAAAATGTAATTCTTAATGATGTTACTGCTCCAGTAGTTCCGACATTAGCAGATGTTACGGCTGAATGTAGCTCTACACCAACTGCTCCAACAACTACAGATAACTGTGTTGGAACTGTTACAGGAACAACAGGAACAATATTTCCAATCACAGCACAAGGTACAACCGTTGTAACTTGGACATTTGATGATGGAAATGGAAATACATCTACTGCTGACCAAAATGTAATTCTTAATGATATTACTGCTCCAGTAGTTCCGACATTAGCAGATGTTACAGCTGAATGTAGCTCTACACCAACTGCTCCAACAACTACAGATAACTGTGTTGGAACTGTTACAGGAACAACAGGAACAATATTTCCAATCACAGCACAAGGTACAACCGTTGTAACTTGGACATTTGATGATGGAAATGGAAATACATCTACTGCTGACCAAAATGTAATTCTTAATGATATTACTGCTCCAGTAGTTCCGACATTAGCAGATGTTACGGCTGAATGTAGCGCTACACCAACTGCTCCAACAACTACAGATAACTGTGTTGGAACTGTTACAGGAACAACAGGAACAATATTTCCAATCACAGCACAAGGTACAACCGTTGTAACTTGGACATTTGATGATGGAAATGGAAATACATCTACTGCTGACCAAAATGTAATTCTTAATGATGTAACAAATCCAACCATTACAGCACCAACTAATGTAATAGTAAATACAGATGTAGGAGCTTGTACAGCTTCTGGAGTAGCTTTAGGCACACCAACAGGAACAGATAATTGTGGAACACCTACATTTACAAATGATGCGACACCTCCTTTTTCTATTGGAAATACAACTGTTACTTGGACAGCAGATGATGGAAATGGAAATACGGTAACAGCCACACAAACGGTAACGGTAAATTCTACAAGAGAAATTGATGTTTTAGGTAACTCAGTCTCTATTACAGATGGCGATGTAACACCAGATGTAGCTGATGATACTGATTTTGGAAATACTACTTTACGAACTATTACATACACAATTGAGAATACAGGAACGGAAGCTCTTACCATTTCTTCTATTATTTCTAGTGGTACAAATAGTGGGGATTTTGTAGTTAGTAATGTTCCTGCTGTGGTAGCAGCAAGTGGAACAGCAACTTTTGATGTTACTTTTACTCCTTCAGGAGGAGGAACAAAAAATGCCACCATTACCATAAATAATAATGATTGTGATGAAGCAGCTTATGATTTTGCAGTAGAGGGAATAAATACTTCCTCTGGCGATGTACTTTTGGTTCGTACAGGTGTTTTCTATCCTACTATTCAACAAGCCGTTGATGCAGCAATAGCAAACGATGTTATTGAACCACAATCTGCTAGACTTTATGATGAAAATGTAGTTGTTGATAAAAACCTAACGTTTACTTCTCCTACTGCTTTTACAGATTATACTGATATTAATATTGATGGTATAAAAGTAAATACAGGAATTAGTCTTATTATTGATGGCTATATGAGCATAAATAAAGTCTTAGAAATGGAAGGAACAGCACAAATGACTGTCAATACAGGACAAGATTTTGCTCTTCGTTCGACAACAGATGAAACAGCTTTACTCATAAATGGTTCTACAACCAATACCATCGTTGGAACAGTTATTATGGAACGCTATTTACCTGCTGTTTCAGACGTAGGTGGTACGGATGGTTTGGGCTATCATTTATTTTCTTCTCCTTTTTCAGATGCAACGGTCTCACAGTTTGGAGATGATATGGGATTAGTTCTGACAACAGCTTATAACACAGCTCCAGAACCAGCTTTTGTTCGTCCTTTCCCTACCTTCTTCCAATATGAAGAAACAAATGCAGGAGCAGTTACAAGTGCATATTATAATCCATTTATTTCAAATTATAAAGTACCAACAACTGCAAACTTGACTGCTGTTAGAGGTTATCAAGCCAACATTGCAACAGGCGTAACAGTAGATTTGAATGGAACACTCAACAATGGCAACCAGTCTATTGCTGTTACAAATAGTGGTGGTGGATTTAGTCAAGAAGGGTATAATTTAATAGGAAATCCATATCCTTCGCCTATCGATTGGGAACTTGTTTTAGCTGCTTCTACAGGTCTTGAAGATGCTGTTTATATTGATATTCCAGTGAATCAATACCAAGGTGTTTTTGCAGAATATGTAAATGGAGTTTCTAATAATGGAGGTAAAAAGGAAATTGCTTCTATGCAGGGTTTCTTTGTCAGAACAACGGCTGGAGGAACAGTCAATATGAACAATGGAGTTCGTCTAACGACAGATACTCGTTTCTTTAAGACTACCGAGACAGAAAATTTGAAGGAAGGTTTGATTAGAGTTGCCCTCAAATCTAGTAATTCATTAGATGAGACAACAGTTTATTTCCAAGCAGGTGCAACAACCAACTTTGATGGAAAATACGATGCTGCCAAACTTCACAAAATGAATGCTACTCGTTCTACGTTGTATTCTTACAATGAAAATGAAGAAGGGCAAGAAAGCGAATATTTTGCAATCAATGGTTTGGGAAGTTTCAAAGAAAATCAAACGCTACCTTTGGCAATGAATATTTTGAAAGATGGAGACTATGAAATTACGCTTCGTTCGATGAAATATTTCCACTCTAAGCACGAATTATACTTGTATGATTCTTTGACCGATTCACTTCATAATTTGAAAGCAGAAGGCGATTATAAGTTTGAAGCTAAGAAAGGTTATGAAATCAAGCGTTTTGTTCTTTTATTCAAAACAGATGCAAGTCAAGATTTCTTTGAAAATGAAAAGTTGATGGTTTATCCTAATCCAACACCAAACAGTTTTTCATATAGTTTGAAAACGGACAGAGAAGGAGCTTATACGATTCGTTTGTTTGATGCAACAGGAAGAGTAATCTTTGAATCAGAACAATCAAAAGAAGGTGCATTCTTGGAAGGTACAATAGACTTAGAAAAACACGCTTCTGGTTTGTATTTGCTTCAAGTTTCTGATGCTGACAAAACAATGACAGTTCGTATTGTAAAAGAATAAAAAAGCAATATTTTTATAAAATAGCCGTATTCAATATAATTGATATGGCTATTTATTACTAAAAAGAAATTATCTACATCAAAATATATTGAGTATGTTCAAAAAAATAATAGTATTTCTGATTTCCTTTTTCATTATAGACTTTGCCTTTGGGCAAGGAGGAGGTTTTCCAGTTGATCCTCCTGGCGCACTAACTGCACCGATAGATGGTGGTCTTTCACTTCTTTTAGCAGCAGGGGCAGCTTATGGTGCTAAAAAAGTCTATGATTTTAGAAGTAATGATGGGCAAGAAGATGAGGAAATGAAGTAAAGGAATTTACTCTCAATAATCTTCTAAAACCTTGTTTTTTGCTTTCAGAAAGTAAAAAACAAGGTTTTTTTATGCTCTCAATTCTCTAAAAAACTCCTTGCCGTTAGGCTATCTGTTTCTCTAATATCATAGTTGATAAATTCTATTCCGAATCTTTTCCAACAGTAATTTGCTACTAAAAATTTGCCACTTTTTTCCTGCTCAACAGTTCTGATAATACATTTTTTGGTAGAATTTTTATTTAAAGAGTCAATCAAATAAGCAGGAGAGAAATCTACTAAAGGTTTGCTCATTCGTGAACCTAACCACAACGGACGTATTTTACCCTCAATGATTTTAAATAAAAAAAGGCGTTTTCGTAGGATTGAATCAAAACGAGTTTTCTTAATTACGCCTACCCAAATATCATCTTGTCCGTCGTTATCGGCATCAGCAACCTCCAAATTATAAACTGGGTAAGGTAGTTTCCATTCATCTAAAATTCTATTTTTCTTTATTTTATTTTTATCTTCTTTCAAAAAAGTTTGAATTGCAAAGTTATATTTGTGTTTTTTACTTTCTTTTTTTATTAAACGAATACCTATTTTTTGTCCGTCTTTGAGGGTTGTATAAAAAGTATCTTTGTCTTTATTCTGACAATTTGAAAATAGAAAAATTAAGACAATAAAGTAGAGGTAACGAATCATGTTGTTTAGCAAAAAGACAGTTGTATTAATCTTGTGTTCATCATAAATATCATACAAATCATTCACTAATCCTACCATACATTCATCAAATTTCTTTTTATCAAAACAAGAAACGACTATTTTACGTTTTTATAATCAAAATCCTATCTCAAGCCACTTACAGAATACATTATGCACGATATAGAACCTTTCTACGGTTGGGAATTTTCTTATGACTCAAATACTGACGAGCGTTCTCCTTTTTATGAAGCCGAGTACAATACTAACCAATACACCAACGCAATTTACGGATATTATATTCATCCTTACTGGGATTTTATAGGTTCTGAAACGCTTTATGTAAAAGTTTTGATGGCAGATTATCACAGAAACTTTGTCATTATAGAATTTATAGGAGAGTGGAATGATGCGCTACACAACGATATTATGCATCTCAAAAGAAACGTCATTGATTATTTTACAGGCGAAGGGATTACTCATTTTATTTTGATAGGCGAAAATGTACTAAATTTCCATGGCTCAGATGATGAATATTATGAAGAGTGGTTTGAAGATGTAGAAAATGGTTGGATTGTATTATTGAATTTTAGAGAGTTTGTACTTAGAGAAATGAACGCCTATAATCTGGATTCTTATCTTATTTGGGGAGGGATTTTGGACGAGTGGGACAACTGGCGCACCACAAACCCCCACAAACTATTTGAATCTGTAAGGAAAGAAGTGGAGAAGCGAATTGCTTTGTTTTAGAGTTAGTTTTATTTATTCTTTTACAGATTGTATTTTATAATGGTCTTCATCAAATTTGGCTAAATAAATTTTCAATGCTTTTTGATAATGCTGATTTGCTTCTTCCTCTTTATTTTGCTGTAATGCTAAATCTCCATAAGCGACTTCAATATCTGCAAAATTAGTGTGCTTTTCATTGAATAAATCTTGATTCATTTTTAAGGAAATAGCAAGATTGTTTTCTGCTTTTTGATATTCATTTTTCAAAATATACAGTTTTGCCATATTGAGATACAAAGTAGCCAAAGAAGGATTTGAAGTTTTGAAAATAGCTTTATGAATTTCTAAAGATTGATGAAAAAGACTATCTGCTTCAATGTATTTTTTATCATTCATTTCTAATAAACCTAAACCGTTTAGTGCAATTCCTGTAGTAAGAGCTTGTGTGTCATTGTGTTTTTCATCTGCTTTAATTACGAGTTCGTATATTTCTCTTGAAGTAAAATAATTTCCTGCTGAATAATTTAGATAAGCGAGTTCGTTAACTAAATTATCCAAATTAATAGAACTTTCTACTCTCATTTCTGCTAACATCTCATTGGCTTGATTAGCAAGTTCTTCTATCTCTTTTAACTTAGAAAGATTTATCTTCGTGTTTGCTAGTTGAATGAACAATTGAATGGTTTCAGAGCTGTTCTTTCCAGATCTGTTTTTACTTAATTCAAATGCTTCTTGATATTGCTTTTCTGCTTCTTTATAATTACTCAAAATAGAATTTAGATTTGCATAGACAGATAAAGCAAACACATAATTCGAACTTGTCTTTCCTTCTTCTGTCCTTGTAATTTCGATTCCTTCTTGCAAGAATTTTTCAGCCTCTTTGTATTTATTTAGTTGAATATAGTTTCTTGCTAGAAGATTTTTACTTACGCCCACATTTGATAGTCCGTCTTGTATATTTCCATATAGTTTTATACATTCCAAAAAAATAGATTCAGCTTTTTCATAGTTATAAAGTTGAAAATTTACAATTCCATAATAAATACAAGTTTGCCTGTATGTATCACTATTTTTATTTGAATAATGAAATACTTGTTGATAAGCTTGTATAGCTTTATCTGTTTTTAATAAAAAAACATAATTCTTACCCATTTCCATATAGTTTTCAGCTAAATATTCTTTACTATCTGTATGTATAGAACTTTGTAATTGAATATCAATAGAAGCTTTATGATAGTTATTTGATTCTTCATAAAGCTCTCTCATAGCTAAAGATTTCGCAGTTACACTATAAGCAAAGCTAATTTTTTTTGAATCAACATTTGAAGAGTCAATTAATAAAAAAGCCTTGTTAAATTCATCATCAGCTTCTTCAAATCGATTTAAGTAACTCAAAGCTTTACCCATATTAGCGAAAGAAATGACATTTTGTTGTTCCCATTGTCCATCATTAAGGTTATAGATGTAAAGAATTTGATGCGCTATTTCATAATTTTTTAGAGCTTGTTGATCATCATCATTTTCTAAATTCTCATTTGCCAAATTAGTATAAGCAGTATAAAGTCTAGCATATACAAGATTCATATTTCTCAAAGGTAATTTTTTAAAAAAGGTAGTATCTACTTCTCCATTTTCTAAAAAAATAGGGTTATCAGGAAGCAAAAAACCTCTTCTACCTTCTAATTCAGCTATTTCAGCATATTCAACAGCTTTTTCATAATTTTCATTATCTAATTCTATTTTAGCTTTCTCGTGGTATTTTGCCATATTTAGATTGTGCTGTAATCTTTTGCTACTTACGTTCATAGAACGAATCAAATCATTATAAGGCTCAAATTCTATAGGAACATAAAAGAAAAAACAGGTTATGATAAGAATGACAAAAGAACGAATCAAAATAGGCTTATTATTTTTTGTGAAAATAGAATCATTTCTTTTGATAATTATTAAAATCAAAAGAATTACGAAAAATACAATATTTGCAAAAGGAAGATAAGATATAATTTCATTTGGAGTAACTATTATCCTAGTCCAAAAGCAAATAAGAGCAATACCAAAAGCAAAACCTCCAAGAATAGAAATAGCTTTATTTTTATTTCCTTCCTCATCATTTTGTTTCTTTTTAAATAACCAATAGCCACCAATAAAATAAGAAAGAGCCAAAAGAGTATCTGCCGAAAGCAAAATTATCAAGGCTGTATCTTCGCCTATATTGAAAAATTGAAGAATAATAGTAATAATGAATAAGGCAATAACAACTATTTCGTATATTTTCATGGAAAATATTTTTTGGCTATTTGAATAAATTAGATTTGTGTATGTACGTTGTTTAAGTCTGAATAGTTTATTATATTCTTAAATTAGTTTAAAAGTTGTTGATTATCAATGCGCTATTTTTTTACTTCTCTGTCTGAATAAGCATAAAAGCACCCCAAAAATAAGGCTCTGGGTATTCTGTTTTGAGTTTTTCTTGTGCTTCTCTGAATGCTTTATTTACATCTTTAGTTGTTGCCCAATTTTCATAGAAGTAGGTCATTAGTTTGGCTGTTGCTTCATCACTCACTTGCCAAAGACTCATAATAGTTGATTTTGCTCCTGCCAGTTGAAAGGCTCTTTGAAGTCCGTAAACTCCTTCACCTGCTTTTATATCACCCAAACCTGTTTCACAGGCACTCAAAACGACAAGTTCTGTTCCTTCCAAATCTAATCCTCTAGCTTCATAGGCTGTCAAGATTCCGTTGTTGCTTTCTGTTTTTTCTTTTGAGTTTTGGGTATTTAAAGCTGATTCTGCATCAGTAAACATCAAACCCGAACGCAAAAGTGGATTCTGACGAACTAAGTTTGCCTGTAAACCAAACGAACGAGCATTGTCTCCACTAGAAACTTTACTATCAGCCAAGAAAAAACCGTGAGTTGCAATATGTAAAATACGAGGTTTTTGGATAGCCTTAATTGTTTTTTCATCTGCCGAATTTCCTAATATCGTTTGTGTTCTTTGTCCACTTTTTTGCAATAAAGTTTTGATAGTCTCTATCTCTACTTTAGTTCCAGGGAGAGGTGTGATTTTTCCTTGATTTCCATAATTTGGATAACCTACCAAAACGACCTTGTTATCTTTGGTTGTATTAGCATAACTTTTTTTCCTTGTCAAGTCCTTTAAATTATTTAGAAATATAAGGTTTTGATGGTCAATGACATACGAAGTGTCAGAAACTTGGAGCGTATTTATACTGATTTGATTATAAATTCCATCTAAAGAAACAAAAATTCTCTCTGTAGGCTCTTCTGATTTTATTTTTTCCAGTTTGTCATAAATTGGTTTCCAATAAGCTAAAAAACTTTCTCTGTCTTCTAATTGAAATTGAATATTGTTTCGGTTATAGAAAAAATCTTCATTATCTAGTTCATTTCCATCTTTTAAGAAAACGATTTTTGGAGCATCATAATCTGGAGTTCCAATCAAGGCAACATATTGATTTTCTGAGAGTTGGTCATTATTGTATTTTGGAAACGAAATTATATCTACAAAAGCAGTGTTTTGTGGTAAAGCATTGCGAATATCTTGATATGTTTTGAGGTCATTTTCTTTGAAAAGATTTGGAAGGCTCTCTGATAATCTTTTTTCAATTTGATTAGTTTCTTTTTCTATTTTGTCTCTGTCAATTCCTTGTTCTTTAAGCTCTTCGGGTGTGTAGGCATAAAGTTTTATAAGTTGTTCTCTATTTTTTATCCATTTTTTGTAATCATTTTTTAATCTTTGATTATTACTTCTCAAAACACCTTTTTTTATTCGGTTGGTTGTGTTGAGTAAAATTGCTTTTGTTGCAAGATGTGCGTTGTGCATCTGTGTAACGAGCATAGGATATTCATTGGGATATTTTTTTTCTGTATCCACGACAAAATTGTAAAAACGCAAGAAAGTAGGACGGATTTTGTCCCAGTATCGTTCTTTTTCAGTTTCGCTCATTGCAGGAAAGTAGTTTTTGATGAAATCATAATTATGAGCAATTACATTTTCAAATAACTCTATACTTTTTTCTACTTTATCTTGTTTCCAATACAGTAAAGCTAACTGTTCTTTTGTTTCTATTGTCTTGACATGATTTTCTCCAAGCTGTTGTTCTCTGATTTTTAGAGCTATTTTGAGTTGTTTTTCTGATTTTTTTAGTTGATTTTGATTCTTATAAAATTGACCTAAATAATTACTTGCCTTTGCATAAGAAAGATTGTCTGCTCCCAGTTTTTTTTCATAAATTCGTTGAGCTTCTAAAAGTAATTCCTCTGTCTTTTCAGTTTTTCCTATTTCTATATATAAGCCAGCCAAACCAGTCAGCATGTGTGCCAAATCTGGGTGGTTGCGTGTTCCTATTCGTTTTTCTTTTAACTCTATACTTTGCAGAAAAAGAGTTTCAGCCTCTTGATAACGCTTCATCTGTTGATACAAAAGAGCTTGATTAATTAAAAAACGCTGATATGTATTTGATGTTCCTTTTAAAGTCAGCGCAGCAATTTCCATGGCTTGAGACAGGTACTTTTCAGCTTCCTTATAACGTCCTAATTCTTGAAATAAAATAGCTTGGTTATTCAAAACAATAGCTGCCGATATGCTATACTCTTGCTTATTTTGAGTTTGAATTTTCTTGATTTGTTCAAATTGTTTTTCTGATTCTGTATAAAGCCCCTTGTCTTTCCAAATCATTGCTTGATTGTTTAGGGCTGCTGTGTAGTTTTCTCCTTTTTCTTTTTGGCTTATTTTGAGTGCTTCTTGAATATATTCCTCAGCATCTGAAAGGTGTTTTATGGTATAATAAAGTAAGCCTAAATTATTTACAAGTTTAGGATAAAGTGGATGAGAAGTTTTATTTAATTTTTTGAACTCTTCTTCAGATTTTAAGAAATTTTCTTCAGCCCTCTTATAATAACGAGAAGAGTAAGCTATTTCTCCCAAATCATAATAATTTTTTGCCTTTGCTAAAGGGTCTTTTTGTGTGTTTTCTGTGATTCCTATATTATCAGATAAGCGCATCAAAAAACGCTTGGCTTTTTGTCCTCTTTGTTGCTCTTCATACAAATCAGTATTATCAATAAAAGCAATGGCATAACCAAAAGTAGAAGTATCGTAAGAAGTACGAAGCTCTTTAAACTCTTTTTCTGTTGCAGTCTCAACTTCTTTTTCGGTTTTTTCTTCTACTGCTTCTTCAATTTTTTCTTGGATTTCTTCTGTTTTTTCTTTTGCTTTTTTCTTGATTTTGTCTAGCCAACCTTGTGCATACAGGTTAGGAGAGATAAAAAATGTAAAGCTAAAAGTAAGCAGTAAGAAAAATGAGAGTAAAAAAGATTGCTTTTTCATAATTGAATATTTTGATAAAAATGATAAGCGTGAACTTGGTTTTTTACAAAATCTCTTATTAACAATAAGAGACTTTAGAGTAATTTACACAAAATAAAAATGAAATCAATAATTGGAGCAAATCAAACAATTCTATAATCAAGAATGTTATATAGTGTAGATTTTCAAAAATCTAAATTTTTTAATCTTTATTTTTTAAACTCAATTTTTAGAATTATGCTAACCTCAAAAAAACTAAAAAACAGTTCTTTTATAATTGCACTCTTATTTTCTTTTGCTTTGCTATTTTCTTCATGTGCCAAAAGAACAGTTTCTCAAGGAACAGATGTTTTTGATGATAAAGTTCCAGTAGAAGCTCGTATTACTAATAAGTACACAGAAAATAAAGGTGCAGATTTGAAATATTTTGCTGTTTTGTATTATTTTGCCTCTCCTGAAGTTTCTCAATCAGAAAAAAATACAAACGGAGTAAATGAAAACTTGGAAGATGTTTTGGAAGATATCGGAGAAGGAGTGAAAAACACAGGAAAAGAAATTGGCAGAACAGACGACCTTACTTCTACAAGCGTAGAACTTACCAAAAATCAATATGATAATTTGAGCGTAGGAGAAGAAGTCGCTATTTATTATTCTGTTGAGAATAAAAAAAATGTTTCTTTTAGATAAAAAATCAATTTTTATTTAGCTCAAATCACAAATCAAAGTCTTTTGGTTTGTGATTTTTTTGTGGCAAACAATAACATTTTTTTAGTGCAAAATGTTGAAATGGGGAATAAACTTAACTTACAACAAATCAACCCAAAAAAATGGAACAGTTTAAGAATCAAGAAGCCTATTCTACAATTACATCTTATTCACAACAGTTTGAAAATCTGTTTGGTTTGGCAATAGAAATAGATACATCTAACGAGAAAAAAGTGTTGCTAAGAGTAAATAAAAGTAATCTTAGAGGCGAATATGATATCGATACTCACGTAGGAAGAATGAACCATTACTTCAAACCTTTAGTAAAAGAAGGAATTGAATTTGGTATTGTGGTTTTGTAGAAAATAGTAGCTTTATGTATCTCGGCTACTCAAAATAGCCGTCGCTTGGCTTTGCCAAAGAGCTAAAGGCTATGAATTCAAACCAATTTTTTTTTTAATTGATTCAGTAATTAACTGTATAATATGCATTCCCTCAAATCTATTTAATTCTATCCTTTCCTCTTTTCCTTCAATAACCAATTTCATATGTTTGACAATAGATTTATTGTAAGACTTTGATTGGTTAGCTACTTGTTCTTTTACATTAGTCCACCGTTGTTCTGTAATATCTAACATCAAACAGGAATGATTATCAGGGTTAAGATTCATTTTCCGTCTCTCTTTATTAAATTCTATTAGGAGACTTTCTATAAAACGAGAATTATCTACTGTAATTGAATTAGATTCAATTATTTCAATAATCTCCTTCATTCTGTTTTTATTAGCATTACCACTAATCATTTTTTTGGTGTTTTTTTCATTTTGATTGTTCTATTCCATTAGTTTCTAAATAATGTGCTTTACCTTTGTTGGTGTTTTAGCGCAACTACACTAACAAAAAAGCATCTAAAAACTAGCTCCCAAAGTCAAGAAAAAAGCTCTAGCATCAGCAGGAATAATTCCAGGTCCAGGATAGCCATCTGCACGTCTTGTAAAATAAGAATTGTTTGTGAGATTATTTATGCTTCCTTCTAGTTTTAGCCATTTGTAAGAATAGCTCATCGACAAATCCATCACATAATATGAAGGAATAATTCCACTAACAGCCGTCGCACTTCTGACAACGTTGGTGGCATCTGTAAAATGCTCATGTGTGTAGGAATATTGATAAGAGAGTTTGAAATCTTTGTAACCAAACTGCAAACCTGTACGCAGCGTAATAGGTGGAACAAGCTCAACTTCTCTTCCCAAAATTGCTGTTTCTTCTGAATTTGTATATTTACTTTTCAGAATAGAAGTATTCAAATAAAGTCCCAAATATGATTTTGGTAGAATATTCTCAATCCAATTATTACCTAATTTTCCGACATTAAATTCTAAAAGTGATTCAATTCCATAAATTCTAGCTTGAGCGATATTTCCTCTAAAACGATAGGGAGTGTACGTTGGAGCAACGCCTGTACGTTCTACTTGACTGATTCTGTCATTATAATTCAAGTAAAAAAGACTTACATCAAATTGTAAAAGCGTATTGATTTTACCACGAAAACCTAAGTCTGCATTATAACCACTTTCATCTTTTATATCTGGACTAATTACCAAATTTGGATTCTGAATACGCAAATCACTAAAGGTAACCGAACGATAATTTTGAGAGAAATTTGCATAAATCTCTAATTCGTTTTTGTTATTCAAAACAGGTTTATAACTAATTCCTATTCCACCTAAAACAAAACTTCTAGGGCGTTCTAAATTTTCTTCATTTTTGGTTTCAGAAATCAAATTTCCTGCAAAATCAAAAACTCGTTCTTTATAAAATCCGTCAGCTTGTGTTTTGATATATTCGGCTCTAATTCCAGGGGTAATGCTCCATTTATCAGAAAGGTTAAAGACATTTTCTATAAAAAAAGAAGCATTTTGATTTGGAAACTGGTAGGAAGAATTTTCTAAATTTTCAGAGTTTAAGAAAGCAAAGTTAGGTTTATTTGTTGCATCTGCATCGCCTTGTCGTTGTGTTGTGAAGCCACTGTAATATCTAAAACCTGTGATAAAAGCGTGTGTTTGTTTCTTTAATTTTTCTCCTAAAAAATGAATAGAATAACGATGTAAAAGGCGAGTTTCATTTCCAAAGTTTTTGAAATCCCCATCTATTAAAGTTCTATTTTGTCCAAAATCAATGACACTTATCTTATCCAAATTTCCTACTGTTTTTCTTCCTGCCAAAAGCCCAAAAGTACGGCTATTGATTTTTGTTTTATTAGAAATTTTATAATCTAAAATAACTGCTCCTAAGTTCCAGTTTACGGCAAACCAGTTTCTATCTCTAATCGACTGACGTGGATTTTGCTCAAACATAGCATCAGTAAGTCCACCAGCTTGTTGTGCAAGGTAATTCATTCCAGTATATTCTACCGAAATTTTGAATTTTGAAGAAGGACGGAAAGTAAGTTTTGCAAAACCTGTATGCACATCAAAGCCAGAGTTTTCTCTCCAACCATCGCCACGTTTATATTGATAAAATCCGTAATAACTTAGTTTTGAATCTCCGTTTTGATTTGTCTTTCCCAAATTCCCACCTACATCAACAAAACTACTTGTAAAGCCATAAGAACCTACTGTTTGGCGTAAGTTAGTCTCAAAGTTTTTGTTTTTAGGAGCATCTTTCATTACGAAATTGAGCATTCCACCAAACTGCGTTCCATACTGCAAAGAAGCTGCACCACGCACAAGTTCAATTCTCTCAACAGCCTCAACTGGTGGCGTATAATAGCTTTCAGGATAACCGAGTGCATCAGCAGAAATATCATAACCATTTTGACGAGTATTAAAATTTGCTGTTCGGTTGGGTGAAAGTCCTCTAGCTCCGATTCCTAACTGAATACCTGCTCCATCACTTTCCCAAACGTTCAGCCCTGCTACTTTTGCATAAATTTGTCTTGAGTTATTGGCTGCCAAATTTGCTGTTGTGTTGTCCAAAACAATTACTTCCGTCTTTTTAGATTCATAAATCCCCATTCCATCAACGGTATTAAGACGAGCCATTAAATTAGAGTTTTCTAATTCTGAATTTCCTTCTACCACTATTGTTTTCAAAGAATCTTGTAGCTCTTCTAAGTTAAAATCAATAGTTAATGTGTTTTTTTCTCTAATATTTATCTCTTTTGAAACCGTTTTGAAGCCATACAAATAAGCAACTAATGTATAAGTAGATTGATGGGAAGTAGAAGAGGTAGTAAAAAACTCTAATAAAAAATTGCCATCTGTATCACTTTGAGCGTATTTATTCAGCTCCTGAACGACGATAGTTGCACCAAAAAGAGGTTCGTTTTTGTCAAAATTAGAAGAGGTAGAAACCTTTCCTTTTATTCGAATCTGTGTTTCTAATCTCGTATTTGTCTTGATAGATGCTTCTAAGTCATTACTATTTTGAGCTAGGCAAAAATGACAAGCTATACAACAGCAACAACAACAAAGACAAAAAAGGTTTTTGTAAAAACAACAAAAAGAAGAGGTGAGAAATGTGTTCATTTATTTAGACTAATTATAGACAATTTCATTTTATGCAAAAATACGGTAGAGAAGGCACAAAAAAAAATGACTTTTGTCATTTTTTAGAATAATTCTAAATAAAAATGAGAGAATTGTTTGTAATCTAAATCAAGTTGTATAACAGGTAAAATATATTCTCCTTCAAACAATTTCATAGATTTTCGTAGTCTGATTTATTATCTTTGCTTTACAAGCAACAAATACTACTATCTAGTTTTTAAGAGTTGAACTCACAATTACTCCATCTGATAAATAAATCTCATTCGTAACTCCAATAATTATTTTATAAATGAAATCAAGCAGACTAGAAGCCTTTAGTGATGGCGTTTTGGCAATTCTTATTACTATTATGGTTTTGGAAATGAAAGTTCCAACAGGAGGAGCTTTACACGATTTAGAAAAAGTATATCCTATTTTTTTGAGTTATATTTTGAGCTTTCTGTATTTGGGGATTTATTGGAATAATCATCATCACCTTTTTCAAGCCACAAAATACGTAAATGGAAAAGTGCTTTGGGCAAATCTGCACTTACTTTTTTGGCTTTCTCTAATTCCTTTTACATCAGGTTGGGTAGGAAGAACTAATTTTTCGGCTGTTCCAGAGGCTCTTTATGGAGTTGTTTTGTTGATGAGTGCTATTGCTTATTTTATTTTACAATCTCTCATTCTCAAAATTCATGGAGAAAACTCAATTTTAAATAAAGCTATCGGAAAAGACTATAAAGGTAAAATTTCACTAGTTTTGTACGCTGTTGCTATTCCTCTTTCTTTTGTTAGTCAATGGATTTCTATTTCTATTTATATTGGCGTTGCTTTGCTTTGGGTTGTTCCTGACAAACGCATTGAAAAAATACTTTATAAAGAGATAAAGAAGAACCAGAAAGAGGAAAGCAATAAAGAAATAGACAATGTTTCTTAGAAATAAATTTTAAAATACGAGCGAAAAAAAATGCAAGAAGAACAAGGAGTATTTTCACAAGGGAAAGTAATTTTGATAGATAAACCTCTTACTTGGACATCTTTTGATGTAGTAAATAAGATTCGTTATGCTATCAAAAAATTTGAGCAAAAGAAAAAAGTAAAAGTAGGACATGCAGGAACGCTTGACCCATTAGCCACAGGTTTATTAATTCTTTGTTCTGGAAAAATGACAAAGCAGATTGAAAATTTTCAAGGACAAGAAAAAGAATATGTAGCACAAATTACATTTGGTTTTACAACAGCTTCTTATGATTTGGAATCAGAATTAGAAAATAAAAAAGATATTTCTGACCTTACATTAGAAAAAATTCAAACAGCTTTAAGTGATTTTGAAGGAGAAATAGACCAAGTTCCTCCTATTTTTTCGGCTGTGCAAGTCAATGGAAAAAGAGCCTATCAGTCTGCAAGAGAAGGAGAAGAAATAAAACTCAAATCAAGAAAAGTAACAATTTCAGAATTAGAAATCATAGAATCTAATATATCAGAAAATGAAGCTATAATTTCTTTGAGAATTGTTTGTAGTAAAGGAACTTATATCAGAAGTCTAGCACATGATTTGGGGCAAAAACTAGAAACAGGTGCACATCTTTCAGGGCTTCGTCGCACAAAAATAGGTAATTTTGTCGTTGAAGAGGCACAAACAATTGAGCAGTTTTTGGAAGAGTGGAAGCCAAGAGAAGTAAAAAAATAGATAGCTTTTGCTTTATGATAAGACTAGAAATAATTTAACTATTTCAAGTAACTTTTTTATAGTTAGCTACTTTATTTGTTCTTATCTTTGCAATTATTTGATTTTTTATTGAATTTTTTGAAAGTATTTACGTTATAAATAGTATTCTAAATTAAGAGTTTATGTTTCTCTTATTTTTCTATTCAAAATAGTATTTAAGCACAAACCTTTTTAGATATTCAGTTCCTAAGCAATGTAACATACAATAAACCTTCAAACAACGTATTTTTTATAAAATAATCTCTCTTTCTCTTAAAACAAACGAATTTTTTTTAATTATGATACAGGAAAAATTATATGAGTTGAGAAACTCTCTATTACTTTACATCGAAGATAGAGGACTGACCGTCTTGACACGTCCTTTCACTACTTTTTTTCAGATTGCATTTTCGATGTGGACATTCTTCAATTTCTTTTGGATTATGGTTGTTTGTGCGCCTTTTATCATACTTCCTATTTTAATTGATGAGAAAAGAGGTGGAACTTTTGCTTTTAAAATCATGAAGATTTGGGGTTTTAGTTTTAGTTTTTTGAGTGGAATTATTTATAAGATAAAAAATAAAAAAACGCTTCAAAAAAATCAACCTTATATTTTTGTGGCTAATCATAACTCGTTTTTAGATTCACCAGCCATTACACTCGCTATTCCAAATCAGTTTAGAGCTTTGGGAAAGATTGAAATTCTGAAAATGCCTGTTTTTGGTTTAATTTTTAAATACATTGGTGTTATCGTCGATAGAAGTAGTATGGAAAGTAAAAGACGAAGCCTAAGACAAGTGAAAGAAAAGCTAAGAAAACAAATTCATGTTATGATTTTTCCAGAAGGAACAATGAATAATTCGCAGCACGATATGTTGCGTTTTCATGAGGGTGCATTTATGGTGGCTATCGAAACGCAAACACCAATTGCGCCTATTGTCATAAAGAATACACGAAAAATGCTTCCCAAAAATAGTTGGAGAGTAAAAGCTGGGTTTGTCGAAGTAGAATTTTTAGAACCTATTTCTACCGAAGGAATGACTATTCAAGACCTTCAAAAACTCAAGTTAAAAGCCTTTGAAATGATGCAAAATGCTTATTTGAAAAACTAATATATTCTATGAAAATTTATCTTACACCAGGTCCTTCTGAAAACTATTTTATAGTAGAAGAAGCAATAAAAGAAGCTTTACAGAAAAAAGTAACAGCTATTTCACATCGTAGTAAAGAGTTTAAAATAATCTTTGAGCATACAGTTACCCAGCTTAAAGAGCTTTTGCAAATTCCTGATGATTTTTCTATTGCCTTTACTGGTTCTGCCAACGAAATTTGGGAACGAATCCTTCAAAATTGTGTAGAAAAAGAGAGTTTTCATTTAGTAAATGGTTCTTTTTCAAGGAAGTTTTATCGCTTTTCAGAGCAATTGAATCTTAGTCCATCTAAATATGAAGTTGATTTTAGTAAAGGTTTTTTAGTGGAAAATATTGATGTTCCTAGCTCGGCTGAACTTATTGCTCTGATTCAGAATGAGACAAGTAGTGGTGTTCAGTTTCCTATTGAAAATATTGCAAAAATTAGAGAGCAAAATAAGGATAAGTTAATTGTTGTTGATGCTGTTTCTTCTCTTCCTTATGCTAATCTTGATTTTTCTCAAATAGATTCACTTTATTTTTCTGTACAAAAAGGTTTTGGTGTTCCTGCTGGTTTGGGAGTTTGGGTGTATAATCAAAAAATGATTGAAAAAGCGCAACAACTAGAAGCAAAAGGTAAAAGTATTGGAACGTATCATTCGATTTTGGAACTTGATAAATATGCCAAAGAGAATCAAACACCCGAAACACCAAATGTTTTGGCAATCTTTGTTTTGGGAAAAGTAGTTGAGGCAATGAATAAAAAGGGAATTGCAATGATTCGAAGAGAAACTGATTATAAAGCTGAATTATTATATCATACTTTAGAGCAATCGGAATTTTTGTCGCCTTTAGTAAATGAAAAATCGCAGCGTTCGAAAACGGTTATTGTAGCAAATGTAGAAAAAGGAACTTCCTCTGATGTACTTGCATTTTTAGAAAAAAGAGGGATTATTATTGGAAAAGGATATGGCAGCTTTAAAGATTCTCAAATCCGAATTGCTAATTTTCCAACCCACTCTAAAGAACTTATGGAACAGGTGGCTGATTTATTGATGCTTTACGGAAAATAAAAGGCAAATTTTTAATTCTTGTCTAAAATATATAAATTGTAATTACAAAAAAAGCTACTTTTTTAAGAAGCTGTTTAAGAATTACTTCTAGATAGGTTAGTCTCGTAGAGCAGACCGTTTTGTAGTTGATACTTGCAACTTTAGTAGACAGTCTGCCCTTTGGGACTGACCTATTTGCTATAAAAAAATCATTTTGAAAATCTAGTTTTCTATTCTTAAATAATTTCTAATTATAAAAACTACTATTACTATTAATTTTATATATCATGCCTTTATTTGAAGAAAAACATTTAACGATTCATCATGACGAAGATGTAAATTGTATTCATATGCAATGGACTGGCTTTGCTACTTCTGCAAAATACAAACATGGAATGAATACAGGATTAGAAAAAGTACAAGAAAAAGGAGTTACTAGATGGCTTGCAAATATGGCTGAAATGGGTGCGATAACGCCTGATGATCAAAAATGGACAAATGAAAATTGGTTTCCTCGCCTTTTAGAAGCTGGTATCAGAACGGCTGCTGTGGTTATGTCAAAAGATGTTTTTAACCAACTTGCTGTTAAAAAAATAGGTGAAGACATGACTGACAATAGTTATACAATGCACTTTTTTGACGACCTTGAAGAAGCAAAAAAATGGCTAAAAGAATACGAAATTCAAGAGAAAGAAACCCTCATAACAGAACAGGAAGAAGAAGAATAAATTAAAAGAGGATTCATACTATTTGAATCCTTTTTTTTGTTTAGGATATTTTAAAATACACTAGCCTTTGTTGGTGTTTTAGCGTAGCGACACCAACAAATATGAACAAACCCCCTGCTTAGATAACTTAATTATTTAAATATTTACTACTTCTCTTCTTCGTTTTACTTTTCTATGTAGAAAAACTGCCAAACTACTTGCCGTCAAGACAATAATAGGAACAAGCCAATTATCAGATAGATAACCCATTTGTCCAATAAAAGTAAAAATAAAGACAAACAAAATATTCAAGAAAATTACAATTCCTACAATATAATAATGACTACAACCGATGTCTAAAAGCAAGTGATGAATATGATTACGGTCAGGAGAAAGAGGAGAACGACCAGCAAAAGCTCTCAACATAAAAACACGAATAGTATCAAAAAGTGGATAAACCATCAGTGCAGAAAGCAGCGATAATGGAGCTACAATATGCAATTCGCTCGTAGTAGGTAAAGCAGCATTTTTATTTAAAAAAATAATTAAAAGACCAGTAGCCAAAAAACCAAGCATCAAAGAGCCTGTATCGCCCATAAAAATACGAGCAGGACTATAGTTATAATACAAGAAACCTCCAACACTACCCAAAACAGCCAAACACATTGCAGAAAGAGCAAAACTACCCTCCAAAGCAAACCAAAGCCCAAAAAAGCTAAAAACAATCAAGGCAACCGAACCAGCTAATCCATCAATTCCATCAATCAAGTTAAAAGCATTTGTAATGACAATCACAATAAAACCAGTAACTAGATAACTAAAAACGATATTGAGTTCATAAACTCCCAAAAAGCCATACAGAGAAGAAATACGAATATCTCCAATCAAAAGAACAGCGATTGCTACAAGTTGTCCTATTAGTTTCCAAAAGGCACTTAACGGCAAAAAATCATCTCGCATTCCAACCACTACCATAACCAAAACAGCACCCATCAAAAACTCCATGTTTAGGGTCATATCTACAAAAGACCATATCAATGTAGAAATAATAAAACCAAAAAAAATACCTATTCCTCCAAAAGAACAAATTTTTCCTGTATGAATTTTTCGCTCGTTGGGTTGGTCGTGTATATTACGAGAATTAGCAATTTTGATGATTTCGGGAATGAGTAGCAAACAGATAGCGAATGCAGTTCCCAAGCTAAGAAGTAACTTAATCCAAGTCATAGTGAGATTATTAGATAATTATTTTTTATAAAATGAGGTGTTATCCATTCAAATTTATTTTAATTATGTAGTAGTTTTTTAGTCATAACGCATATTTATTTGTTGATAAACAGAACTAGGAATTGTCTTAGAACTATTTTCTCCGTCTTTGCCTTGTTGAGACAAATCTAAATTTTCTAATTTATTTGGTTGGTTTCTATCTTTTTCTGAAAAGTCAAGATTCCAATCTAAAAAGTTATTTTTCCAAAGGTAAGCCAATCCCATCACTAATATACCAATAAATAAAAGTCCTTCTGTAAACGCATATATTTTCCAATTACTTTCTAAGGCTTGTAATTTAGCATCAGTCAGAATTTTTGACCAAGGGAATAAAAATATAATTTCTACCTCAAAGAGTACAAAAACTAGTGCAATTAAGTAAAAACGAATATTGAACTTACCCCAACTTCCAATTACAGTTTCTTCTCCACATTCATAGGTAGTTATTTTTTCTGGTGTAGGATTATTAGGACGAAAAATTTTTCCAATACTCAAAGCAATTAGAGCAAAAAAAGCACCGACAATCAGAAAGAGTAAAACTAAACCAAAAGTAGAAACAGAGCAAAGCATATCGTTGTAGGATAATAAAAATTTGGGATAGTATAAAAAAATAGGAGTTGATTAGTTGTTGATTATCCGTCATTTAATAGTTAATGATTCAAATAATTTAACTTTTTAGACGATATCCTAGTTTTGTTTTGCTACGAATCATTTCTTTTACTGCCTCCATATCTGAAACCGAATCAAAGGATTTTTTGGGAACTACGTAAGCAATATGTCTATTTTGATAGATAAGCAAGTAATGTTTGAATTCTCTTATTTTATAAATTCGTCGCCAAGTGAGTGTCGTATGGCTTTCTAAGGTAACTACTTCTATTCGTTCAGGCTCAAAATAAAAAGTTGTTAGTTCTGAAAGAGAAGGGTTTTTCTCAAAATAATTTTTCGTTCTTAGGTAAGTGAGTAAGGGCAATACCAAAAATAAAGAAACTGTCAAGCTCAAAAGCAAACCAAGTTTTAGTTCTGAATCTGCCCATTGCCCATCTGTAAGGCGTTTTTCCAAAAGCATCACGATAAGCATAGTCGCCAAAAAGAGACTTAACCAAACCATTTTGCTACGTAGTAATAGTGAAAAGTTTAGTCGGAGGTATTCTTCAAAACTAAGTTTTGCTCTTGCTTCTATTATTTTTTCTTCTTCTTTCATACTACAAATAACGCTTTTTTTGAGCAAAAATAAAGAATAGAACACCAAAAAATCAAAACATTTTAGATTTTGAAAGTCATTTGTACTCAAAAAAATAGATTTTTCTTTTTTATTCTATTTCATAAACTGCACGAACAGGGTAATGGTCTGAAAAGGGAACTTCTCTATGTGTATTGAAATAAATACAATCTAAATTTTCGTTATCATAAAACTGATTATCTATTCTAAGAAAAAATAGTTTTCCATTAAATGTAAATCCTGTTCCTAATCCTTTGCTTTCAAATGCGTTTTTTAGGTTTCTGCGAAGTTTGAAATAGGTATAACTATAGGGCAAATCATTCAAATCTCCACACAAAATAACAGGATAAGGACTTGTTTTTATGTGTTCTGCAATTGTCTGTACTTGCCCAGCTCTCATCGCAAATCCTCTTTTAAGGCGTTTTCCTGCATACCAAAAAGTTTGCTCGGGCTGGTCAATGAGTTGTAGTTCGTTTTGATTAATGCTCATTGATTCCAAATGAATATTATAAATTCTGATTGTATCTTTTCCTTTTACGATATCAGCGAAAATAGCACCATTATCTGTCTTTACTTTAAAAGTAACTTCTCCTTTATTAATAAATGGATATTTCGAAAAAATGGCGATTCCAAACTGACCTTTACGATGATTTGCAGATGTATAGCGAACATGAAAATTATAAGGAGTTTCTGAATCTTGTTCTGATAACTTTTCCCTTGTATTAAATATTTTTGCGCTTTCAGAGTTATAAAAATCTTGAATACATTTTACATCTGAAGTATCGTTTTTTATCCACTTAATAGTGTTTTTGGTAACTGTATAGTCATCTTTCTGCCTTTGATAAATATCAAACTCTCTTACATTATAAGACAAAACTGATAAGTAATTTTTGTCGTTTTCAATATTTTCATTCCAAATTCCTCCCAAACTTATACTGGCTAGAAAAAAAGGAAAACCAAGCAATAAAATAAACAAAGAATAAAGTGCATACCATCGTTTGCGCCACCACCACAGAAAAACAAAAAAAATATTAGCTATCAAACAAAAAGGAATTGACATTGAAACAAAACCTGCAAACCAAAAGTATTCAGGAGAAACAAGAACAGACAAATATGCAATACAAGAAACTACCAAAACGATACTATTGATAAAACGAAATGTACGTCTTGTATTTCGCCTACGCCAAGAATCTTTTTTTCTTCTTCTTCTTCGTGAATTATTAGAGTTACGTGAATGGTTTTGAGAGGGCATACAGAGATTTGTAGCTTAGTTTTTAGTTAGGATAAATTTCTTTTTACTGTGTATAAGTAGAACGTAAGGATTAGGCTTTACGTTGAGAATGTTTGAAATTATTTATAATTCCTTTTTAATTTTCATATAATTTTTGTCTTATCTAAAATTAACGTGAACTCGGTATTAAAAACAGTCTGAAATATCTCTCTATCTACAAGGAAAGCTACTTTCGGTCTGCTCTAACGAGACTGACCTATTTTTAATCAAGGTCAGCCCGAAAGGACAGCATCGAAGATTAAAAAGAACAGGCTAACTATTTGACAGTCAGTAGGTATAATCCCGAGTTTACGTTAAAATTACAATTTTTTGGTGGGAAAGGGATAATCAAATTTTATTCATATTGATAAATTACTCTTCTACTATCTTCAATTTGTTTTTGTGTTCTTTTTGTAAAAATTAGTTTTTCATCTGAAAAAATACGCTCAATTTCTAAAGTATCAGAACTATCAATAATATATTTTTTATCTTCTAAAAAACTATGTTTATTATTTTGGTAAAGTGAATCCCAATCAGATAAATTTTCAGAATTTTCCCATGAATAAATAATTGCACCTTCTGATTTATAATCTAAATAACCAATTAACTCTCCACTTTTATCAAAAATATATTGTTCATCTATATCAAATTCCATTTCTTCTAGCAAAAAAGAGCAATGTTTATGAAAATCAAATTTTTTAAAATTATTAATTTCTGCGACACAATTTTGATTTTTTGGACTTAGTTTTTCATCTAAAACTACAAATTTCGCTACAATATAAGCATCTGTAGGAATCGTATAATCTCCTTGATTTGCTGTACAACTAAATAAGAAAAGTAAAGCGAAAATAACTAGTGTATTTTTCAATAAAGTCATCTTTTTGAGTTTGTTGGTGTTCATCATTTTAAATCCGTAATTATTTTTTACTTGAATAGGATACAACAAAATTACATCTATTAAACTAAAACTAACAAAAGAGTTTTGTTTTGAGAGCAGCATAAAATTATTTCTATAAGTTTTGTACCTTTGCGACACATTATTTTTTGAAAAAATATCAAATGCTATGAATCAATCTCATCAAAATATAGAAACCAAAAATATCATTATTGCTATTGATGGCTATTCAGGTTGTGGGAAAAGCAGCACGGCAAAAGCTGTTGCTTCTCGCTTGAGTTATGCCTATATCGATACTGGGGCTATGTATAGAGCCGTAACGCTCTATTTCTATCGCCATAAGGTAGATCATTTTAGCAAAGGACAAGTTAGAAAAGCACTTACTTCTATTTTATTAGAGTTTAAGTTTGATGAGGAAACCAAAAGTAGCCATATTTATTTGAATGGAGAAAATGTAGAATCACTTATTCGTCAGATGCATATTTCAGAACGAGTAAGCGAAGTAAGTACGATTGCTGAAGTACGTCATTTTTTGGTAGCACAGCAGCGTTTGATGGGAGAAAAAAAGAGAATTGTAATGGATGGAAGAGACATCGGAACAGTCGTTTTTCCTAACGCAGAACTCAAAGTATTTATGACTGCACAAGTGCCTGTTAGAGCATTGCGCCGTCAAAAAGAACTGGAGCGTTTAGGGCAAAGTGTAGAGCTTTCAGAGATTATTACTAATCTTGAGAAAAGAGATTTTATAGATTCTACTAGAGAAGAAAGTCCACTTAGAAAAGCTGATGATGCTATTGAAATAGATACTACAGATTTGGAATTTGAGCAGCAAGTAAATAGAGTGCTTGAACTGACTGAGAAAGTAACTTTGGTAAAAGAGTTTTAGGACAAAAAATAATTTGTAGTTGATTAAATAATGAAATCTATCATTAACTTCGTAGCGAAAGACAAAACATTCTATATCGTTTTGGCTCTCTCCTTTATGGTGTATGTCTATATGTTACATCCTCGTTTGGGTGGAACTATGTGGACAGACGTAAGAGTACACGCTGAATTTGTATTGAAGTGGCTAGAACAAGGTTTTGAGGCAATGCCTATGAATTTCTTGTACTTTGGAACGGTAGCTATATTTGCAGGTCTTCAAAAAAGTATAGTAATTTTATATATTGCTTCGGCAGTAGTCCTTTCCATTATGTGGGCAGCTAAATATAGTGTAAGCAGATATATTATTACAGATTGTTTGAGGCAACAAAAAGTAGACATTTCAGAAAGAGAAACTACAATCAAAGTGTTTGCATTTCTACTTACGTTTGTCATGCACATCCCTTTGAATAGTATTTTGTATAGGCAGCACGTATATTTTTATCTTGCAGAATTGATGCCCAACACGTGGCATAATTCTACCACAATTTTTATGCTTCCTTTCAGTACACTACTTTTTTATTTAGCATACAAGAAAATATTTTTAGAGAAGGAAAATTACACAAAATACATTAATCTATTAGCCATTGTGTGTTTTTTTATAAAGCCTAATTTTACTTTATGCTTCTCTCCCATTTACTTTTTATGTATTGCATATAAGTATAGATTGAACAGAGAGTTTTGGTATGCTCTTCCTGCCGTAATCGTTCCCCTATTGCTTTTGGCTACTCAATCTTTGCATCTTTTTAGTAATGAGTTAGGAGGACAGTATGCTCAAAAAAATAATGGAGGAATAACAATAGCTCTTTTCCAAGGCTGGAATGCACAGATGAGAGCAACTGACTTTGTTACTTATTTCAAGTTCTTATTTGCCTTTTTAGGAATTTATACTTTTCCAATTATCTACGGAATAGTTTATAAAAAATATTCTAAACTACAATTATTATCTTTGTTTTTTGTTCTGACTGCCTTGTCTATTCTGATTCTTTTTGCAGAAATAGCAAATGGAGATTATAATAGAGATGGTAATTTTTTATGGCAAGTAGTTATGTGTAATTATATAATGATGCTTGTTTTCTTGACGCATTTCCTTAAAAAAATCTTTTCAAGACAAATAGAAACAAAAGATATAGTAGTAGGAGCTATATTTTTTGCTCATTTTGTAAGTGGCTTTTTATATATTATGTATATCATAATCAATAAAGCATACTCATAAATTATTAATCGAACTAGCTTAGAAGTGGAAATAAAATCTTTTATAAAAGAACAATATCGAAGAGCAAGAGTAGCCTCAAGAAGACTAAGATGGTATATTCAACCTTATTATTTTAGGAAAGGAAGATATAAAAAATCATTTTTGAATAACTCTATTCATCTACCAACTATCAAAATTGAAAATGTAAAGCCTATTATTTATTGTTTTTGGACAGGAGAAAATGAAATGTCTGAGAATCGAAAAAAGGCGTTTACTTCTCTAAAAGAAAATTGTGGTGTGGAAGTAAAACTCATTACCATTCATAATTTAGATGATTATATACTTTCTGATTTTCCTTTACATAAAGCTTATCCGTATCTATCACATGTTCATAAATCAGATTATTTGAGATGTTATTTTATGCATCATTATGGAGGTGGATACTCTGATATAAAAGCCACTTCAAATTCTTGGAAAGAAGCCTTTCAAGCATTCAATAAAGATAGTGAAAGTTGGGCGATGGGATATAGAGAAGTTAGTAAAGGAATGACTGCACAGCTTTTGGGAACAATTGGAATCGATATAAGAGAAAATTATTCGTTATTGATAGGTAATTGTGCTTATATTTTTCGTCCTGCTACCTATTTTACTCAAGAATGGTACAACGAATTACATAAAAGGTTAGATGGTTTTTATGAAAATTTAAAGCAAAACAAAGGAAATATAATGGGAGACAATGAGGGTTATCCCATCGAATGGACAGAAATATTAGGAGATATATTTCATCCACTATGTCTTAAATACCATAATAAATTAGTTTACACAGAACTTCTTCTCCCTGATTTTTCCAACTACAGATAATTAAATAATACGATACAATGAAGGTGCTTTTTTTTAATACAATTGCTTTTCAAGAAGATATTTTGGCCGAGACAATGGAGTTGGCTAAAATAGAAAAAGAAAAAGGAAATGAGCTATATTTTGTAGGTTGTGATAGAGGGGTAGATTATTGTTCGGCACTCAAAACGAATAAGTCTTATATCACTTGTATTCAATGCCAATACAAACAAAGAACGCTATTGAAAGACATAAATATAGATGAAAATAATATATTCTTTTTAAAGAAAAACATAGCCAAACCGTATCCTTTCGAAAACTCAAAACACATAGAAGATATAAAACCATACCTTTATAAAGACATAAATGTAGGAATAGGAATCGCATCTTCTTTTATATCTTGTACGAGAGACATAGACGCTAGTTTGAAAGATAATAAAGAGCTTTTGGAAGCCATAACAAACACAGCCCATACAATAATTGATTCTATAATTCCAATCTTTGAAGAAGTAAAGCCTGATAAAGTATATTTTTATAATGGAAGAATTGTCGAATACAGAACTGTTTTAGAGTATTGTAGGAATCAAAATATACCGTTTACTACCTATGAGGTAGGAAGTACGATTAATAAGTACACAACTTTTGAAAATACGCTACCTCATGACACAAATTTGAGTGGAAAACTTGCAATAGAGTTTAGTAACAAAAACCCAAAAGAAGCAAAAGAGAAAGGAACAGCTTGGTTTGTTAATAGAAAGCAAGGAAGCGTTCCCAAAGAAAAAATGGATATTAATCATATTGGAGGTCAAAAGAAATATAAATTGCCAACAAGTTTTCAAAAGCATAAAGAAGATAGAAAACATATTATTTCTGTTTTTAACTCTTCAGAAGATGAAGTAGCTGCATTAGGTAGTGACATTTGGGAAACCTACGGAAGACAGAGTGATGTTATGGAACAAGTGATAGAAGAGTTTGATAGAAATTATCCAAACTATGTTTTTTACATCAGAATACACCCTAACCAAAAAAACTTAATTGATTCGGCTGAAGTTCAGAAAATAATTCAGATACCTCAAAAATATACTAATGTAGAAGTTATTCTTCCAGCAGAAGATATAGACACGTATGCACTTATGGAAGAGAGCCATAAAATACTTAGCTTTGGCTCTACTATGGGTGTAGAATCAACTTTTTGGGGAAAGCCTTCAATAGTATATGGTTCAGGGTTTTATAAAAATATTCCAAATGCTGCTTACTTTCCAGATTCTTTTGAAAAATTAATAGCAATTCTAAAAGATAAAAAATTAGAACCTCTATCAAAAGAAGCTGCAATTATTTATGGTTACTACATTAGCGAAAGAGGAGAAGAATTAAAAGAGTATAAATTTCCTCTCTTTACAAAAAATAATAGATTTGAAACCAAAAAAAACAGTATTTATCTATACTTGAAGCTATATAATTTTTTGATAAAGAATAAATTTCCAATGCGATTTTTTCCTCAAAAAAAATTCTATAATCTTTTCTTAAAAAAATAGTCATCTATTAACTTGTTTATATGAAACTGCCTTTGATTTCAATCATTATTCCTTGTTATAATGGAGAAGAGTTTGTAGAAAATGCTATACATTCTTGTTTGCAAGAGACTTATAAAAATGTTGAAGTAATTCTGATTGATGATGGTTCGAAAGATAATTCTAAAAAAATTATTGAAAACCTATCAAAACAGTTTTCTCAAATCAAACCTATTTTTCAAGAAAACAAAGGTGTTTGCACTGCCCGAAATGCAGGATTAGAAATAGCAAAAGGAGATTTTTTTATCTTTTTAGATGCTGATGATACTCTTCTTCCTAATTCAATTCTTCATCTTGTAGAAAAGCAAAACGAAAAAAATACAGACATAGTGGTTGGGCTGACTACCCTAAACACAAAAGGAGAAATAATGAAAAATGACTTTTCTTTTTTTGAGTATTTAGACAACCCAATGGCAAGTCTCATAAAAAGGTGGTGGCCTATTTCTGCTGTAATGGTCAGAAAAAATACTATAAAATGGGATGAAAAAATGAAAGTATGGGAAGTAGTAGATTATTTCTTCAGAGTTTTATTAGACTGCGATTTTTCATGTACTTTTACAGACTATTATGTCAGCCAGATAAATGACTACGAAAATGAGGATAGAGTAACAACAGTTTATAATCATTATGAGCCAATTAATTCTGCTAAATTTTTTGCTCGTCTTTATCAAAAACTGAAACAAAATAATAAACTTGATTATCAAAAAACAGAAGCTCTCAATTATCAACTTCTAAATTTTGTATATCAAGCAGTTCAAAATAACTTGACTATCGAAAAATATCTCTATCAAAGTATAGAAAGAAAACAGCTCAAAACAGCGCCTAACTTTAAAAAAGCTGGGCTAACAGGTTGGTGTTATTTTTTTGGTGTAGAAAAAGGAATGAAATTGTTTTTTCAAGCCAATAAAGTAAAATCTTTACTCACAAAATAATCTAAAAAAAGTAACTAATTTTCATTACTCATGACTACAATTTCTTCTACCAATACAAACATAAAAACAATAAAACAGAAAAAAATGATCGAAAATTTTGATTGGGTTATACTAGGAGGTGGAGCTGTTGTTCAAGAGTTTTATATTCCAGCGTTTCAAATTCTAAAGTTAGATAAAAATATATCTATTATAGAGCCTTCTAACAAAGAGCAAGAAAAACTGAATAATTTAGGAATAAAAGTAATTCAACAAGACTTTGAAAGCTTTTTGAATAATTATACCCCAAATAAAGATAGACCAACTTTAGTAATTATTGCACTACCTAATTTTCTGCATTTTGAGGCAATGCAAATGTGTATTGAGAAAGGAATTGATGTTTTGTGTGAAAAACCTCTTACTTTAGATAAAGAAAGCTCCTTAGAATTATTCGAACAAGCAAGGCAAAAAAATGTAGTTATAGCTGCTGCAATGGTTAGAAGAAAATTAGCAAGTCTGAAATCATTACAATTTATTATTGATAATAATATAATAGGTAAGGTAAAAGAGATAAAAGTGGCTGATGGAGGAAATTTTGCTTGGGTAGCTGATAGTTATGATTTTTATAATGGAAAAAACGGAGGTGTTTTGGCTGATATGGGTATCCACTATTTGGATATGTTATATAGTTTGTTTGGAGATTTAGAGCCTATTGAGTATCAAGAAGATTGGAAAGGAAGAACAGAAGCAAATTGTACGTATTCGCTCAAAACAAAAGAAAATATTCCTGTTAATTTAAAGTTTTCTCGTACGCATACATTAAAAAACAGACTTGAGGTAATTGGAGAGAATGGAACAGCATGGATAGAAAAAGATGACTTTGAAAAGGCGTTTTTCCAAAACAAAAAAGATTTAGCTATTCGTACGCTACGAAATGAAGAACCTTTTTCAGCTTCTGATTTGCTTACTCATACGTTTGAAGCTGCTTTTGTAGAACAGATTTATGATTTTGCTCAAACAATACTGACTAAAAAAGAAGGAAAAAAAGAAGTGAATTATGTAGATGCCAATCAAGCATCAAAAACAGTAGCTTTAGTAGAATGGGCATACAACAAACGAAATACATCCACTCCTTTTCTTAAAAAAGAGGCTAGTAAATACCTAGTTACAGGTGGAACAGGATTTATAGGAACAGCTTTGATAAATCGTTTGGCAGAAGAAGGAAATCAAATAACTGCACCTGTTAGGCATTATCGAAATTGTGCTTCTATTTCAAGGTGGGAAAATGTAGAAATGCCTCGTCTAAACTTATTAGATTATGAAGCTGTAAAAGAAGCTACAAAAGGGAAAGAGTATATTTTTCATTTGGCAGTAGCAGCTGATGGAAACAATGCCTATGAAGTAAATGTAAATGGAACAAAAAACTTAGTAAAAGCAGCTACCGAAAATGGCGTAAAAGGGATAGTCATCACAAGCACAATGAATGTATATGGCTTCCCCACATCACCAGCCACGGATGGAGTTGTCGATGAATCTTGGAATAATAAAAAAGTAGTTCCTGCTGGACAAAATTATGGAGCGACTAAGGCTGTTATGCAAAAATGGGCGTTAAACTGGGCAAAAAAACACCCAGAACTTCATCTTTCTATCGTAAACCCAACGTGCGTATATGGAGTAGATGGCAAAACTTATACAACACTTCCTTATACTTTGAGGAATACAAATTGTTTTTCTTGGATAAATAACGGACAAGGAATTGCAAATTACGTCTATATAGATAATCTTATTGAAGCGATGTTACTTGCTTTGCATACACCAAAAGCACATGGAGAAAATTATATTATTAATGATGGACATACAACTTGGAAAGAATTTTTGATGCCTCTTTTATTAGATAAAGCACAAAATATTCCTTCTCTGACCAAAAATGAATTAGAAAAGGGAAGTTTTAATAAATCGGAAAATCTTATCGTTACAGCCAAAAGCTTATTAGGAAGTTATGAAATGATGGAAATCATAAACCGTAATCCTTCTCTAAAGTCTCTCAAAAAAGTAGCTTTATCACTTACGCCAAATGTAAAACAAAAAGTCTATCAGCATAGAGAAAGTACAGCAAATTTTGATACTATAATGAAACCAAGTGAAGCTCCATTTAATCCACCTAACTGGCTTAATAATCTGTTTGCTGATACAAAAACGAAGTTTTCTTCCCAAAAGGCAAAAGAACAACTAAACTGGAAACCAAAAATTGATTTTCAAGAAGGAATGCAACTCACGACAGAGTGGCTCAAAGAAAAAGTTTTTTTAGATGTAGAATAAACTGGTCGTTTGACAGTTTTTACAGTAAAAATTTTATTACAAACTATGGTTCTTTATCAAATTAGTTGCACTTTACTCTGTCAGACACTTTCATAAGTGTCAGTACAGTTCAAAAACAAATTATCTGACACCTTGAAGGTGTACTGATAAGTCAAATTTCCTTAAGTTGCAGCTTAAAATCATATAGAGTTCAAAGTATTTACATTCGTAATCCGTAATCCGTAATCTTTAATTCGTAATTATTTTAATGAAACTCATTTCTGTTATTATTCCTGCTTACAATTGCGAATCTTTTATTAAAGAGACCTTAGAAAGTGTATTTAATCAAAGTATTGGAATTGAAAATGTAGAAGTTATTGTAGTTAATGATGGTTCAACAGATTCTACTTTAACTATTCTGAAAGAGTATGAACAACAGAATCAAATTATTTTAATAGATACGCCCAATAGAGGTGTAAGTGCAGCTAGAGAAACAGGTAGAAAACTAGCAAAAGGAGAATATATTCAATATTTGGATAGTGATGATTTGCTTACTTCTCAGAAAATAGAAATTCAATACAAAGCCTTAGAAGAAAACAAAGCTGATGTAGCCTACGGAGATTGGCAGAAGTTTTCTGAAAAAATAAGTGATCAAAATAAAGAAAAGAAGTATTTAGAAAAAGTAGAAAGACAAATTGAAGGAGATGAAGAAATTGCTCTTTTTACAGACTTTTGGTGTCCTCCTGCTGCTATTTTATATTCTAAATCTATTGTAGATAAAATTGGAGTTTGGAATACGGACTTACCAATTATTCAAGACGCTCGTTATTTTTTAGATGCAGCTATTCAAAAAGGAAAGTTTGTTTATACTAAAGGAATAATGGCAAAATATAGAGTTTCGGAAGGAACTTCTTTATCACAACGTCATGGTGAAGTGAAGTTTGTAAGTGATGTTTTTACAAATGCAAAACAAATTCATGAATTATGGAAGAGTGATTTAAAAACTAGAAAAGACAAAGCACATGCTTTAATAGAGTGTTATCGTTATTGCATTCAAGTTTTTGGATTAAATAATGAAAAGCAACTTTTTAAAGAAGCAATTGCTAAAATTTACGAAATAGAACCTCATTTTATTCCTCAAAAATCAAAAGGAATGAAATATTTGAGTTCTCTGATAGGGTACACAAAGGCTGAACGGTTAGCTAATTCGTATAGAAAAATAAGAAAAAAATAAATAGACAGAAAAATGAAAATTGCATTAGGAGTAGGCTATTATTATCCCGATTCTATTGGAGGAACAGAAAAGTATGTCCACGATTTGGCTATCTATCTTGTTTCTCAAAATATAGAAGTTATTGTTATTGCGCCTAGTTCTAAAGGAAATTATTCCTATCAAAACGAAGATGTAAAAGGAAAAGAACATAAAGTACATCGATTTGGAGTTCCAGAAGAGCTAACTCATGAGGAAGTAACAGATAAAGTAATTTGTAGAGGGTGGCAAAATTTTGAAGAATTACTGAACAAGTTAAAACCTGATATTTTTCATTTACATACCCTCTCCACACCACTTAATTATCGTCATCTCAAAATAGCCAAAGAGAAAGGAATCAAAACACTTTTTACGGCACATATCCCTGGTGTTATTTGTCCAAAAGGAGATTTTATACAATACCCCAACAAAGTTTGTAATGGAAAACTACAAAACACTACCTGTGGTTATTGTCAGGCACAACAGAGACACAAAAACAAAATAGTGGCAGAAGTTACAGGAATACTTGCCAAATCAACTCTTATATCAAACCTTCTGAAAAGTAAAGTTCCTCAATTTAGTATTGTCAGTCAGAAAAAAAATACGCTTGTAGAATTAGAAAAAAATACAAATTATATTATTGCAGTTTGTCAGTGGCTCTATGATGCTTTTTTAATAAACAATGTTTCATCAAGTCACCTCAAAATTTGTAGGCAAGGAGTAAGTACGACCTATTTAGAAAATATAAATGCACAAGAGGCAACAAAAACAGAAAAGCCACAAGAGAATATAAAAATTGGATTTATTGGAAGACTAGAACCCATGAAAGGGTTGCATGTTTTGTTAGATGGATATGAAAAGGCATTGACAGAAAATCCAAATCTTGAACTTGAACTAGATATTGTAGGTGTAAAGCAGGATTATTATTTAGAATATTATAATAGTTTACAAAAAAAAATACAATCTTTACCAAATATAAAATATCAAGAAAATCTACCAGCAGAAAAGGTAAACTCTTTTATGGAAAAACTAGATTATTTATGTATCCCTTCGACGTGTTTAGAAACAGGACCTATTGTAGCTTATGAGGCATTTGCAAATCAAATTCCGATTATTGCTGCAAACATAGGAGGAGTAGTAGAACTTGTTGAAGACAATAAAACAGGTTTTTTATATCAATTTGATGATACAGAATCATTAAAAAAGACATTAGTAAAAGTAGCTCATCAAAAAGATTTAGCTCATAAACTCAAAAGAAATATAAAAACTCCCAGAACCACGAAAGAGGTAGGTAGAGAAATGATAAAAATATATTTATCTTTGTAAATCTATATTATTTCATAATAGAAAAAATGAATAAAGAAAAAATGAATAAAGAAAAAACATCAGCAATAATAAAATTTGTTTTGAAAGATAAGTTTTTTTATATAACTTTTTTTATTGCATTTTTAATGTATGTTTATTTATTGCATCCAGCTCTAGCAGGTAAAAATTTCACTGACATAAAGCCACATGCTGGATTTGCTAAACTGTGGATAGAAAAAGGATTATCTCATGCTCCTCTAAATTTTTTATACTTTGGTACGGTCATAGTCTTGGGAGGTTTTTATGCTAACCTTCAGTGGCTGGGTTTTATTTCTGCTATTGTGCTTTCTTTATCATGGGCAGCAAAATATAGTATAAGTAAATGGATTATAAAAGATTACTTAATTATTTATAATATCGATACAAAGGTTTTTGATAATTATATTAATTATTTGGCGATAGCAATATGTTTTGTAGGGCATATTCCGTTTAATACAATTTTAGATAGAAATCACTTAAATTTCTATATGGGTGAATTGTCTCCTAATACTTGGCACAATTCTACCACTACTTTTATGTTACCTTTTTGTGTGCTTCTGTTTTATTTGACCTACAAAAAAGTTTTTCTAAACGAAAAAGGATTAAATACTTTAATTACTATACTAGCTATAACTTGTTTTTTTGTCAAACCAAACTTTACGTTATGTTTTTCACCTATTTATTTTTGTTGTATCTTCTACAAATATAAATTAACAAAAAACTTTTGGTTGGCTTTACCAGCTTGTGTAATTCCTTTTATTTTAATATTGTTACATTCTTTAATATTGTTTAGTTCTGATTATGGAGGAAGTTATGCACAGATAAACCAGCCAAGTATTATATTTTCGCCATTTTCTGTGTGGCAACTACAGTTAGGTAATCCTATATTAGCTCCTATCCTTTCATTTTTTTCTGTGTCTATATTACCAATTCTATATTTTGTCTTTTATAAGAAACATAGTAATTTGGTTTACTACTCCTTAGCTTTTTCTATACTTGCTCTTATGATATTTGTTTCATTTGCAGAAGTAAATAATAGCTCTATTGCTCCATCTGGTAATTTCCTTTGGCAAGTTACTATGTGTAATTATATTATGTTCTTAGTCTTTGGAGTAGAGTTTATGAAACGTACTCTAACAGAATCACTAGATTTAAAAAAAATAAGCATATGGTTTTTAATAGCTTTGCATAGCATGTCAGGGATAATGTATATGGGAAGAATATTAGTTAGTAAGTATTACTTTTAAATAGTGAAGTTTTTAAGAATGCATATTTTTCCTTAGAATTGGGTTTGTAAACCCAATTCTAAGGAAAAATAACCTAGCCTTTGTTGGTGTTTTAGCTCGGCGATACCAACAAGTACACGTATAAAATCTATTCTTAAAAAACGTTACAAAATTCTGAATATCAGTAAATTAAAAATACTGATTTATTTAACCTCAACTCCCAAAGAAATATTCTACATTAATCATATGTAAATACTTAAAAAAACTAAAATAGCGAAACAGCAAAAGTCAATATCTATACTAAAAAAGTATAAAAACTCCTATAACCACGAAAAAAGTAGGAGAGGAGATGTTTATTATTTATAATTCTCTTTTTATCGGACAAAAATAAAAAAATGAAAATAGCCATTACAACAGATGCTGAAGTTGCAGTCCCACCTCTTTTATATGGAGGAATTGAGCGTATTATAGATATGCTTATTGCTCAATATACTAAAAAAGGACATGAGATAATCTTATTTGGAAATGAAGATTCAGTTACCTCTGCAAAACTAATTCCTTACCCTAGTAAAAGTAGTATAGGTATCAAAAATATACTCAAAAACACTATTACAGTTAGTAAATTGTTGATAAATAAGGAATTAAAAGATGTTGATGTAGTACATAGTTTTGGACGTTTGGCTTATTTAACTCCTATTTTGCCTACTTCTATTCCAATTTTGATGAGCTACCAACGTGAACCAACTATTTCACAAATCAAGAAAGCCATACAATTATCCAAAAAAAATACATTGCATTTTTCTGGATGTAGTGAATATATTGCCTCACAGATTCGTCCTTATGCGCCTAGTTATGCTGTTTTTAATGGTGTTCCAATAGAAATTTATGATTATCAAGAAAAAGTAGAAGAGGATGCGCCCTTGGTTTTTTTGGGTAGAGTAGAACACATAAAAGGAACTCATGTTGCCATTGAAGTAGCAAAGAAAACAGGTAGAAAATTAGTCATTGCTGGAAATATACCAAAAGATGATGAGCAAACAGGGTATTTCAACTCTCAAATAAAACCTCATTTAGATGATACTCAAATTATGTATGTAGGAGCTGTAAACGATATGCAAAAAAATGAAATTTTAGGAAAAGCATCTGCTTTTTTGATGCCTATTCTATGGAATGAGCCTTTTGGTATTGTGATGGCAGAAGCAATGGCATGTGGAACTCCTGTTATTGGTTTTGGTAGAGGTTCTGTTCCAGAGGTTGTCCAGCACGGAATAAATGGTTACATTTGCCAAACTATTCAGCAAATGATAGAAGCTGTGGAAAAAATAGAGGCTATTTCTCGTTTAGAAGTAAGAAAAGATACAGAAAGTAGATTTAGTGCTTCCGTTATCGCAAATAATTATTTAGAAATTTATAATAAAATTGTAGTATAGTTATGATTAGTAAACTGAAGACATTATTTTCATATGACTACAACAGAAAAAAACCTATAGAAGCATTAATTAGACTTCTTAAGTGGAAGCAAGCCAAAAATCAAAATCAAAAACTAAAATATACTTTTTGGGGAAATAGAAGCATCTATTGTTATCCCGACTCCACTAGCTCAATGTGGTTGATATATTCTTATTTTTACGACAAAAAAGAGTTTGTTTTTTTATCCAAATACCTCAAAAATACAGATACAGTATTTGATATAGGGGCTAATATAGGTATCTATTCTTTATGGATGTCCAAATTTGTAGAGGATGGTAAAATTATAGCTTTCGAACCAGATCCTAAAAACCACCAACGTTGTAAAGAGCAGTTACTTGTTAATAATCTTCAGCACATAGTATTGGAAGATATCGCATTAGCAGACCAAAATGGTATCTTAGAGTTTTCTATCGGAAAAGATATGGAAAACCATTTACTTCTCAATATAAAAGAGTCTAAGGCATTAAATTCTATTGAGGTTAAATCTCAAAAAATGGATGATTATTGCCAAGAAGAGAATATTTCTTCACTTGATTTTGTCAAAATTGACGTTGAAGGAGCTGAAAAGTTTGTCTTTGAAGGAGCAAACAAACTACTAACTAGTCAAAAAATTAAATGTATATTACTTGAAGTAAATCAACAACAAGAAAAGTTTGATACAGGGAAAAAAGATGTAGCAGCTATTTTAAGAGAAGCAGGATATTCTTTTTATGATTATAATTACCACAAAAATAAGCTTATTCCTCTAACAAACTTACCCCAAGATACACATATAAATATTTTGGCGATTGCAGATATAGACTACGTCAGAAATCGAATCAATACCTAATTTATGAGCCTAACATTCAAACAGCGAATAGGAAAAATTTTAATTCCTAAACTTCCTTTATCTAAAGAAAATTTTAATATTTTTAGACATGAGTTGAATGCCTTTTTTTTGAGACTTAATACAAGTTTGAATCCTCTTAAAAGAGCTAACGTAACAAAATACACTAAGCAAGACAATATATCTTTGAATGTAGGAGCAGGTCCTTTTGGTAAAAAAGGATGGATCAACGTCGATATGTTCAAATTAGATAACGTTACATTTACGTATGATTGTCGTCGTAAAATGCCTTTTAGAGATAACTCTGTTAAGCGTATTCGTTGTGAACACGTTTTTGAACATCTAACTATGCAAGACGAAGTGCCTGATTTTTTGAGAGAATGTAGAAGAGTGTTGAAAGAAGATGCAGTATTAAGAATTGTAGTACCTGACATCACAAAGTTTATAAAAGCATATTACGAAAAAGATATGGTTTTATGGAAAGAAATGGGTTTTGAAGTAGGCAATGAAGAAGCTCCAACAGCAGCTTATTTATTAAACCATGTCTTCAGACAAGACGGAGAACATAAGTTTGCTTACGACTTCGAAACCTTAAAACATGTAGTCAAAAAAGCAGGGTTTAGTAAAGTAATTCATCAAAAATGGAAGGTGTCGATAGACGATAAGCTAAAAGATGATTTGGAAAACCATCGTCCTTATTCTTTATATGTTGATTGTATTAAATAATAGTTTCTTTACTTTATGAAAGTTTTACATGCTCATCCACAGGCTGGTATTTTTATACGTCAAACAGCTTTGGCTTATCACGAAAATAACTTATTGGAGAGTTTTCTTACTACTTTTATTAGCCACAAAGAATATTTCTTGTCTAATTTAATTACCAAAATTGCTCCTTACCTCAAAACACAACTAGAAAGAAAAGCTATACATGAAATTCCTTATAGTAGAATCAAAACATATCCTTATAAAGAGCTTTTAAGACTTTTTGCTAGTCGCTATACTTCTGCAGCTACTACTGATACCGTATTTGAATGGGCAGAGTATTCTTTTGATAGATGGGTAGCTAGTCAAATAAAAGCTATTCAACCTAATGCTGTACATTGTTATGAACACGCTTCTTTAGCTACTCTACAAATGGCTAAAAAGAAAGGTATTTTTACAGTCTATGAACAGCCAAGTCAGCATCATACTTTTTTTGCTCCCATAGTAACTGAGCAACTCAAAAAATATCCAGAATTAGCATCAAATGAAACCAGTTTATTGATTAATGACAAATCAATTTACAGAAATAAAAGACGTGATAAGGAACTCTCCACAACAGATATAATTCTCTGTAACTCTTCTTTTACCAAGCGTACCTTAGTCGATGCAAATATAGATAAGAAGAAAATACACGTCATTCCTCATGGGTTTCCAAAATCGTTATCCATAATAAAGGAAAAAAATATAAATGATAGACCTGTCGTTTTCCTAAATGCAGGTACTCAAAATCTTCGTAAAGGAATACATCTGCTATATAATGCTTGGAAAAAAGCAAACTTTTCTGAAAAAGAAGCAGAACTTTGGTTAATTGGAAAGAACACACTACCAGAAAAATTATTACAAGGTATAGGACAAAATGTAAGAATAAAAGACAGTATTCCTAGGGAAGAACTAATGCAGCTATACAAAGAAGCTGATATTTTTATCTTACCTACTTTGGCAGATGGCTTTGCTATGGTTCTTTCAGAGGCAATGTCGCAAGGAGTACCAGTAATTACGACACCGAATAGTATGGCGCCAGATTTTATAATACATAACAAAAATGGATGGATTGTACCTGTCGGAAAAGAGGAGGAGTTACTAAATCAAATGAAATGGTGTGTAGAAAACAAGCATTTGATTCCAAAAATAAGCCATGAGGCTTTAGAAACAGCTAAAAAATGGCAATGGAAAGATTATAGAAAAAAAACAGCTGAAACTGTCCAAAATCAATATTTACTCCATGAAGAAGCAAAGAATAGAAAATAAATTAGATAGTAAAAAACATATTTGTTTCGTTTCAGTCGGACATATTTCTTCTAATCCTCGTTTAATAAAGGAAGCTACTTTATTGGCTAATAAAGGCTATCAAGTTTCTGTTATAGGCATTCAGACATTAGAAAAACTTGTGCCTTTTGATAATGAATTAATAAAAAAAAATCCTACTTGGAATACATTCATTTATCCTTTTTACAAAAAAGGAATGCTTTATTTGTTTGGAACAGCTTTTCATCATTTTGCCAAACAATTATCCAAATTAGCAAATCAATTTGTGCTTGGAAAATTAAGTAGTTCTACTTCTTTGTGGCTTCCTCTTTACTATTCTCTCAAATCTGTAAAAGCTGATTTATATATTGCGCATAATATTAATATGTTGCCTCTAGTCGCCAAAATTGCAAAAAAAAATAATGCAAAAATAGGCTTTGACATAGAGGATGCTTATAGTGTAACTTCAAAAGAGATGGATAAGAACATAGTAGAGTTAGAAAAAAAGTATCTTCCAAAAACAGATTATATTACTTGCGCCAGCCCTTTGTATGTAGATTTTTACGATAAATTATATCAAAAATTGCCAAATATACTACCCATTCTAAATGTTTTTGATGATATAGAAGAACAAGAAAATAAAGAGTATAAAGATCGAAATAATACAAATCACTTATCTTTGTATTGGTTTTCTCAAACGACAGGTAAAGGAAGGGGGATAGAACAAATAATTGAAGCATTGAGTTTATTGGATAGAAAAGATATAGAATTACATTTGAGAGGAGAAGCAAGTCAAGAAACAAAAAAATATTTTTTAGATTTAGCTACAACTGAAAACACAAAACAAAATATATTTTTCCATGCATTGGTTTCTAATCAAGAACTTCCTTTCAGAACAGCAGAACATGATGTTGGACTTGCTTTAGAATTAAAAGAACCAGTTAATCGTAATCTTTGCTTAACTAACAAAATATTTCAATACATGAACACAGGATTGGCTATTTTGGCATCTGATACAGAAGCGCAGTATCAAGTGATGACAAAAAATATAGAAACAGGCTTTTTAATTGATATTCAAAATATACAACAAATAGCTCAAAAGATTGAAGTTTTAGCTGACAGTAAAAAAAATAATTCAGATGTATTGGGAAAAATGAAAATAGCTTCTAAAAACCTATCAAAAACAAAATATAATTGGGATATTGAAGGACAAAAATTTCTTGAAGTTATAGAAAAAATATTGAGCTAATCTTATATAATGAAAAACCTACTTATTATTTCGCCTACTTTTCCACCAAATAATGCTGCTGATATGCACCGTGTGAGACAAGGGGTTAATTACTGGAGAAACTTTGGTTGGAATCCTGTTGTGGTAGGCGTGAAGCCTCATTTGACAGAGTATCCTAAAGAAGAAATTTTACTCAAAACAGTTCCACAAGATTTAGAAATTTATCATGTAAACGCATTCTCTGCAAAATATACACGAAAGTTTGGCTTAGGAGATTTGGGCTTACGCTCTATGTATTTTTATAAAAAAAAGGTAAATCAAATAATAAAACAGAAGAAAAAAGAAGGTAATCCAATAGAACTTATTTATTTTTCTACAACGATGTTTCCTGTGTGTGTTTTGGGTGCGTATTGGAAGAATAAATTCAACATCCCGTATATAATAGACATCCAAGACCCTTGGCATTCAGAGTATTATGAAAGTCGTCCTAAGCATGAACGACCTGCGAAATATTGGTTTTCGTATCGATTACATAAGTTTTTAGAACCTATTGCAATGAAGAAAGCAGATGGAATTGTTTCAGTTTCAGAGGGTTACTGTAAAACTCTGCAAAAGCGTTATTCAAATGTAACTCCTCAAAATTGCGTTACACTTCCTTTTGGTGCTTTTGATAAAGATTTTGAAGTAGCAAATGAAATGAAGTTTGAAAATCCTTTCTTTGATAAAAAAGAAGAGCTTATAAACCTTGTCTATGTCGGAAGAGGAGGACATGATATGAAAACGGCTGCAATGATTTTTTTTAAGGCTATAAAAAAAGGACTGCAAGAAAATCCTATACTTTTTAAAAAATTACGTTTATTTTTTATTGGTACAGATTATTCTTCTCAAAACCCATTACCTACCATTTATCCAATTGCAAAAGAAAATGGTATCGAAGATTATGTAAAAGAATTTCCTGCCAGAATTCCTTACTTCGAAACCTTGCGTTTGCTTTCTGAAGCTAATGGTTTGTTGGTGTTTGGTTCAATAGATAAAAATTATACAGCCTCAAAATTGTACCCCTATATTCTTTCTAAAAAGCCTATTTGTGCAGTTTTTTATGAAAAAAGTAGTGCCGTTTCTATTCTCCGAGAGACAAATGCTGGAACAGTAATTCCTTTTTTAGAAGAAGAATATAATCAAGAAAAAATAGAAGAAGCCTATAAAATTTTTACTAATTATTTAGAAAGTATAGACCAAAAACCAAAAACAGATTGGCAAGAATTTGAACCTTATACAGCTAAAGAAATGACAAGAAAACAAGCTGAATTTTTTGATAAGATAACAGGAAAATAACGAAGTAAATGAAAAAACTAGCTATCATTACCACACATCCAATCCAATACTATGCTCCTATCTTTAAATTGCTTTCAGAACGTGCAACTATAGAAGTCTGTGTTTTTTATACGTGGGGAGAAGATGCCTTAAAAGATAAATTTGATGAGGGGTTTGGAAAGAAAATAGAATGGGATATTCCTCTTTTAGAAGGATATAAGTATCAGTTTTTAGAAAATATAGCACTAGATAAAGGCTCACATCACTTTAAAGGAATTGATAATCCAACCATCATTGAAGAGATAAAAAACTATAATCCTGATGCTATCTTGGTTTTTGGTTGGAGTTATAAAAGTCATTTAAAAGTTATTCGTTATTTTAATAATAAAATTCCTATATGGTTTCGTGGTGATTCTCATTTATTAGATGAAATTTCTTTTCCAAAAAAAATTGCTCGTAAACTATTTCTTACTTGGCTCTATTCTCATATTGATAAAGCTTTTTTTGTTGGAATAAATAATAAAAACTATTATAAACAGGCAGGAGTAAGTGATAAAAAACTTACTTTTGCTCCACATGCCATTGATAACTCTCGTTTCAAGCCAACAAATGAAAATATAGACTTAGCCCAACAATGGAGAAAAAAATTAGGCATAAAAGAAAATGAAGTAGTTTGGCTTTTTGCAGGAAAATTTGAACCAAAAAAATCTCCTTTACTACTTTTAGAAGCATTTATTCAAAAGCAAAGTAAAAATGGAAAGCAAGATAAACATAAAGAACATTTGATTTACTTAGGAAATGGAGAACTAGAAAACGAATTAAAACAAAAGTCAGAATCCTATCAAAATATTCATTTTTTGCCTTTTCAGAATCAATCCAAAATGCCAATTGTTTATCTATTGTGTGATATTTTTGTTCTTCCTTCAAAAGGTGCAGGTGAAACTTGGGGATTAGCTATCAACGAAGCTATGGCAGCCAAAAAAGCTGTTATTGCATCTACAAAAGTAGGCTGTGCAGTAGATTTAGTTCAGCCAGAAGAGAAGAATAATCAAAATGGTTTTGTTTTTCAAAGTGAAAATGTAGAATCTTTGAAAGAAGCTATGAATAAAATTAACTCCCAAAAACAAGCTAAAGATATGGGAGAAAAATCTTATCAAATAATTCAGAATTGGTCGTTTGAGAAAATTGCTAAAACGATAGAAAATTCTTTTAATTGAAATTTTATTTAACTTTATTTGAATATTTATAGATGATATTTTAAATAAAATATTACTTTTGTAGTTCTTGGTTTTTTATTTAAAAATTTTATTTCTTACTGAATGAATCCTCTTTCTATTCATCACATTGTTTTTAGTAGCATATTCTTGTTATTTCTCTTTACTAACCCGAGTAGCTTTGCTCAAAATTCTACTTTAGATTTCAATAATTACACACCTTTAGAAGCAAAAGGAAAAATCCCTGAAGTTTTTTTAAAGCGAACAAGTGATTTTTATGAAGCCAAGAGAAAAAAAAATATTCTTACTGTTGATAAAAATTTAGAGGAAAATAAAGATAAGTTTGATGTTATTTCTAGTTATCATTTGAATCAACTTCTTTGGAGTGGTTCAGTTTTGTTTGGCGATACAATTACTACTTATGTACAAGAAGTAGGAAATAAAGTATTAGAAAATTATCCAGACTTACAAGGTAAAATTCATTTTTTTGTAACCAAAGAACATTCTGTAAATGCCTTTACTACGCCTGAAGGGTATATTTTTGTCAATTTAGGGCTTTTAGCACATTTAGAAAATGAAGCTCAACTTGCCTTTATTTTATCTCACGAAATTACTCATTTTACCAAAAAACACAGTGTTAATCAGTTCCTTTATAATGAAGAAGTAAAGAATGAAGGAAGAGGAAGTATTGCTCGTTTGCTTGCTAGGTCAAAATCACTTTATGAAGAACAGGCAAAGAAAAGTTCGTACTCAAAAGAACAAGAGATAGAAGCTGATGATGAAGGATGGGACATTTTTAGTAAAACCTCTTATGATTTATCAGAAGCTGTGGCAGCTTTTGAAGCCTTGAAAAATTCTCGTTATCCATTTGATACACTTGTTTTTGAGAGTAAATTTCTAAATAATTCGTATGTCAATCTTCCTGATAGTTTTTATTATAGAGATATTACTCATTTTGTAGAAATGCCAAAACTTAGTGAGAAGGAAATAGAAAAAATAAAAACCTTACAAACTCACCCAGATATTGAAGAAAGAAAGAAAATTGCTTTAACTAAAATGGCTTCAAAATCTGAAAATGAGGGAGAGAAATATTTAGTTTCAGAAGAGCGTTTTAAGTTAGCTCAAAAAATTGCTCGTTTTGAGCTTTGTAATCTCTATTTACAGGAAGAGCAATTCGTAGATGCTATCTATACGGCTTTGATTTTGGAATCTCAATATGGAAAAACTAAATATTCAGAACTCTGTATAGTAAAGGCTTTGTATGGTTTGGCTGCTTATGATGTTTATGGAAAACGAATTTATTTAGAACATCCCTACAATGAAATCAACTGGAAAGGTAGAAATTGGTTTTATGCTTTAGAAGATTTGCACCACGACCAACTAGCTGTTTTGGCTGCTTCTCATTTAATAGAATTTGCTGATAAGTACAAAGAATATGAGTATTTTTATTATTTTGTTCCTAAGTTGTTTTTTGAAGAGGAATTGAAGATTACTAGAGAAGCATTTGCATATGGCTCTGACATCACTAAAAAGAGAGAATATACTGTTGCAATGAGGAAATTAGAGGGTATGGGAGTTATTCAGGAGGCTTGGAATAAAATAAAAACAAATCAGAAAGTAAAAGAAATAAGACTCTTAGATGAAGACAAGGGATTGAAAAAAGGATTAGCAAAACTTTTTGAATTAGGATATTTAGAAAAAGATACTATAGCAGAACAAGTACAAGCTGCTAGAGAGTTTGAAGCCTATATTACTAAAAAAGCGTATGATAACGAACAAAATACATCTTTTTTCGGAGTAACTGCTGGTACACCAGATATTATTCTCAAAGAAAATATGCTTTTGGTTAGACCTGTTTTGGTTAGAATTAATAAGAAAAAAAAGAAAGAACTTTGGATTGATTTTTTTGATAAGGAACAAAAAGAACTGACGCAAAAAGTACAGAAGTATAATAAGATGAGAAAAGAAGAACGTAGGTTTTCTCTTATAAGCCCTGATGTTTTTACTGCTCAAGATGTAAGAAAGTATAATGATTTAGCTAACTTATATTATTCATTGGGTTCATTTTATAGTAGAGATGTAGTACAGCAAATGAAATTAGTTGATATTCCTCAACTCAAAAAGCTACAAGAAAAATATGATACAAAGTATTTAGCTCGTATAATTATCATTTTAGATAAAGATGATTATGGTGTATTTATGCAAGTACAAAACTTGAAAAATGGCTTAGTAACAACAGAACTTATCCGAGGCAGAACTTCTTATGATAAAGAGGATACGTGGAGAAAAAAGCTTAAATATTTGTTTATCTATTAAAATATAAAATCACTAAAACTACAAAAAACTAGATATATTATGAGGTATTTAATTTTATTTCTTTTAGCCAATCTAATTTGTTTTTCAGTTTCTGCACAAGTTTTTTTCAAACAGCGAGTATATGGAAATGAAAAGCGTGAAAAAAATGTAAGCTCAACTATTGAAGTTGAGAGTTCAGTTCAGATGGGAACTATTAGCTTGAATAAAAAAAAGTATAGTTTATATAGTAACCATACGAGCGAATGGAAAGAAAATCCTATAAGGTTTCATAGAAGAACAGGCACTTTTTACCTAGAAGATGAAAAAAAAGCAATTTCAATGACAGCAGGAAGAAATCTAATGAAAGAATTAGGAGAAAAAAAGCTAGTACAAGCTATTGATAAATCTAAAGTGGGAACAGGAGTTGGTAGAGTTATTCAAGGGGTAGGTTTAGTATTTGGGGCTTCTGGTGTTCTCCTTACTTTAGGAAGTGGTTCTGAAATAGGATTAGCTGGTATTTTAATGGGGGGAGCAGGTTGGTACGGAGGAAGGCAATTGGTTATTTTTTCAAGGAATCCAATAAGAAACCGTCTGGTTGATTATAATTCTCGTTTAGCAGACATAAAAAAGAATTTTTATCCTAGTTTCAAGCCTTCAAAAATTACCTTCAAACCTGTTCAAATAAGTCCATTTACTCCTTCATTAGCTCCTACTTTAGGATTCTCTTGGAAACTTTAAATCAGTAACCAGTTAATTTCAGAATTGCACTTTGAAAGAATAAATAAAGCCTTATGAACCTCAAAAATTCATAAGGTTTTGTTTTTTGTTTCTTAAAAGAAGTAGAATTGTGTATTTTCGTTTTGCAAACAAATTTAGAAGTCAGATTTCAGAAATTAGAAGTAAAGAAAATTTCAAATTCTGAAATCTAATTTCAAAGGTCTAAATTTGTATTTATTCTCAGTATTTCTCTGCGAACTCTGTGTTTAAAATGTATTCTATCGTAATTTCATTAATATAAATGCCTATCTTTTTAACAGAATATTCTAGTGCTTGGATACTTGTAGCTTTGCTTTTAGGAGCTGGTTATGCTGCTTTGTTGTATTATAAAAGAAGTTCGCCGTGGGGCAAAAACTGGCAAAAAGCATTGGCTGCCATTCGTTTTTTGTGGGTTTCTGTTCTTGCAATCCTGTTAATAGGACTTTTGATGCAGCAATTTATTACTCGTTACGAAAACCCAACGGTTGTTTTTGCGATTGATAATTCGGCTTCAATTTTATTACAAGAAGATTCTACTAAAATAAATTCGGCTTTAAATTCTATCCAACAAACAGCTCAAAACCTTGAAGAAAAAGGATTTGATGTGGAATACAGAACTTTGAGAGAACTAGAAAATGATAGTTTGAGAAATAATATTGATAATAATACGAATAAAATAAACTTCAATTATACTTCTTCTCCTATTAGTGATTTGCTCAAAAGTATTCAAAGTGAATTTGAAAATCGTAACCTTTCTAATGTAGTTTTGCTTTCTGATGGTGCTTACAATCAAGGACTTGCACCTGATATTTCGCCCTATTCTTTTTCACTTCAAACAATTGGAGTAGGCGATACGATTCCAAAAAAAGATATAATATTGAAAAGTCTATTTCATAATAAGATGGCGTATTTAGGAAATCAATTTCCAATCGTGGCAGAAGTTACACATACAGGTTTTGAGAATAGAGAAATTACGGTAATTTTATCACAAAATGGAAAAACCATTTCTACCAAAAAAGCGAAATTTAGTTCTAATCCAAATGACCTTAAAAGTATTGAGTTTTTGATAAAAGCAACCTCAAAAGGCATTCAGCATTATGTTGTTACGATTGTGCCACAAGAAGGAGAGTTTACAAAGCAAAATAATACAGCCCACGCTTATATTGACATTATTGATAGCAAAGAAAAAATTCTTTTAGTTGCTGCTGCGCCTCACCCAGATATAAAGGCATTTCGTGCAGCGATAGAAAAAAATGAGAATTACAAGTTTGATATTTATTTGCCTTATATTCACTTGCCTCATTTACGTACTACTAAATTAGAGGATAAGTATGACCTTATTATTTATCATCAATTTCCTGATAAAATGGGAAGACCACTACCTGTTTTAGAAAAACTTCGCAAACTCACTTCTGCCGAGCTTTTTGTTATTGGAGCGCAAAGTGATTATAATGCTTTTAATTCATTGAATACAGGTGTGAAAATTCGTCCTTTAGGGAATCAATCTGATAAAGTAATTCCATTTTGGAACTCCAATTTTTCAAAGTTTTATCTAACAGACGAACAAAAAAGCCGTTTTGCTTCCTATCCTCCTGCGCTTGTTCCGTTTGCTGATTATGATATTTCGCCACAAGCTGAAATTATGTTGTATCAACGAGTTGGAAATATTCAGACCAAAAAGCCATTAGTAGTGATGAGTGAAAAAAATGGCAAAAAAGCAGGAGTTTGGCTTGCCGAAAATACGTGGCAATGGCGATTAAATGAATATGCAGAAAATAAAAATCAAGAAGGATATGATGCACTTTTGAGTAAAATAATTCAATATCTTTCTACTAAAGAAGACAAAAGACGTTTTAGAGTTGCGCCGACAGCTTCACAGTTTTCTACTTCTGATGGTGTGAGTTTTGATGTAGAAATTTATAATGCGATTTATGAACCACTTTTAGGGCAAAATATTCGTTTAGAAATTAAAGATGAAGAAGGAAAAACAAGAACTTATACCTTTACAAATAATGCTTCTCCCTTTAGATATTCTGCTTCTGCACTTCCAGAGGGAGCATATTCTTTTAAAGCAACTACTCAACTAGACGGGAAAACAGAAGTTTCAATCGGGCAATTTACAGTAAAAGAAATAAAATTGGAAAGCTTAAATGCTACGGCAGATTTTGGTGTTATGCGAAGACTGGCACAGCAAAATAAAGGAAATTTTTATACGCTTAATAATCTACAAGTTTTGCAAGATTCTCTACAAAATCAGATTCCTACACCGACGGTTTTTAGAAATGAACAGCTTTCAGAAGTAATTAATTTATGGTGGATTATGCTCTTGATTATTGGACTTGCTAGTTTTGAATGGGGAGTACGAAAATTTCAAGGAGGGTATTAAGTCAGTTATCAGTAAAGCTGAAATCATTTTTATAACAGACTTCCTAGTCTGTTTCATAAAAATAGATACTAAGATGAAAAATAGTTTATCATACAAAACTCAAACTAAACTTGAAGAACTTGGAGGGGCAATGATGAGTCAAAGGTTTTATTTTGATTTTATAATTGATGGAAAACCTTTGTCTGAATTATTAAGTGTGAAAGATTTCGGAATGATAGGAGTAATCGAGACATCTAGCAACAGTAATTACCGAGAAGAAAAAATAAAGGAACTTTTACTAGAAAAAGAACCAGAATTAGAAAATGGTAGGATAATGATTTATGGCTGCTCCGAATGTTTAGATATTGGTTGTGGAGCAATGACTGTCAAAGTCGAAAGATTAGATGATTCAATTGTTTGGAAAGATTTTGCTTATGAAAATGGATATGAAGAAACAGATTTTGAAGAGTATAAAAAAATAGGCTCATTTGTATTTGACCAAAAAGCCTATCAAGATTTATTTACAGAAATAAAATATTGTATTGAATAAAATATCAACCCCCACAGCCCAATAAACGATTGTAACGTTCTCTAGCTTCTGCTCTCAAGTCTTCTTGTTCTTCATCTGAGAGTTCTGTGATTTTCTCTTTTGAATTTTCAATATGAGTTTTCTCTTCTTGATTTTGGATAGGTTTTTTTTCTACTTCTTTGTCTTCTTCTTTGTTTTGATGCTTTTTCATTGTTGTGAAAGTTTTGAGATTGTTTTTTATTAGTTTACGGTAAATAGATCTAAATTGTTGTTGTTCAGCAACTTTATTATCTTTGAAAACGTTTCTATTCAACACCTACAAATAGACAGGTTCTAAAGGACGGTTTTGCCATGCTACGATGTCATTGGTAATGCTATCTGTAATACGTGAAATGGTACTAGGAGAGACCTCAAAATTATAGACTTCTTTAATTTGAGCTTCAATATCAGAGACACTCATTCCTTTGGCATAGAGCGAAACAATCACATTTTCAATACCTTCTACCATACTTTTTCGTTTGGGAATAAGCATTGGGTTAAAAGAGGCTTCACGGTTTCTAGGTACTTTGATTTGAGATTGACCAAAACTGGTCTTTATGCTCTTAGTGCTGTGTCCATTGCGTTTGTTCTGTGTAGGACTTTTTGATGTTTTTCGTACTCTAAATGAGCATCTAGTTCTCCTTCCAACATTTTTTCTATCCCTCGTTTTTGGAGAGCTGTTAAAAAGTTGGTAAGGTCTTTACCTGTTTTGAACTGTTTAAAAAAATCATCATTAAATATCTCTTCTGGATTCATCGTATGTAAAGTTTAAGAGTTGAAAAGAAAAAAGAAAATAACATAGTTTGGGACATGTCCCAAACTATGTTATTTTCTACTTACACACTTGATGGGATACTCCCTATTTTAATTTGACTTCAAGTCTAATTCGCTTTTACAAAAAAATATCCTTTTCTTGTTGCATCAAAAGATTGTTTTAATTGACATTCCCAATCAGAGAATTACCACTACTACTATTATTTTTTATGTTTCTTGTCTCATTACTAAGAAAGCAATACCCTTTGGGAATATCATTTAAAAAGTGTGTTTATGTAGCCTTTACTTTTAGCCTTTTTATCTCACTTTTAACTTGCCTGTCTTTGAAAGCACAGGCTTATACTTTTCATACGTTAGGCAAAGAGGTATCTATACTTGAAGATGCTAAAAGAACACTCACACTTCAAGACTTACTAGGAAATGAATCCTATAATTTTGAACAAAATACATTAGAATATATAAATTTAGAAAGTTCTTATTCGTCTTTTTGGCTCAAAATACCTTATCAAAGTATCTCAAAAGGAGATAACCGTATTGAATTAGGAGCAGGTTCTTTAGATGAGATTACTTTCTATCAAGTAAATGCTCAAGGAAAAATTATTCAACAAATTACGACAGGAGATAATTACCCCTTTTCAAGTCGTCCTTTTCAAGTGGGCTATTTTACATTTCCAGTCGAAGAAGTTTCTGAAAGTATGATTTACATACGCATCCGTTCGCTACAACCCCTTTTGTTTTCTTTTCGTTCTTGGTCTGCAGAGAATTACCTTGCCTTTGTTCGTGATTTTGATTTTGCTCAAGGCATATACTTAGGTTTTATGATTCTAGTCATTTTATATAACCTTTTTGTTTTTCTGATTAATAGAGAACTTGTGTATCTGACTTATGTGCTTTATGCTTTTTTTACAATGTTTTTTATGGCAAGTATTTATAGCTATTCTTTTAAATACTTGTGGCCAGAAATACCAGAGCTAAACCAGTTTATTATCCTACAAGCTGCTCTGATGCAAATTTTTGCTGTAATTTTTACCAAGACTTTTTTTGCAAAAATTATATTGCCTAAATGGCTTTCATATCTTTTAAACTTCTATATTGTTTTTGGATTTCTGATTATTCTATTGGTTTTTTCCAGCTTCAAAATTGAGGCTTGGATGTTATCACAAGTGGGAATTCTGACCTTAGGAATTGTATTGCTTATCACAGGAATTTTAAGTTATTACCGAGGGTTTAGACCTGCCAAATATTATTTATTAGGATGGGGATTCTTGACACTAGGTTTTATCTTAGCCATAGCCCAAACGTTGGTTTTGTTACCTCCTAGTAATTACTTAAATCCTGTACAATTAGGCTCAGTCCTAGAAGTTTTGTTTATTTCTTTTGCTTTGGGAGACAAAAGAAATGTATTGAAAAAAGAACATGAAATTAAGCAGTTGCAGACTTTAGAAACTAAAAAAGAAAACCAAAAAGTTATACCAAAACAAAACGTAATACAGGAAGAAAGAGTTAGAAATAATCAGTTTTCTTTAAGTAAAGAAACTATAATTTCATTTTTTACACGACAGTATCCACTAGAAACTTCTATTCAAAAACGCATTTGGACTTGTGTAGTTTATAGTCTGTTTATCAGCTTTTTCTTGCTCATTTTTCAGCCTTTTGGAATAGCTTACGGACATCAATTAAATATTTTTGAGGTCGCTTTTGGGTCTGGACTTATTTGTTTTACTGTAATGTTTGCATTTCAAGTAGTAGCATTCTATTTTTTTCCTAAACTATTTCAAACTGAAAATTGGACAGTAGCAAAAGAACTTGTAGTAACCATTATCAATATTGGAACAATAGGTTTTGTAAATATTTTATACGCTAATTGGGCTGGTTTTATTGACTTAACAATTTGGGGAATCCTAAAATTTGAATTTTATACTATTTCTGTGGCTGTTTTTCCTATTCTTATTTCATTTTATATCAAAAATTATTTTGAAACAAGGAGAAAATTGATCTATGAAACTACTAAGCTGCCTAATAACAAAGAACAGTTTCAAAATAATTCTGTAGGAATTGAATTTGAAAGACTAGAAAAAATAGAGGAAGTAGAGAAACAACTAGAAGTATCACAGCATAAAAAAACAGAACCTACTCTTACAGAATCATTGCAAATAAAATCTAACCTTATCTCTATACCAACTGAAAACAAAGAAGAAGATTTTAAAATAGAATCAGATAATTTACTCTACATTCAAGCTGCTGATAATTATTTAGAAATTATTTTTTTAGAGAATAAAATCATTTCAAAAAAACTAATTCGCAATACACTCAAATCTATTTCAGAAATTTTAGAAAAAGATTTTCCTCAATTTTTTCGCTGTCATAAAAGTTATCTTATCAATCTTCATCAAGTAAAACACATTTCTGGAAACTCACAAGGCTACAAATTACACTTATTTTATGGCGATGAGCTTATCCCTGTATCAAGAAAAAACAATTCTATCATTAAGCAAAAAATAGAAATATTCACAAAAAAACAGGATTAAGTTATATAATTACCTTGCCATTCGCCCCAAAAGTTACCGTTTGCCTCATTTTACTTGCCTTACAGAACCTTTTTAAAGATTTTTGACGTAACATATTTTAACAAGTCAAAGGAGTAAGTTATTTCTGTATTTTTAAAGTAGTCTTAACTCACTTGTTCTATATATAAATCAGTAATATCAAAAGTTAAATCAGAATACCAATACTCATTTTTATCAAAAAATGAGGCTATAAAATAATGTCTTTTCTAAATAAAAAATAGGAAAACAATCATTACATAAATCATCATCAATACTAATGAGGACACAAAAATACCAAACTTACCTATCAATTTTAGCATTTTTATTTGTTTGTATTCTTAACATTCAAACAGCTTTTTCACAACCTATAAACGTGACTGTTACAGTCGTTCCTCCGTATTCTATTTATTTAGAAAATTATATCAATAGAGGAAATTCTGTAATTATTACGCTTACCAACACAAGCAATGAAACCAAGCAAATCCGTCTAATTCCTTCTTTAGAAGGAAATAATGGTGTTTCTGTCAGAGTAAAAGAGAGTTACTTTCCGACTGCTCCTATTGTTCTAAATCCACGACAAACAAGAACTTTTACTTACAACCAACTGCAAAGTTTTAATGCAAATCTAACAGAAAACGACGTACAAATACAAGGGGTTTCTGTTTCTACATTGGCTCAAAATGAGGCTCTTCCAGAAGGTGCTTATTCATTGTGTATAAAGGCTTTTGAGTTTCAGAATAACACACTTTTATCTTCTGAGTTTGGTTGTGCTTCGATTGTCATTACCAATTATGACCCTCCAATTATGGTTTTGCCACTTCATGAAGCCAAAATAAATCCTAGTACACCTCAATTTGTGAATTTTGTTTGGACTCCTGCTGGTGTGCCTTCAAAAACTCGTTATCGTTTAGAAATTGTGGATATGAGTGCAAATAATTTATTCAATATCAACGATGCTTTTAATAATCCATCTATTCAAACTTATTTTGAGAAAGATAATATTATCACAAATACATTTTCATATACTTTGGCGATGCCTCCTTTGCAAGAAGGACGAAAATATGCGCTTCGTGTAACGGCTTACGACCCTAGCAATTCGATTCAATTCAAAAATCAAGGACACAGCCCTGTTACTTCTTTTACTTATGAAGATGATAAAATTGTAGTTGTGGGTGATGGAGATAACGAAGGTGATGATGATAACGATAATGATGGAGAAGATGATAATCCTCCCCCTCCTGATGATGTAGTAGTCGTTGTGGATGGAGGTGATTTACCAAACGATGACGATAATCCAAACATTCCTAAAGACCCACAAGATTCGCCTGAATGTATGGCTGCTTGTCAAATTGTTGCGCCTACACCTTCTGCACCCCTAAAGCTTTCAGTAGGACAAGAAATAATTGCAGGAAAATTTAAGATGAAAATTACTTCTATCAATGGAAATAATTCGGGAGAAGGGACAATTTTGGTAGCCTTTCTGAATGCTCCTATAAAAGTAAAATTTAATAATCTGAAAGTAAATGATAACTTTCAACTCTTTGATGGAAATATTTATGCAAAGGTAGATAATCAAAACTTGATTAGTCAAGCCATAAGTGAAAATCCAAATGCAGATTTGGAAAGCATCGCTAGTAAAGCCAAACAAATCAATCAGTTTTTAGGAAATGTCTCAAGACAAGTTTCTAAATTGGGTGGAAATGTTCCGATAGGTTTGCCTTTAAGTTTAGATAATAATAATTATAATTTGGCGATTGTCGGAATTATTTTTTCTCCAACGGAAGCCAAAATGCACACTGTTTTGGGAGTGGAAATTCCACAAGTTGTACAGAATGACCTTTTTATGCTTACAGGAACAGGCTTGGGAATCCGTCCGAATGGTTTTTGTGCTGATACAGAAGGTAGAATTTCACTTTCTAGTGATAAAACCTTAAAACTTTCGAATGATTTGACATTAATCCTAGAAAAAGGACAGCAAAATACGTATGCAAATTTTAGTTGTAAAGGAATCGAAAACGTAGCTTTAAAAGGTCATTTGGAGTGGTCAAGAAATAAAGTTTTGCCGTATCAAGATAACAAAGTAGTTCAGAACGAAAACAAAAAACTACAAGCAACTTTCCAAACAGAAATCGAACAGGCTGGAGGTTGGATTTTTGAAGCTGATTTTAATTATCCTTCTTTTGTACTGCCATCGGCTCAAAACTTGGTTTTTGCTGCGCCTTCTTTGTCGTTGGATTTGTCAGGTAAAAAAACACCTACTTCTGTCAAACAAAAACATCAAAAAGGAAATGATTGGGTAGGAGTTTATATTCAAAACTTGAGTGTAACGCTGCCAAAAGTATTTAAGAAAGATAAAAAGGCTTTAGTGTTGGAAGCTGATGAATTTATCATAGACAAGTTAGGTTTTTCTGGAAAAATTGATGCAAGTGGAGAATTACTTTCTTTAAATGATGGAAATGTTGATGACTGGGCTATTTCACTTGAAAAGTTTGGAATTACACTCAAAAATAGTTCGCTTTCTGGTGGACTTATGGAAGGAAACCTCAAAATTCCTCTGACTGATGAAGCCTTGAGTTATGAAGGCTCTATCAATCAAGCCAATCAAAATGGAGATGCTGATTTTATTTTTTCTGTCATAACTAATGAAGAGTATTCAGTGTCAGCTTGGGTGGCTACTTTAGATTTGGACGAAGACTCGAAAATTACCATCAAAGAAAAGAATAATAAATGGGGCGTTGATGCCGAATTAAATGGAGCGATAAGTATCAACTGGGCAGATGGAAAAGCCAAAAATTCGGAAGGACAAGAAGAAGAATTAGATAAAAATAATGTATCTAGTTTTTCACTTCCTGATATTCGTTTCGAAAAACTAGCTTTAAAAAGTGGCTCTAATAAGCTCATTCAGTCTTTTACAAAGTTTGCTTTAGAAAACCCAAACCAACCACAAAGTCGTTTGGCAGACTTTCCTTTATCCTTTGATCCTGAGAAACCTTTAGAACTTACTTCTGTACAAAAAGGCAATGGAGAAATATATGGGATAAAGTTATCACCACAACTCACGCTTATAAACCTTGCTAACGGAATAAAAGGAGGAACTACTTTTACTGTTTTTTCTAAGTATAATAAAAATACTAAAAAGTTAAGTTATGAAGAAACTTCTTTAAACAGTATTAATATTGATGCAAATATCGGTGTAGCTCACTTTACAGGAGAAGTTGATATTTATAAACAAGACCAAACATTTGGTAATGGTTTTAGAGGTGCAGTAAGTGTTGATATTCAAAAGCTAGTAAAAGTAGATGCTACATTACAGATTGGAAAAACACTTTCTATCAAAAACAAAAATAATCAAGTTACAAAAGAAGGATTTAGATACTGGTATTTTGATGCAATGGCATTGCTAAAAACAGGTATTCCTATGACTACTTCTTTGTCTGCCTATGGTTTTGGTGGTGGTGCGTGGTACAATATGAAACGAGGAGAAACGCCAAAAGCAGTTTCTTATGAGCAGTTTGAAACAGTTGATTTTGATCCAAATTCAGAAGCAGGGCAAACCGTTTCAGGAACTACATTTACACCTCAAAAAGACAAATTTGGTTTCAAAGCCAATATGGTTTTGGGGCTTTCTGGTGGTGCAGATGCTGCTTCTAGTTTTAATGCTGATTTAGGTTTTGAAGTATTTATGCGAAATGATAATGTAAAAGGACTAGCTTTAGATTCGCTTATTTTAAAAGGCGATGGTTATTTTATGCAGCCAATTGATTTACCAATGGCAGAAAAAATAAATGCTGTGGCTAGTGCTTCGGTCAGAATAAAAATTGATGCCATCAAACCTGCTTTTAATATGGCTGGTGCAATCAATATAAAAGCTGGAGATGTGGTGCAAGGAAACGGAAACCTTGAATTACATTTTGAACCAAACAAATGGTATCTGAATTTAGGAAAATGGTCAAAATCACAAGCTATGCAAGATGAGCCTTGGAATGACAAGAGCCGTTTGAATATGAATATTGATTTGAAAGTTACCACACTTTCTTACAATGGTTATTTTATGATGGGAACGCATATTCCTCAATATTTGCCATCTGTCCCTAAAAAAATACGTCAGACACTCAATCTTCCAATATCACAAAAGGCACAATACCAAGAAGCGCAAGAAGGAAAAGGTTTTGCAATGGGACTAGGTTTCAGAAGAGCTTTAGATGCAAAGTTTTTGTTTCTCTATGCTGACTTTGAACTCTTTGCAGGTTTTGATATTCTTCTTGCTAAATATAGTGATGAAACACTTTGTAATAATAAATCTGATTTTGGAATCAATAAATGGAGAGCAAAGGGACAAGCTTACGGATATTTTGGTGGAGAAGCAGGTTTTAAAGGAAAACTATTTGGTAAAGAGAGGGAATTCAAAATAATAGACTTGAAGAGTGCTGCACTTGTAGAGGTAGAAGCTCCAAATCCTAGTTATTTGGGTGGAAACTTTGTCGTAAAGGGTGGACTTTTAGGAAATCGCATCAAAATAAATATGGATTTTGAATTTGAGTTTGGCGAAAAATGTGAGTTTACAGGACAAGGAAATAAAAATCCTTTTGATGATTATCCTCTAATTTCTCAAATTGCTCCAAAAGAAGGCTCTAAAAAAGCAAGTGTAATGACTGACCCAAGCGTATCTTTTAATTTGGGAATTGGTAGAGATGAAAGCCAAGGCATTACAAAGTATTATTCAGGTAATACCTACAAATTGGTTGTACCTGCCGAAAACGAAGATGAGCAAGATGAAGTCAGTACAGTTTATGTTCGTTTGCAAAAAGCTGAACTATCATATCAAGAAGGAGGAAAAAAGATAATTGTAGAAGGTAAAACCAAATTCGATAAATACCAAAAAGAAGCCTATTTTGTAGCAAAAGAAGCCTTAAAACCAAAAACAAAATATACGTTTTATGTAGAAGTTTCAGGTTGGGAAATTGAAAATAATATTCATACCAAACTAGCTACTCAACATAAATCAACTTCTTTCACAACAGATACAGGATTAAAGAAGATTCCTCAAAGTCAGATTGTGAGTGCAAATCCTTTTGCAAGGTCTCGTTATGCCTTTAAAGGCGCAAGGTGGGGTAATGTAAAACTTACAAAGTCTATTTGCGACCAACCTTTATTTGAAAAACTACATATTTCTGAAGGCTCAACTATTTTTGTAACTCGTTTTACAGACCTCAAAACAGGCAAAAGCATAGATACAGATAAGGTAAACTGTACTTTTGACCAAGTTAATTTCCAAATTCCACAATTAGAAGGTTCTACCATTTATGAAATCAGTATTATTCGTATTGATAAAGAAGGAAATAATAACTTGTCAGCAGGAGCAAACACGAATCAAATAGAGAAAAATATTGGAGGAAGTAGTATGGCATATTATACAGCTCTCAAAGGCAGCCGTAACTCTAAAAAACAAGTTGAAACCAAACTTCTTACTTATCATTTCAGAACTGGAAAGTATAATAAAATGATAGATAAGATGAATAAAATGAGTATTAAACAAGCTGAATTAGCAACTATATCAATAGGAAATAATCAGTGTGCAGAAGTGGCTATGATTGCCCTTGCTTGTGATGAGCCGATTGATGTAGTGGATGCGTATGGTTATGTACAAGCGACAAGAAAATTAGGTTTCGGGAAAAACTTAGATTTGACTCCACCCACCACAAACGGCATTAGTTTAATGACAGCTTATCAAAATACAAATCAGTTTCCACAAGAATATGCGAACGAGCATTTCAAACATTCTATTTTGAAAGCTAAGTATGGAGAAGGAATTTTAAATTTTGTTCCAACATTCCACCCTACTCGTTATTATGGATTGTATAATTTTGGAAGTAACAAGACGTTTCAACCCCCAATTTATAATTTGGAAATGAGAAATACGATTATGTTTTATCGTCCTCATTATCAAAAGGTTTATAGAGTTGGTTCGAATAGAAACTCATCAAATTATCCAAGTTCTTTATTTAAGCCAAAAGGAATAACGTATACACTTCCCAAAACACTTATTTCGCCTTATGAAATTCAACAAGCAAGAGCAAAAGCTCCAAAGCAAAACTTGAATCTAGGAGGGTTGAATTTACAAATCAATGTTCCAAAACCTTCTAAGAACCAATTTGATAATAACTTAGGTTTTGATAGTAATACAAAATACTACATTCCGATTATCGAATATAGAAATTACATTTTGGCTAGAGATATTCAAAAACTTCAAAAATTTGCACACAATAAGGCTCTTAATGTTAAAGATCACTTTCTGCAAAATGGTCATTATAAAGGAATAACACCTTCAAAATATCAGTCATTTTACACTTCTTTTGAAAGACCTTTATACCTGCTTGGTTCGCACAACTATACTATCACTTTAGAAGGAAAATCTTTCAATTATAAAGTCAAAAAATAACTAAAAAGCCTCGTTGACGACTGCATTTGAGTCTCAACGACGGTTTCTAATCAATAAAAAACAATGAAAAATATATTTTTAATTCTCTTCTTTTTGGGTGTTTCTCTCTCTTTTGCAGTTGCACAAGATAATGACCCTTTTAAAGATTCAGTAAATATTCAAGCAATGGGACGTTTTACAGGCTCGGAAGTGTTGTTGCGCTTTGCTCCTTCTTCACCTTTGCTTTGGCGCACAATGCACAAAAATAAAATTGGTTATACCATTGAAAAAATTTATATTAATAGTGATGATTTCAAAGCTGAAAAAATTACGCAAAGTCCTATTTTACCATATTCATTAGAAGAATGGAAAAACAAAACCAATACAGAAAATGCCTATGTAACAGCAGCAGCAGAAGCAATGTATGGAACAGTTTCAGTAAATACAGCAGCCATTTCTTCGCCTTTTGAAACGGCTAAAAAAACGGAAAATGAAATACAGATGCGTTATGCTCTTGCAATGTTGTCGGCTGATATGGAGAAAGAAGCTGCTCAAGGTTTGGGTTTATCTTTCAAAGATAATTTTCAAAAAACAGAGGGTTTTGCTATTTATTCTATTTATCCTTCTCAAAAAATTGAAGGAATGGAAGTAGATACAGCGATTGTAAGAATTGATTTTACAGAAAAATATGAGCCGTATCCTGTCATTGGAGTTTCGACGGAGGAAGGCGAACACGCAGTAACCATAACTTGGGATAAAGATGGAAATGATACTTTTTCAGCTTTTAAGATAGAAAAATCAACCGATGGAAAGACTTTTTTTACATTAAATGAAAATCCAAGCATTACAGACCAAGATATTCCTTACAACTTTTATATAGATTCAGTTTCTCAAAATTACCAAAAAGCAACGTACAGAATAACAGGGATTACACCGTTTGGAGATATGGGTTTGCCTTCTGAAACGGTAGAAGGACAGGGAATTGATTTATCTCCTGCTGCTGGTTTTGGTGGAATTTTTACAGAAACTTTACCTGATGGTTCTGTAAAAATAATGTGGGAAACAATAGGCGAACAACCTGATTTAGAAGGGTATTTTGTAGCAAAAGCATTAGATGTTGGACACGAATTTATTTATATCAATGAAAAGCCAATACGCTCAAAAGGTAAGAATAATGAATTTATAGACAAAAATCCAGAAGAGGTTTTTAATTCTTATTATACTGTTTATGCTCACGACAAAAACGGAAATATCTCAAAATCAATGACGGCAATGCACACGCTTGTAGATAGCATTCCACCTCAAACACCAAAAAACCTAAAAGGAACGATTGATAGTTTGGGAGTTGTAAGGCTAAAGTGGGAAGAAGGAACAGAAGCAGATTTGAGAGGCTACCGAGTATATTATGCCAATGCAAAAGAAAGAGAGTTTGTACAACTGACCGTTTCTCCGATTGCAAATGACATTTTTTTAGATACAATTTCTTTAAATACACTTTCAAATAAGATTTATTACAAAATTGCTGCAATAGATTTGCGTTATAATGCGTCTGATTATTCTGAAATTTTAGAATTATCTAAACCTGATACTATTCCACCAACTTCGCCTTTTGTTGCTTTTTATGAAGTAAATGAAAAAGGAATTAAACTAGATTTTAGAAGAAGTAGTAGTTTAGATATTTTTTCGCATTCTGTTTTGAGAAGAGAAAAAGAGAGTGATGAATGGCAGGTTTTAGCAACTTTTGAAGATACAACAAGCCAGTTTTTGGATAAGAAAACAGAAAAATCAAAATGGTATCAATATGCTATCCAAGCAAAAGACCAATCTGAAAATTTATCAGCCATTACGACCATTACACCAATTCAATTTTATGATAATGGAAAGCAAAATTTCATTCCAACACTAAAAGCAGAGTTTTCGAAAAAGGAAAAGCAATTACGTTTGTTTTGGGAAGGAAAAGAATGGAAAGACAAGCAAGAGCAAGGTTTTCAAGTGATGATTTTGCGTAAGGAACAAGAAGCTGAATTTGTCGCACTAACGACCATTCAAGAAAATGAATACATAGATTATTCGCTTTATGATAATCAAAAAGGTTTTGTCTATGTCATAAAATTGATTTATAAAGACGGTTCAGAATCTGAATTGAGTAATCAAGTAAAAATTGATTTAAGATAATTACTTCTTTTTCTTTAAAAAACTTTTCTCGTTCAAGCATCTTGCTTAGACACTCTCTTTCGTAAGCATATGCTTACAAAATAATAAGCACAAGATAGAATCTTGCGCTAGAATAACTCCTACTGCTTATGAAATCATTATCTAAACTACTTTTATTGGCTCTTCTCTGTTGTCTTTGTTTTACTGCAACAGCTCAAAATACCGATTCTACTTCAACAAATACTCAAAAAAAATCAAATCTTGTAAACTGGTACGGCTCAATTTCTTCTTCTTTTAATGTATATGGAGTGCGTGGAATCCCACAGCGTTCTAATCCTTTTTTTGGAATGTAACTGGAAACTTTGGTTTGCGTTTGAAAGGTGGCATAGACTTGCCATTTTCTTATACACTAGGCAAACAACAACTAGATTTTCAGCGTCCCTTTTTTCAATTTGGAATGAGTCCTAAATGGAAATTTTTGACACTTCATTTGGGTTACCGAAATTTGACTTATTCAAATTATACCTTAAACGGTCATACTTTTTTGGGAGCAGCCGTAGAAATCAATACTGGAAAATTTCGTTTTGGTGCAATGAATGGAATTTTTAATAGTGATTTGCCACAACAAGAAGTAAAAGATTTGGCTCTTCCTCGCTACAAACGTCAAGGTTATGCTATAAAAGCTGGTTATGGAAATACTCAAAACTTTGTGGATTTGGTGTTTTTTAAAGCAAAAGATGATTCTACTTCTATTTTTCGTCCGACAGATAGCACAGGCGTAACACCTGCTGAAAATATAGCTCTAGGCTTGGTAGGAAAACTGACTATTTTCAAAAAACTGACTTTAGATACAGATGTAGGAGTGAGTTTTTTTACAAGAGATTTGGCTTCTACTTCTTTTCGTAATTTTGAATATACGATTGTCGACCCAAAAGCGTCTTCACGAGTTTCGTATGCAGGAAAAATTGGTCTTGCTTGGAGAGCAAAATCCTATTCTTTGAAATTAGATTATGAACGAGTGATGCCAGAATATCAAACGTTGGGAGCGTATTTTTTTGCCAATGATATGGAACGAATTAGTCTTACGCCTTTTATTTCACTTGCTAAAAATAAAATTTTGGTCAATGGAACGATTGGAATAATGCGAAATAATCTATTGAATACAAGAACTGAAACGACTTGGCGCACTATCGGAAATTTGAATATAAATTTACTTCCAAAACCTCATTACGGCGTTAATTTCAATTATACCAACAATACCAATAATCAAGAAGAAGGCAATATTCCACTTTCAGATTCTTTGCGTATTCGCAATACTGTTCAATCTATTAGTGTTTCTCCATTTTATAACATCATCAAAGATACTTCGCAGGTGCATACAATTTCACTTTCTGCTGTTTATCAACAAGTCAATGATTTTAATATTTTTACACAAGGTTTTGCAGATATGAAAGCCTTAGTTTTTTCATTGAATCATTCTACACAATATATGCAATCTGGTTTTTCGTTTATGTCTGGGCTGAATTTTAATAGAGTAGAAGTTGCTAACTTAGAAAATCTCTTGTATGGTTTTACGCTTGGCGCAGGAAAATCTATCTTCAAAAAGACTCTTCAACTCAATTTTGATGCTTCCTATAATCAAAGTATTGTAGATAAAATTGCTGATGGAAATGTCATTCAATCCAACTTTACGGCAAGTACAACTCTCAAAAAACGTCATACTTTTTCATTCAATTCTTCTTTAATTGCTAATTCTTCAAAGTCTTTTCAAGATTTCCAAGAGTTTAGAGGTGGATTTTCTTATGTATTGAGATTGAAGTAAACTAAGGTTTTGAAAGTTATATTTCTAATCTTCTTACTTTGTTTTCTCATAACTCACACCTGCCAAAACTTTCACATCCAAATGATTTTCTTTTGGAGGAATTGGGCAAGAATATTTATGATTATAAGCGCAATACGGATTGTAGGCTTTATTAAAATCAATCGTAATTTTATCTAACTCTTGTCCATCGGCTGCTTCTCTTTCTGGAATTTGCAAATCAATATAACGTCCTCCGTAATAGGATTCTTGTCCATTACTCAAATCTGTAAAAGGTAAAAATAAGTAATTTTTGTATTCTTCTTTTTTACTTAAATCTTGGCTTTGATAAACATTGAGTATATGTCTTTTGCCAAGTAACTCAAAACTCACCTCTCCAAACTTTTGATAAATTGGTTTTCTGTCTGTTGTGGTTTGCATTTCAAAAGGTTTTCCATCAGTTGTTCTGACAAAATCAGCTTCTACTTTATAACTCTCATCAATTTTGAAAAAAGGTAATGATTGAAATTTTTTGCGCTCACTTTCTTCCAAAGGAGATTCTTTAGCATTTTTATAACTGCTGTTCATTTCTTCTTGAAATGATTTTATTTGAGAAACATAATTCGTTTCATCAGTATTATTACTTGTACTAACTGTTTTGGAACTTTGGCAAGATGAAACAATAAATACAACTAGAAAGGGTAGAATACAGAAAAGCAAATTTACATTTTTCATTGTAGAAGGTTTTATGGTTTGACACTATTTCCTACAAAAATATCTATTTTTTGTAATCTTTCAACTCTATCTTATCGCCATTTTTCATCTCCAAAACTAAAGTGTCAGCTTCAAACATTTTCTTAGCATTTATTATGTAATCACAATGCGATGAAAATAAATCTTTTGGCTTGTGATTATTGACTGAAAGAACGGTATCTCCCAACTGTAAATCTAACTTTGAATTTGTACGATTGACGACCCAAAGCGATTCATTTAGCATTCCTAATAAAAATTTTGTTGGAGCTTCTATTTTTACTTCCTTTTGAGGTTGTAGCAAAATTTTGTCTTCCTCATAATCAATACAAATTGTAAAGTGCTTCAAAAACTCATTTCCTATTAGAGCCTTTCCTAGTTTTGAAAACTCTACCAGTATTTCAGTTTTATAGCCTCCTAACTCTACTTTTAATTTCTTTACAATAAGCGAATCTTCATTTGAGCCATAAATCCCAGAAGTAGATTTATCTAAAATAATCTCAGTTTCTTCACTCTCAAAATGATGTGCCAAAGACAAAGGCAAAACCAAACCACCATTAAAACCAACATCAAAAAGGACATTTTCGACAGTTTTTTCTCCTATTTTTAGGTTTATTTTTGGCGTTCCAGACAAAACAGGACTTTCGAAAGGCAAACTATAATATTCTCCTTCCATAGAAAAAGGAGTATCTGAAAAATAAAGTTTTTGATTTTGATAATTGATTTTCCAATGCGCCAGTTTCATTAAATTTGCTCCAATAAGCCCGTGTTTGGCAATGCAAGGACTAGCTGACTTTTCAGAGTAAACGACCTTTCCTGCACCAATTTTATAAAAGGCTGTTTCTCCAAAAGTGATAGAGTCCAAACGAGTAACTTCAATTTCTTTAGTAACTCCTTGTGCTGTTGAGTTGGATTTAGTCGTAACAGTTTCTAAACCTAAGCCAGTTGCTAGATTATTCTCTACTTTACTATTAAATGCTCCTGTATCAAAAATAAATTCACGTAAAACGGTGTCAGCATTTAGTTTTACTTTTACGACAATCAAATCTTTTTTGAGTTCAAATGGAACTTCTTGAACAAAATTTTTGGCTTTTAATTCTCCCCCTGAAAGTAATCCTACGTTTTTGATGTAGGAACAAGAGGAAATAAAAGTCAGTAAAACAAAAAGCAGAAAGGAAGTATAATTTTTCATTGTTTTTAAATATATGTGACTGTATCAATAGTTTGCTCAAGCAAGCTCTGAGAGCAGTATAAGGAGTAAAATTGAGATTTTTTTGATAGACTTTTAATTTATTTTCTATCTATTCTTTAAGATTATTAGTGTGATTATGTAAATTAATACGATTGCAAATGGAATAGCTATAAATCTATATTCAGGTAAAAGATACCAAAGAATAAGAATTGTAATTATTCTAACTAATGCATGAAAGATTCCAACCCAGTGTTTTATAATCCAAGAGAACGACACCCACATCAATCCACTCATAATTCCAACAGTCATGGGAAGGGAAGAATAATCTATAAGAAAAAATGGTATTGCAATTGAATAGACTAGTATCGCCTGTGCTGTTGTGAAGAGGAAAAGGGCATCAAATTCATTTTTTGGCTTAGTTTTATCTAAAAAGTTCTCACCTGTAAATTTTGATATAAGGAAACCTAGATATACAATGCTGCCAGTTCCAATGAAAATTGACCATGTTGCTACAATAGTAGAAGAAAATAATCCAAATAATCCAATTACTGTCCAAATAATTAACCCTGCTAATGGTGTAGCAAGAAATGGTCGCTTCAAAAATTCAATTCGTTGTTCTTCAAGTGTTCTTTGCATTCTTTTTAAAAGATAGTGGTAAGAAATTGATAAGAAGTAAAGAGGTTTATTAAAATAGTTGGTTTTCCGACAGTTTAGCGTAAAAAGCTTGTATTTTGTTCAAGTCTGTACTAAAGGTCTGGCTTGACCAAATTAAAATAGAAGGAAGACCTTAGAAAAAGAAAGTCGCTAAAATATCGGAAGAACCAAACAGTTTTTTATTATCAATTTATCAAGAAATTATCCATTCTTTGGCAGACTCCTTGTTATCGAAATACTGAGTAGTAAATTTACTCCCTTCATTTTCTTCAAGTGTTTGTTCTATGGAAAGTTGTGCTATCAATTCAGGACTCCTTACAAAAGCAACTCTTGATAATCCTAGCTCTAAAAGGCGAGTAAAAACTGTTGTATTTGTCCATTCCTGCAACTCAATTGATACAGTAAAAAAGTATTCCCTTGTGTCAGAAATAAGTCCAGTGGGTTTATAAATAATACAACATTCAAGATAGTTTAGAAGTTCTTCCTTATACTCTTCCTCAGTCTTGTTTTCAGTTTCAGGTAACCAAGTCAGTTCTATTAAATTATACTCCTCCCAGTATTCCAATAACATATACTTACTTTTGTAAACTTCCATATTTTCTAAGTTTTATCTATTAAGGTTGATTATATGAGATGTATTTCTTTTTTTTAGAGAAAGAAATAAAATAAAAAAAAGCTTTTTTATAAACTCAGTCAATGTACTTAGGTTAGAGTATCAATTTCTTAAATCGGTATTTACCAAAAAAGCCTTCCTTCATTTGAAGCACACGGTGTGTAGACTTATCAATCCAAAATTCACTTGATTGATATTCTGAATAAATTACTTTTACTACCCAACAATCCATTGATTTATTATTCAATGAAATTTCTTCACTTCTATCTACCCAATATTTGTAATATTTAGGAGGTGTTTTTGAAGCAGGATGATAAAAGCTGATAGCAAATTGTTTATCCTCTTCCAATGGCAATGCAGACAAAACTTCTAAATCTAGTTCCCAGTTGAATGAATGTTTTAAATCATCTATTTCAAAAGGTTCTGTATTGTGAATCGTAGTATCCTTATCTGAATACATTTTATTTTCTTCATAGATAAAGTGCTTTTTTTCGACAGACTGTTCTTCATTTTTCAGTTCTTGATGAACTACTTTTTCGCTCAAAGGGCATAACTTTTCATCAAAAGTAATAAGGTATTTATGGAAATTATCTTTATCGTTGGTATGTCTTGTCCAATGAAGTTGATAAGTATTTTCATTTTTAGAAACTGTCCTATCCCAAATTTCAAAGTTTGATTTATAAATAGAATCTTGAATATAGACGATATAAGAATTTTTGCTTTCTTGAAGTTGCTTGATTTCTAATACATCGGTTTGTGTATTTACGGTGTCTATTTGGGCTTGAATATTATTCAAGATAATAAAAATGAAGAGAAACGAAAGAATATATTTCATTGAAAAATATAGTTTTGGTTTAAGTAATAGGTTATTTAAAAAATTGTGTAAAGTGATTAATGACCACTATCTAGAAAAGAAGCGATAGCCTGTTTTATTTTTTGAGCTGTTTGGTTATAAACTAGTTGAGTTTCTTCAACGGAAGCATCACTATTAGTCAGTAATAAAAAACCTTCTGGTTTTTCTTTTGAAAACTCTAGTAAACAAGTCGTACCTGGGTCGCTTCCACTATGTTGTAAAATATTTTTGTCATGTACCCAAAAAACGCCATGATTGTCATGAGCCTGTAAAATTAGCTTTTCACTAGCTAGAAGAGGAGCAAACAACCTTTCAAACCCCTCTGATGAAATCACAGAAGGCTCTGAAAAATGATAACCTTTTATCATTGCCAATAAAAATAAGCTAAGTTCTTCATTGGAAGTAAAAACAGAGCCGTCAGGATAAGAATCATTTCCATATTTAGGCAAAGGGGTATTTTTATCAAAATATAAGGTGGCTAATTTATCATTTGACAATGATGGAAAATATGTACTTTCATTCATTTCTAAAGGTTCAAAGACCTGTTCTTCTACAAATTGATGATAAGGCTGATTGGCTTTGATTTCAATCAAATACGCCATCAAAGAGGAAGCTACATTAGAGTATTCCCACTTTTCTCCAGCTTTTGAAGTAGAAAATATTTCAAGAGAATAATTCGAACCACTTGGATAAAAATAATTTGAAATCAGGCTTTCCAAAGATTTTTTATTTCTTTGTTCTATTCCCATATAGCTTTGCAATAGAGCTGCTCCTTCTGTATTTATGTTTTCTCCATTTTGAATATAATAAACATCAACATAGGCTTCTGAAACATCTAATAAAGAAGAAGTATGTGTTACCAAATGACGAACTTTGATAATGTCATTAGGGTTATTAGGGTTAGTGATTGGATTAGGTAAAATTGTATTAATGTCAGTATCCAAATCAAAATAACCCAATTCTATTGCCTTGACTGTGGCTACGCCCAAAATTGTTTTACTGATTGAAGCAATAGGTTGTAATGTGTTATTAGTATATAGGTTGCTACTTTCAATATTTTGATAGCCAAAAGAGTTTTGATAAGTAATTTCTCCATTCTTCACAATTGCTAAAGAAAAAGCAGGAAGTTCAGACTCTTCATAAACCTCTTGTAAATAGGTAGTGAGTTCTTCTTTTGAAGTAATGGGAGTAATGGTTTCTTCGTCTGTCGTACAGCTAAAAAAAGCGAAAGTCAGACAAGTAATCAGAGTAAATAAATTCGTTTTTTTCATTGTTTTATTTTTGTTAGATGATTTTTAAATTAATAGTAAAATTTGGTTATAAATTATTTAGCTGAAGTTGTAAATTTTTTCTCTACTTGGCTTGTAAAATAAATCAAGATAGGAACGCCAATAAGTGGGGGTAAAGCAAAGGCTACAAATGGATTCATCAAATCAAAACGAGAAACTACCGTTGCCGAAAAAGCTGTAAAAGTAGCAATATAACCTCCCATCATATTGCCGATATGTGCTGTGTACCAGTGAAATGGTTTTGTAGGACGAATAATAAAAGACTTGAGATTAGTATAAGAAATCATAAAACCTCCGATTCCGAAACCAATAGAAAGCAATGCACCAGCAAGATTATTATTTTCTCTAAAAAGGTAATACAAACCCAATCCAATAAAAATAATATTGGCAGTTCCATTGGTAACTCCTGCAGCCCAATCGTACCATTTTGGGTTTTGGTCTTTGTGTAATTTCTTTAATTTCAAAGCACGAACGCCAGAAAAAACGCTGTAATAACTCAAAAAAGCTATCAAAAATAAGAAGCGATTAAATCTGAACCCTGCCACGATGACTCCAGTAATGAAAACTAAAGTCATTGCCCAAAAGTAGATTTTGCCTGATTGGTTGTGCCACTTTTTGCCTTTCTTAGAAAGAATAGCGACTGCACCAGTAATAAGTGCGATAGTTCCCACCAAAACGTGGAAAGAAAGTGTATATCGAACGAAGTTTTCCATAGTTTTTAAAGTTTATTTTTGTACTGCTTTACGCATTTTTTCTAAGACAGTTTGTAGATGATATAATGTGTTGGGCTGATAGTTTTTAGTATTCTCTTCAACCTTTTTAGCAATGTTGATCAATCGTTCCTTGACTGTATTTTGGTCTATAATATTTCCATTTTTTATGATAGAAAATATATCAGAGGTATTCGTAATTTCCTTTAAGGGGTTCGAATTAAGAATAAGTAAATCAGCTTGATAATTTACTTTCACTAAGCCATATTCATTTTGTAATCCTAAATTTTGAGTAGCATTTACGGTAGCAGCCTGAAGAGCTTGTAAGTTGGAAAGCCCCATTTGCTGGACTAGCATTTTCAGCTCTTCGTGTAAGCCTTGACCAGGAATAATAGCAGGTACTCCTACGTCTGTTCCTGCCAAAACGGTAGTTTTTTTTGCTATTGATTTTGCAAATGAGCGCAAAGGCACAATGAGGCTGTCCCAGTTGGTAGGAGCTTCTAAGGCTTGTGTTGTTAGCTGTATCTCCCAACTTTCGATAAGATTTGGTGATAAATATTTTCTAAACTCATTGTTTTTATTAAGTGTATCTGTGGTCAGTTTCTTTAGCTCTTCTTTTGGTCTAAGCCTGTAATTATAGGTTGCCAACATTGTTGGAGTAAAATATACATCAGCCTCTTGTATGACTTGTAGTGTGTTTCCTATCTCTTCTTTAGTCATATTTAAAGATTGCATAAACACATCATGTTCGATGGTAGAAATTCCATTTTCGATGGCAAACTGTATTCCTATATTTTGTTCAATGTGTCCTGTGAAAGAAATATTGTTTTGCTTACAAGCACTTGCAATCGCTTCAAATATTTTTGGAGATTTTACAGTACGAACTTTTATTAAATCAATTCCTATTTTACTCAAAGAATCCACAACGGTCTTTGCCTGTTCTTCTGAAGCAATAGGAATCCTATCTTTGACATAATTTTCTCCAAGAATTTGTTTCAAAAGACCATAAAATCGTGGAGACTCTAACATATAACCTGCCGTTTTGATGGTAGGATAAATATCTTGATTTGGTTTATTTTCTAATGCTCTCCATTTTTTCAAATCTGACCAGTTTCCTCCCATATCTCTAACTCCTGTAACACCATTCAATATAAATAAAGGTATTGATTCTTCTCCAATCATAGACAAATGTGTGTGCATGTCCCACAACCCCGAAATGAGATATTTATCAGAACCATCAATGATTTTTTCAGCTTTGTATTTTAGATTTTTATTATAGGGAAAAATTGACTGTATTTTATTTTTTGTAATTACGAGGTCTTGATAATAATCTATTTCTCCTGTTTCTACATTTATGATATTGACATTTCTGATGACCAAATCTGCACTTATGGATTCTTTTGTGATTTTTTTATTGCAACTTATTAAAGTAAAAATTGAGGCAATGAGTAGAACTAAATATTGAGCTTGATTTTTCATTTTTTATAAAGTGTTTTTAAATTATATTCTGATTAATTTTTATAAAATCCTTTTTTAGCTTTTCTAAAATTGATAATGCGATTGGGATAGATGACAAACTGAATAAAATTAAATTCAAACTGATCAACTCTTGATTTTTTTCCATCTATATCATTGATTTCTTGAAATGGATAATAGCGCAGATTAGTACGCAAAACCCAAGTGTCTAAAGGCGAAGGTACAATGTCCCAACCGAAGATAATTCCGGGGGAAATCATTTCTGTTCTTACTATTTCGCCTTGTTGTGTGTCATTTCTGAAAAGTCCAGTAGCCCATTTTTCAGAACTGATACTTGCACCAATGAAAGGAACAAATCCATTGTAATCAAACAAAAATTTATAGGCTTCGAAGGCTATGGATTGTCTTCTAACAATATGCTCCAAACTATAACTAATAGATTTTGAGGAATAATTGCGATAGCTAAACCCTGTATGCAACTTCGCTTTATAGAAAAAATAGCCTACTCCAATATCAAAATTAAAACTTGATTTGTGTAAGGGTAAAGATTCTAATTCTTCTGAAAATTGAGGTGATTTTATAAAAAAGGAGGCACTCGGAGCAAAGCCTATTGAAAAACTATTGAGTTTTCGTTTAGCTGCTAATGCTGCTGTAATTTTTGCTGTTTTGCCTAATTCTTTTGGTTTTTCTTCTTTTAATGTAAAATCAAAATATCTTACTACACCTAAAGAAAAAGATGTTCTAGGAAGTTTAAAGGTGTTTGCTTGTATTTCTGAACTATAAAATATCTTTTCATTATTCAACAAAAATGTAGTTTCAGCATTGATTTGCCAGTTTTTAAAAGCAAACGAAACTCCTCCTACGGGTATAGGCATAATAAAGCTATCATAGCGTTTACTTTGTGTATCGTTTCCCAAAGTCAAGGTGGAAAAGTCTAAGAATACTCCAGCATAAGGACGTAATTTTTTAAACTCCATTCGCCAAGGGTAATATCTTACACTTAAACTTCCTGCCGAACGATACTCTACCTCTCCATCATTTTGTAGTTTACGACTTCCTAAGTTAATTAAAGGAAGTGTCATATTGAAGTCTAGTTTTCCCCAAAAATGAAGTCCACCAAGATTAAGATGTGGCATAATAGCCATCGGAAATTTTTGTTCTTGATTTTGCCATACCAAACTTCCAGAAATAGGTGTAATCTTCGTACTCAAACCAAAATAAGTTTGAGCAAAACGATGTCTTGTTTTTTTTTCTGTATAGACTTGAGCAGAACTTGAGAAGTGGATAAAAAACAAACTACTCAAGAGTAAAAAACAAATGATTAGACGATAATTTTTCGTTTGCATAGTAATAAAAAAATAGGTTAATAGATTTACTTTTTCAATAACTGATACGGCAAAACTCTACATAAAATCTATGATTTCTATGCCTTTAGAGGTGTTTTGGTAGGAACTGGCAGAGTTTGGTATAAGTGGGAGTAGATTTTGTTTTTCAAAAAAAACAGCCTTAAATTTTCACGTTTAAGACTGTTTTAAATTGACTTATTTTTTAATAAAAACGTCTTCCCCAAAAGAAAAACTAACTGGCTTTCCGTCTTTAATTTGAAAACGAATCACGATGCCATTTCCAGGGGCAAGTTCGATTCGCATACATTCTTCTAGCTCATACGCTGTTGCTATGGTTTTTACATTTCCAGTAGTAAACAGAAGTTTTCCGTCTTCATAACTCACTTTTACTGTTCCAATATTTTTATTTTTGTAACTGCCTATATACTGTTCTTTAGGAAGCGATAACATCCACTCACGTTTGGCAAGTTTTTCGGCATATTTTACTTCTGATTTGTTATAGCGTTTGAATTTCTTTTGTAGTGATTTGATGCCTTTTTTCTCTAGCTTTTTGACTGCTTTTTCATCTCCTAAATGTAAATAGTAGGCATACTTAGCAATCAGATTTCCAATATCCAATCCTAATGAATGATTAATACTTACACTAACACCTATTTTTTCATTTTCTAAGAAAGAAAGATGAGAAGTAAAACCGTGATACCCTCCAAAATGATAAACTACCTTCCTTCCTTCAAACTCTCCAATTCTCCAACCTCTAGCATAACCATTTCCCTCAAAAACATTTATATATTCATGAGCAGCAGAAACTAACTTTTCTTGGTTTTTTTCCACAACTGCGATTGGATAAATAGTTTTACCATTGAGATTGCCTTTATTAATTTGAAATTCTAGGAATTTTGCCATGTCTTCTGCCGAAGTAATTATTCCTCCTGCTGCGTGCATGGTTTTATCTATCTTGAAAAAATCTGATTTCTGAATCTCTTTTCCAAAGGTACTATGATGAGGTTTGGCTAATTTATTTTCATCAAAATCAGAAACTTTTGCAGATGTGTTTTTCATTTCTAAAGGCTTAAAAACCTTTTCTTGAATCAAGTCTTGCCACGTTTTTCCCAGTTCAGCCTTCAAAATCATTGAAAAAAGATAATAGCCATAATTAGAATACATAAACTGCTTTCCAGTTTCTAAGGCTTCACTTTCTTGGTCTATAATTCTCAAAATATCTTCCTCTGTATATTCGCCTGTGTAAGCCAAACGCATAGATACATATTCATTATCAACTCCAATTTGGTGCGATAACAAATCATTAATCGTAATTCCTTCAAACTTTGCTTTTTCTGTGAAATTACTAAACGGTTTGTATTCTGTGATTTGTTTTTGGAGGTCAATTTTTCCTTCATATTCCAAAATAGAAGCTAAAAGTCCGACAAAAGACTTAGTGGTAGAGGCAATATAAAAACCAATAGAATTAGTTGCTTTTTGCTTTGTGTCTATATTCGTATAACCTGCTGTATAAGCGAAAAGCGTTTCGTTATGAGCAACTGCCACACTAATAGCAGGAATCATTTCTAGTTCTGTTTGGATTTTCTCAATGAAGCTAGTGAGTTGTTTTTCCTTTTCAGAAGATTGTGCAAACAGGTAGTTCATAAAAAAGAAGGAGAAAATGAGAGGTAAAAATATTATTCGTTTCATAGTTGGTTGTACTAATTGAATTAAATTTAAAAAAGTATTTAGTACAAATATGAAGGTTTAAATATGACCCAGCACAGTTTTATCACTGTTTTGGTAAGAAATGGCAGTGTTTGGGATAAAATGGAATAACTACGCTGACTTAGTCTTTAAAAGCTCAGATAGCTGTTGTGATTTTGAACGAGAAACAGGAATCTTATTTTCTGTTTTTTCCAAAATTAGCTCTAAGTTTCGTGCATTTCCTTCTACTTTCTGAACTTTTGAAAGATTGATGATATAACTTTTATGACACCTAAAAAAAGTATCTTGAGGTAAATGACCTTCTAGTTTTTTTAGGCTATTTCGGATTAATTCTTTTTGAATTTTATTTTCAGATTTATAAAAAACTTCAATATAATTTCCTTCTGATTGAAGATACAGAATTTCATTAGGCTCAAGTTGTAGCGCAACTTTACCATTTTCGGCTTCTAAAACTACTTTTTTGGGTAAGAGTGTACTTTCTATTTCCTCAACTTTTGCTTTGACTTGTTCTTGAATCTGACTTTGAAGTTGATTTTCAAATTCTGTTTTGAATTTAGCTTGTTTTTCTTGTAACTCAATTTGCTTTTTTTGAAGGGTTTGGTTGAGTGATTGTGCTTCTTTCCATTTTAGTTTTTGATGATGATACTGTTCGTATAAAATCATTATAAGAATTGGAAAAAATGAAATGAGTAACGTTCTGATAAAAATAGATTGAAACAAAAGCCATAAATTCTCAAAACTATTCAAGGCAGCAAAAATTAAAAAGACTACAAAAACAATAAGTGTTAGAATTGTAAAGACTAAACTTATTTCTTTGCCTATTGTCCAGTTTTCTTCTTGGAAAGAATTAGAAAACAACTTTTGCAACCCATTTACTCCTACCCAAATACAAAAAGCTACCATTACACCGAAAAAAACAGCATAACTAAAACGGCTCAAAGCATCAGTTTGAACCAAGCCAAAAGGTACAAAAACCAAAATTACTAGAAAAGTAATCAGACTAGGAACAAGAATGCTTCCTAGAGTAAAAATAAAAGGGTGCGGCTTTTTGAGAAACTTGGGAATATTCATCTTGTAAAACGTATTTGAGCTACAAAATAAAGCATTATTTTACTTCTGACCAGTTTTTGTCTGCTTTTCTCTTTAGATTTTCTTCATCTTCATTCCAATCATCCAATGTGTCTGAAAAGAAATTTTTATAAAAAAGGTAGAGCTTTCCATCTACAATCTTATAGTTCTTTGGGTCCATACTTACTTTTTTATTTTTTGCTCCCATAGCATACGCACACCAGCCACCATACTCAGGCATATATTTTTGAGGGTTTTTGACAAACAAACCTCTGTGTTCTTTAGTAGCAAATCTATAAATTACACCCAAGTATTTAGCAGAAATAGATTTTTTACCTTTTTGAGGTTCGTCTTCCACAAAATAAGAAACTACATCATAGCCTTCAATAGCTACTCCATCATCCAAATTAAAATGTTTTTTACAATGGGTTTCTGTTAGTTTTTGTGCATTTGAGTTTTCTATTATGAGAAAGTTAAATAACAAGAATAGAAATACACAAAGGTTATATTTTTTAGAGATTTTCATCATTTATAAAATTATTCAAAAATTAGTGAGCTACAATAATAGATTTTATAGATAACTCTTTTTTTACTAAAAATAGTATATTTTATATTTAGGGATAAAAAAAACGTGCTTCATGGCATACAGAAGTTTTTTATATTCTGTGTACCACAAAGTACGCATAGAAGGTTTTGACTTTTATACCAAAACTTAATTACTTACCATATTACTCCAGTTTTCATTTGCTTTTTGCTTTATATTTTTTTCGTCTTCGTTCCAAGGTACTTGTGTATCTGTAACTAAATCTTTATAAAAAAGGTGAAGGTCTCCATCTACAATCTTGTAGTTTTGAGGGTCCATAGGTACTTTTTCATTTTTTGCTCCCATTGCATACGAACACCAGCCACCATATAGAGGAATATATTTTTCAGGGCTTTCGATAAATAAATCTCGGTTTTCTTCTGTTGCAAACCTATACGTTGCCCCCAAATGAGTTGTCGTAATAGTTTCTTTTCCTTCTTGAGGCTTTTCCTCTGTAAAATAAGAAACTACATCGTAGCCCTTAACAGCCAAACTATCTACTAAATTGAGGTGTTCTACAAGAATTTTCTCTGTTATCACTTCATTGTGTGGAGTTTCTGTTACCTCCTCTGCTTTGTTTTCTGTTACTTCTTCTTTTGCTTCTTGACTTTGCGAAGTGTCTTTTGAAGTGCAACTATACGTTACTAAAGAAACACAAATAACAAACATAGAAATAAAAAAAGCGTTTTTGCGATAAAATATCATACAGCTATAATTGATTTGTTAAATAATTAAAATTTTTCACTGTGTGATATAAGGGTATTTTTTTTAATTTCCATCATATTTCTTTTTATAATAAAAAGCTGATTTATCAATAAGCCAAGGGTAACCTTTCTTAAACACGATTAAGCCTATTTTATTTCAATTTTTCGGTGTGAATTTTGCGCTACATCACAAAATAATTGTACCTTTGTGTGCAATAATTACAATTTAGATTTTGTAGCAATTAATTTTGTATTTTTGTTTATCAATACTAGCAACTAACTGCTTATGCGTCTATTGCTTTTGAAGCATTTTTTTTTAAAAACACAGTCAAACTTATTAAAAAAAATATTTGAAAAATCATCTCAAAAAACTAATTCTTTTGATTTGATTCTTCTTCTATCCAAAATTAATAAGGGAATATTTTTGAGTGCTGAAAAATGCAGCCTTCTTTTGTCTTTTGTTCTGCTTTTCACTAACTTAACTAAAGAAAATAGAAAAATTACTTCTACTAAATTTATATACTCATTTTAGATATTTTGCCAATTTGTTTTTCATTAGGTATGAAAACGGATTGGTTTTTTTGATTTTATCAATTTAATACACTGACATTTATATTATGCAACAACACGGAGTCAAGTCTAACCAATCAGGAATTGAGGAGCTAGGAATAAAAAAGGCAGCAAATGTATATTGGAACTTGCCAGCAGCAGAGCTTGTCGAACATGCACTAGAAAGAAAAGAAGGTGTTTTGAACGATAAAGGAGCTTTAATGTTTGATACAGGCAAATTTACAGGTCGCTCTCCTAAAGATAGATTTATTGTAAAAGATGCCGAAACTGAAAATTCAGTATGGTGGGGAGATGTAAATATTGCCTTTTCTCCAGAAAAATTTGATGCACTCATGGAAAAAATGATTGCTTCTTTAGAAAATAAAGACCTTTATGTACGTGATGCATATGCTGGTGCAGACAAAAATTATCAACTCAAACTTCGTGTTATTAATACGAATGCATGTTCGAATCTTTTTTGTCATAATATGTTTATTCGTCCAGAACAAACAGAATTTGAATCTTTTGACCCTACTTTTACGATTCTTCAAGTACCTGAATATATGGCAGACCCAGAAGTAGATGGTACTCGTCAGGCTAATTTTGCTATTATCAATTTTACTAAAAAAATGATTTTGATTGGTGGAACAGGTTATACAGGCGAAATGAAAAAAGGAATTTTCTCTGTCTTGAATTATATGCTTCCTCACAAACACAAAGTATTATCAATGCACTGTTCGGCAAATATTGGACAAGAAGGCGATACAGCTATTTTCTTTGGTCTTTCAGGAACAGGTAAAACAACACTTTCGGCAGACCCTAACCGTCCACTTATCGGAGATGACGAACATGGCTGGACTTCTGATTCAGTTTTTAATTTTGAAGGGGGTTGTTATGCAAAAGTAATTGACCTTACAGAAGAAAAAGAACCACAAATTTTTAATGCTGTTAAGTTTGGTGCATTATTAGAAAATACTCGTTTTCATGAAGGTACTAGAAAAGTAGATTATCTCAATTCTTCGGTTACTGAAAATACTCGTGTTGCTTATCCAATTTATCATATTGATAATGCTGTTGAGCCTTCTGTTGGTGGTGTTCCTAAAAATATTTTCTTTCTTACTTGTGATGCCTATGGTGTTTTACCTCCAATTTCTAAGCTAGAAAAAGGACAAGCGATGTATCACTTTATTTCGGGTTATACTGCCAAAGTTGCAGGTACAGAAGTGGGAATCACAGAGCCTCAACGTACTTTCTCAGCTTGTTTTGGTGCTGCGTTCTTGCCATTGCATCCTACAAAGTATGCTGAAATGCTAGGTAAAAAAATGGAAGAATCAAATGTAAATGTTTGGCTTATCAATACTGGATGGTCTGGTGGTAGTTATGGTGTGGGTTCAAGAATGAAACTTTCTTACACTCGTGCTATGATTACGGCTGCTTTAGAAGGAAAACTCAATGATGTGAAGTTTGAAGAACAACCAGTTTTTGGTGTTAAGATTCCTGCTGAATGTCCAAATGTTCCTACTGAAATTTTGAATCCTAAAAATACGTGGGAGAATAAATCTGAATATGATACAACTGCAAATAAATTAGCTACTGCATTTGTAACTAACTTTGAAAAATATGCAGAGTTTGCAAACGATGAAATTATGGCTGGTGCGCCTAAAGCAATGGCAAATTCATAATACAAATAATTCTAGCTACTAACTTTAAAAGTCTTATTCTAAATAGAGTAAGACTTTTTTGTTTTTGAAAACAGAACAAGGCTAGATTAATTGAAAAGGCAAAAGTATTAATATATTTCAATTTATTATTTGAATTGTTTAATTAATAGTAAGCTAGAAAAAAAATATTTATATAATAGTTGATTTTTGTATAAAAATTCGCAATTTTGTGTCAAAGATTCTAAAGAGGAGTAATTATATTTTTTTTAAAATTTAGTGTAGGTATTTCTACCTAAATTAATAAAAATTACTTCATCTATATAAAACGTATTTTTATATAAATAAATAGAATCTGAACAACTAGACATTTAACTTAACCTAAAAAAAAATTGAAAGTTTCCATTGTAACTGTAGTTTATAACAACGTATCAATGGTAGCAGATGCTATTGAATCTGTTTTGAATCAAGATTATCCTGATTTAGAATATATTCTTGTTGATGGAGCCTCAACAGATGGAACTACTGAGTTGATACGCATGTATCAAAACCGTATTACTCGTGTTATTTCAGAAAAAGATGAAGGGCTTTATGATGCTATCAACAAAGGAATTCGTATGTGTAGTGGAGATATTATAGGATTACTCCACTCTGATGATTTTTATCCCAACAATCAAGTAGTTTCTTCTTTTGTCAAAGCCTTTGAAGAAAAAAAGACAGATGCTGTATATGGTGATTTACTTTATGTAGATAAAGATAATACGCAAAAAGTAATTCGTTACTGGCAGTCTGGAGAGTTTGATTGTGAGAGCTTTTATAAGGGTTGGATGCCACCACATCCTGCTTTGTTTATAAAGAAAGAATGTTATCAAAAATATGGCGTGTATGATACTCGTTTCAAAAGTGCTGCTGACTATGAACTTACTTTACGTATGCTCTTAAAAAACAAAATTTCGGCTACTTATCTACCTATGGTAATGGCTAGTATGCGTACAGGAGGAAAAAGTAATAGTAGTTTGAGAAACCGTTTGATGGCAAACATAGAAGATTATAAAGCGTGGAAAATAAATGATTTGCAACCTAAGTTCTATACTCGTTTTATGAAACCTTTATCAAAAATACCTCAGTATTTTCATGGTATTACACAAGAAAAATTAGAGCTTGTTTGTGCTGCTTCTAATTCATATGTTAGCAATGAAGTGGAAGCGTAAACTAGAGAAAGATAGTCATAAACACCAACTTACATTTTATCCTACCTTCAAATCTGATAAAAAAGCAGAATTGAAGGTTATTTTATTATTAAATGCTATTATGAAATATACTACTTACAGTAAATTACTTTTACTCTTCTTGCTCATTATAAGTTTTTCTAGTTGTATTCCCACCAATAATCTAATTTATCTAAAAGGTAAGCCACAAAAAAAACCAAATGTAGGAAGCACTACTCCTTCAAGTTATTCCTTGAACTTTACGTCTTATAAGTTACAAGCCTATGATATTTTGGGTATTAATGTACAAAATATGACGCCTTCAAAATATGATTTAGGTACAGGAGCAGCTACAGTTACGGTAGGAGGAGGACAAGCACAGCAAGGTGGAGGAGGTGGAAATGTTCTTCTTACTGGTTATACGATTAGTGATAGTGGTTACGTACAAGTTCCTTTAGTCGGAAGTTTGCAGGTAGCTGGTCTGACAGTTGAAGAGGCTGCTAGTAAAATTAAGGCTGCTGTAGAAGAGCGTTTTACAGAAGTAATAGTTAGAATACAGCTGCTTACTTTTCAAGTTACTATGCTTGGAGAAGTAGCTGCACCAGGGCAAGTTACAATTTATAACATGCGTATGACTACCATTTTAGATGTAATAGCTCTTTCAGGTGAACCTTTGATTACAGCAAATAGAGAAAAAGTAAGAATTATGAGAAGAAAAGGAGATGTACTAGAAAGTTATTACATAGATCTTACACAAGATGATATTATTATGTCTCCTCTTTTTTATGTACAACCAGGGGATATAATCTACGTAGAACCTCTTAAAGCAAATAAGGCATTAGAAACAAATCTTCCTTTACTTGGAATTGTTACTTCAATTATCAACTTTGCCTTCTTTATAAGTAATTTATTTTTGATTAATCGATAAAATATTTGCTACAATAATTTTATAAAATAATTACGAAAGATGAACCACAAAACTACCAAAGACTTCGCACTAAAGTTAGATGCAACTGATTCCTTAGCTCATTTTAGAGAAAAATTTTGGATTCCTACGTTGAGTTCTGTCTCAAAAAATATTAATTCTAGCAAAGAAGAAGTAATTTATTTTTGTGGAAACTCTTTAGGGCTTCAACCCAAAACTACAAAAGCCTATATTGAACAAGAGTTAGAAGACTGGAAAAACTTAGGTGTAGAAGGACATTTTCATGGAAAAAATCCGTGGCTCTCCTATCATAAATTACTTACAAATCAGACAGCCAAAATTGTAGGTGCAAAGCCTATTGAAGTAGTAGTAATGAATAATTTGACAGTCAATTTACATCTATTAATGGTTTCATTTTATCGACCTACTCAAAAACGTTTCAAAATATTGATGGAAGGAGGAGCTTTTCCTTCTGACCAATATGCTGTCGAATCTCAAGTTAAGTTTCACAAACTTTTGCCAGATGAAGCTATTGTTGAAATGATTCCTAGAGAGGGCGAGGAAACGCTAAGAACAGAAGATATAACAAAGAAAATAGAAGAACTTGGCGATGAACTAGCTTTGGTTATGTTTGGTGGCGTAAATTACTATACAGGACAATTTTTTGACGTAGAAAAAATTACAGCAGCAGCTCACAAAATCGGTGCAACAGCAGGATTTGATTTGGCACATGCAGCAGGAAATGTACCTTTAAAACTTCATGATTGGAAAGTAGATTTTGCGACTTGGTGTAGTTATAAATACCTTAATTCTGGTGCTGGTGGAACTTCTGGTGTATTTGTAAATGAAAAATATGCTGATGATAATTCGCTTCCACGATTTGCAGGTTGGTGGGGACACGATGAGAAAGACCGTTTTAAAATGAAAAAAGGATTTATTCCGATGCGTGGTGCAGAAGGTTGGCAACTAAGTAATGCACAGATTTTGCCGATGGCTGCACACAAAGCCTCTTTAGATATTTTTGAAGAAGCAGGTTTTGAAAACCTAAGAGAAAAAAGTGAACAGTTAACAGCATATATGGAGTTTTTGGTAGAAAGTTTTAATAAAGAACAATCAAAAATTCAAATTCAAATCATTACACCAAAAAATAAATCTGAAAGAGGTTGTCAGTTGTCTTTGGTTTTTGATAAAGAAGGTAAAAAGTATCACGAAATCCTAACTCAGAAAGGAGTTATTTCAGATTGGAGAGAACCTAATGTGATTCGCATTGCACCTATTCCTTTATATAATTCTTTTATGGATTGTTATCGATTTTATGAAATTTTGAAAGAAATTGCTTTGTGAAAAAATGGCATTACTTCAAATTGAGGTAATGCTATTTTTTATTCCTAGTTTCAATCATAGAAACCTTTACTTGTATCTTCATTATTCCTAATCTTTGCGCTGTATTTCATGCGTGATGATTTTTCTTTACTAAACATTTTCTTGATGTCTTGGTCGTTTGCCTCAAATTTCATTGTATTGGTAATTGAAATGGATGCTGCAAAAGCTTCTACATCGTGATTTGCTCCGATATAAGTAAATGTCCAATTTTGTTGTTTTAGCTCATCTACCATTTGTTTTATAGTTTTTCCATTGAACTCCTTTGATGAGTTTTCTTCTCCATCTGTCAGAATTGTAACCAAAACATTGTAATCTGAATGTGTTTGAGTAATTTTTCGTAGCTGTGAAATACTGTTTCCCATCGCATCAAAAAGTGGTGTTCCTGCTGTTGGATTATATTTTGTCTTATCAATCTCATTTAATTTTTCTACACTTTCATTCTCTAAAAGCGTATTTGTATGCAGAGAATTAAACGTAACAAGACTGATAAAATGTGCCTGTTCTGGATACTGTTTGGCAACTCCTTTTACAGTTTGTACGACTTCATTAAAGCCACTAATAATTGTATTTTTGATAGAATTCATTGAGCCACTCTCATCTAGGATAATGAGATTGAATACTTTGTGTGTCTTTGACATAATTATAGGTAGTTTGGTTGTTAGCGTACATTTTAGATTAATATACGAAAAAACAAGCATATTTTTGAGCAACGAGATAACATTTTTATTCTCTATTTTTTTAATCAAGAGTAAGTCTGTTTAACCATTGCTTTTTACTAAAATTTTGAGGATAAATAACAGAATTTACTTTTAAAGAATTTATTCATAAATTGAGCTATCAAAATAAGTAAAACAGCTTTATTCTATCCCACAAAATAAAAACACTATGAACGAAAGAGATAAAGAATACGAAGAGTATAAGAAAGAGCAAGAAAAAGAGCCTAGTGACTACCTAGAAGCCAATAAGAAAATGTGGAATTCGCTTACAGAAGCCCACCGAGATTCTAACTTTTATAATGTTGCACAATTTAAAAAGGATAGAAATTCATTAAACTCTATCGAAATAAATGAAGTAGGTGATGTAAAAGGAAAATCTCTTTTGCACCTTCAATGTCATTTTGGAATGGATACGCTCTCGTGGGCAAATATGGGAGCAAAAGTTACGGGGATGGATATGTCTGATGCTTCTATCGAACTAGCTGGAGAACTGAGCCGAGAAATAGAAACTCCTGCCAACTTTGTCGTATCTGATGTCTATTCGCTTAGAGATAATTTGGAAGGCGAGTTTGATGTTGTCTTTACTTCTTATGGTGCAATTGGTTGGCTTCCAGATTTGAATAAATGGGCTGAAATAGTGGCTAGTTATATCAAAGAAGGTGGTTTTTTTTATATGGTAGAATTTCACCCAGTTATTTATATGTATGAATGGGGAAATAATTTTGCACTTCAATATTCTTATTTCAATGAATCTTCAATTGTAGAAGAGGTAGAGCAATCTTATACAGGTGATAGGCACAAACAAAAACAGGTTTCTTATTCGTGGAATCACTCTATTAGTGAAATCATCAATTCGCTTCTTGCACAAGGTTTGCAACTAGAGTTTTTTAATGAATATGAATATAGTGTTTATAATTGTTTTCCAAATCTAAAAGAAATAGAAAAAGGAAAGTTTCGTTTCAAACCTCCTTATGATAAACTTCCTCATACGTTTTCTTTGAAAGTTAGAAAGCCATTTTCTAAGAAAAAAATAGCTGGAAGAATTGAAGTATAATTTGTCAGAATATAAAAAGTCTTTTTGAGTTAAATCGAAAAGACTTTTTTATATGATTATTTTTTCACTCGTGTAAATCTCAAAAAAGGTTGATTATTAAAATCTCCACCTACATACAAAAGGTCATCAATGGTAGTTTCTCCAATGGCAATAAATACATTAAAACTTTCAGAATCACCTAATGGGTCGCCATCTCGCTCTCTAAACCACAAAATATGAGGGTTGCCACTCAAAACAGTCAAGATATAAGGCTTATTTTCTGTGAAGACTTTCGTTTCAGATTTGATAGTAATATAACCTGCCGAATAAATAACTTTATCCTTCAAAAAATCTTGATACTTCGTAGGGATTTGCTCTAAAATGGTAGTGTCTTTTTTAAAGTTTATAGTATAGCCCTCTTGCTGAGAAAACCACTCGCCTTCCATAGCAGAAGAAACTACATTTTCTTTGTCATTCACACACACTAAAGGAGTTGATTCTTGTTGTGCTAGACTTTTGAAAGAAAGAAGACTACAAACTAAGAATAGAAAAGCAGATTTTTGAAATAGGTTTTGCATTGCTTTTTGGTTTAAGTAGAAAAGTAATAATTTGTTCTACCGAAAAGTACGCAAATAAAATGCAAGGTTGATAAATAAATACTACTTTTTGTATTCTTCCATTATAAACTAATTCGAAATAAACTGTGATAGAATTAGTATGTCATTACAATTATTGTGGTAGTTCTGCCAAGCCATTAAAAATACGTTCTTTGAGTAGATTTATGATTCTTCTATCTGTTCCTGTTTTGTTTTGAGCATACAGATTATATTCTTCTAAATCAAAATGTCCTATTATCATTCCTAATAACTGACTTTTAAATTTTATATCTTTCTGAAAAACAGTATCTATGTATTCTCGCTGTTTGGTCGCTGAAAGTCTTGAATAGCTTCTTTCACTTTTACTACTCTTACTTGTTTTTTTAGCTTCTTTTTCAGTAATATAATCTTTAAAAATAGCGATTAATATTTTGTTTTGAAGTTTGAGAATAGGACGTAAAGTAGAGTTTTGAAAACGCTCTTCGCCACTCATCGTATCTACAAGAAGTGCATTAGAAATTTGTGGACGAATAGATTTTTTTGGAGTAAGGTTTTGGTCTGACAATGTTTTTGAAAATTAGTGATGTATTTATTGAAATTGATATGATTAGGGGTGTTCGTATTTATATTCTTACTTGCTGATTTCTTCTTTCTTCACTCTTTTTGATAAGTAAAATATAAAGAGTACCCAAAACAAAACAAAAGGAATAGCATAATAGCTTCTTTCAGTAATTTTAGTTAGAGCTAAAAAAGTAATGATTCCTGTAGAAAAAAGCCAAAGAAATTTTAATATTGATAAAACAGAAAAATCATTTTTGGTAACAAAACGAACTAGATATGTAAAGGAAATTCCTAGAAGAGAAATCATCAGCATTATTCCTGCAAAAGACCAGTGCATTATCTTAAAAGCGATGCCAAAAACTAAAATGACTAATAAAACTCTTATTATTTTCCAATAAAGTGTATCTTTTGTTGTTCCATTTTTGAACATCAAATAAGCTCCCCAAAATTGAAAAAGTTTAAATCCTACATCAATTAGATAATCTCCGTATTGATTTAGATTTTCCAAGAAATTTAATCCTACTCCTATAAAGACTATTAAAAAAGAGATATAAACAAAAAGAAAAACAATTTTATCACTCATAGTTATTTCTAAATCAAACAAGAAGTTGAGCAAGCAAATAATCGGCTAAAAGAATAGCAATACAACTTGTAGTAACTGCCTTCGTACTTGCTTCGCCTACTTCTAATGCGCCACCTCGTGTATAATAACCTTTATAAGCAGAAATAGTAGTAACCAAAAAGGCAAAAACTACTGATTTGATAAGCATAAAAGTAACATTAAACTCAACAAAATCTAAACGAATTCCATATACATATTCTACTGAAGTTACTTGTCCTGTAAGTGTTGCAGCTAAATATCCACCTCCAACGGCTAAAAAAGCAGCCAAAATAACAAGCAACGGATAAGTTACCAAACCAGCCAAAATTTTTGGAAAAACCAAGTACGAAGTTGCATTAATTCCCATTACTTCAATGGCATCAATTTGTTCTGTTATTCGCATTGTACCTAATCCACCAGCGATATTTGAGCCTACTTTTCCTGCAAAAACGATAGCCGTAATGGTGGGAGCAAGTTCTAAAATAGTCATATCACGAACGATTGTACCGATAAGTGATTTAGGAATAAGAGGGCTAACAAGGTTATAGGCTGTCTGAACGGCAGTTACTGCACCAATAAAAGTAGAAATAATGGTAACAATATAGACTGAACTAATACCAATTCGCATACATTCATCTACAAAGAGACGAACATAAACGTGCCACGGCTCCATATCTGTAACCGTTCGGCTTAAAAAAATCATATACTTACCAAGACTTTTCATGTAGGATTGTTAAAAATAATTACGGAAAACGAAAGATTTAATTTCTATTCCTTTAGTTGAAAAAATGCTTTATTTAAGAAGTTAATAAAAATCAATTGTTTCTCCTCAAACAAAGCATAAAACGTTTTCAAATCAAAACAGTTTAGATAATTCTAACTTTTCTATTTTTTATTTATGTTTTTATCAATTACTTTATCAACATTCCAACCGATATAAGGATTATATCCATTCAAATTTTTCTTATACATTCCCTTTCCCTCTGGCTCGTATTGGCGTTTTTCTGGATGGTTTTTACACTCATCACTACACGCACCGTCCATTTTTTCTAAACAAGGTTTGCAAATAGTTGTGTGTCGATTACATTTTGGATTGGCACAGTTTACCATATAGTCGCTGCGCTGTTCACACACATAACAGGTACTTACTAAAGTCGGATTTACTTCGTTTACATCAACAGCTACACGCTCATCAAAAACATAACATTTTCCTTCAAAATCTTCTCCTCCCACTTCTTTTCCGTATTTTATAATTCCACCGTGGAGCTGATAAACAGATTCAAAACCTTCTTTCAAGAGTAATGCAGATGCTTTTTCGCATTTTATTCCTCCTGTACAATAGGTCAAGACTTTTTTATCTTTGTACTTTTCTAATTCTTTTATCTTCTCTGGAAATTCTCTAAAATTTTCCATATCCAATGTAACAGCATTTTTGAAATGTCCCAAATTATGCTCGTAATCTGAACGCACATCAAGAATAACAACATCGTCATTATCTTTCAAGTTTTTAAATTCTTGAGGAGAAAGATGAGTTCCTGTTCCGTGATAGGGTTTTATGTGTGGAATACCTGCATGAACAATTTCTTTTTTCAAGCGAACATTTATTTTGCTAAATGTATTATGCTCCGACGCATCAATCTTGAAATCAATATCTTTAAAACGAGCATCACTTTCTAAAGCATCAATATATTTTTGACATGCTTCTGGAGTTCCACAAACTGTTCCGTTCAGACCTTCATCGGCTACAATGATTCTTCCCAAAAGTCCTAATTTTATACAAAAAAGATGATGTTCTTCTTTGAATTTTTCTGGATTTTCGATGGGTGTAAAGCAATAATACAAAAGGACACGATACGGAAAATGAGGATTTTCGACGTTATTTACTGCAAGTTTATTTTCTGTTGTTTTCATACCTAGGTCTTAGTTTCAGCTAAGTGGTAATTTTTTTAGTAATTAATGATTAGTTTTTAGTGATTAATTATAAATTAATACAACCACTATTTTTTGAATTGAGTTGCAAAGATACGAAAATACTTATATTTCTTTTGTTATAAGAGGTTACAATTACCTACTTCCTAATCGCTGTCTATTTTTTATACTGAGATACATAGAAATATATGGAGGGCTTATGTGAGAGAAATTATAAATAAAGTCTCCTTTTAATGACTTTTCAAAATCGTTTAAAAAGGTAATAATTTTATTTGTATTTTCTATTTTTACAGAAATACTATCTATTTCAAAAGCATATTTCTTTTTATCGATTTTATTATTTAGGAGTTCTTCTATTTCTTCTTTTTTCTGTATAAGTGTTTCAGCCATGTTTGTTTCAGCTATTTTTTTATAAAGTAAAGTTAGAATATCATTTTTTAAAACTCCTTGCAGGGGAAAGCCATTTGCGACCTTTTCAACGACAACTCCCATTTCAGTTTTAGAGATACATTCAATATATACACATAGATTTTTGTCTTCAATTTTTTCAAAAAATGAGTTTATAATATATGTTTCTTCGTTGGGGTTATGAAAATCAAAAACATCATCCTCATCATATTTGAAAAATGAATTATTTTTATATAAATTTTCCTTTTTCTTTCTGTTAGTCTCATAATTTATTCTCTCTCCTATAAGCATTACATATAACGGACTTAAATCTTCAGAATTGGAGTACCAATTTTCAATTTCTGTAATTTTGACTACAACATTTATCTTACGAAGATATATAAAGTCTGAAACTATTTGCTCTATTTTATGTATTGCGTTTGGAATATTCAAAAAGGTAAATTGGAGAAATCCATACTCTTGAAAAAATACTTTTGAGAAAAAGTTTAAACTCTTTACCACGATTAAAAAGACTAAATACAACTCCTGTTAGTATAAGTAAAACAATTGGAGTAAAAATAATAGTTACAATTACCAAAAGAGCTATTAGCATAATTATATTTTAGTGACGTTTTAATTTTACCTCCTCAATAAAATACTTGAAATCAAACCACCAAACCTTTTTTCAAAACAATTTCTCTATCTGCCATTTTTGCTAGTTCTGGATTGTGAGTAACGATAACAAAAGTTTGTTCGAACTCTTCTCTTAGTGTAAAAAATAAATTATGTAATTCATCTGCATTCTTGCTGTCTAAGTTTCCACTAGGTTCATCTGCAAAAACTAAGGCTGGAGAATTTATCAACGCTCTTGCTACGGCTACACGCTGCTGTTCTCCACCTGAAAGCTCGGAAGGCTTGTGGTCTTTTCTATCCAAAATCCCAAAACGGTCTAAGAGTTCTGATGCTCGTTTTTCAGCCTCTTTGACATTTTTTTTACCAATAAAAGCGGGCATACAAACATTTTCTAATGCTGAAAACTCTGGTAATAGGTTATGAAATTGAAAAATAAAACCGATTTGTTCGTTTCTGAAAGTAGCTAGTTGGTTTGATTTGAGTTTCTGAACTTCTACACCATTTATTATTATTTCTCCTCCATCTGGCGAATCTAATGTTCCCAAAATATGCAAAAGGGTAGATTTTCCTGCACCCGAAGAACCTGTAATGGCAACAACTTCTTTTTTGGCAATCGATAAATCAATTCCTTGCAAGACTTCTAATGAACCATATTTTTTGATTATATTTTTGGCAATGAGCATAGATGTATTTTTGATAGTTTTTGTTTTGCAAAGATACAATTACAAAAAAGCACAAACAAACTTTGAAGTAGCACCAAGAGTATTAAAACTTAATTGAAACCATTACATTTAATTAATTTAGTATTTCTAAAATTTCCTCGTCTGTTTCTCTCGTTTTCCATTCTTCTAACACATTAATTGCAATAGTATCATTTGGCTTTATTTCTAAGTACATCTTGAGTGAACGAGCTTTCAATAGCTTTTCAAATTTAAACTTTTTAGTATATTTTCCTTCTTTAACTCTCTGCTTAGATTAAAAAAAAAGATGTTTAAAATTTAGTTTTATTCTTCCTCTTCCCAAATAGCCAAGCATTTTTTTTCTTGCCAAAATTTCTCTAAAGTCATTTTAGGATTCAAAACTACTTTTATGGTAAGTGGACTCAAACGAACACTTATTTTGTGAGAAGATTCTCCAAAAGTTCCAATATCTACCACTTCATTTCCTTTCAGCTCCAAATTATTTCTATCCAAATAACTCATAATAGCAGGAACTTGTAAATCTACTCCTCCAGTAGCTTTTGCATGTGGATTTTCTAAAACTTTGGCAGTCTGTATCAATTCCTCCAAATCAGCACGGTTATTTTCAAAATGCAATTCATAACTTTTATAATAGATACTTTCTAGGGCATCTTCTTGTGAAACAAATTCGCCATCAATTACATAACCGATAAGCCAATTATCGCCATATTTTTTATCCCATTCCCTCTGTCTTTTTTGTCTTTGTTTGAGATTTCCTGCTTTTCCGATTCTTCGTTCTACGATTTTCCAACTCATTGATAGTTTACTTTTTTTGATATAAAATGATTGTAGTTAGGAAACTGCTTTTTTGGTGGGAAAGGTTCAGAGTTAATCAATTCAATATTTCCAAAATCTCTTTATCAGTTTCTCTTGTTTTCCATTTTTCTAAAATATCAAGAGCAAAAATATCATTTGGTTTTATTTCTAAATACATTTTAAGAGAATGAGCTTTAAGTGGTTTAGTAAATTTAAACCTTCTAGAATATTTTCCTTCTTTAATTCTTTGTTCTGAAATAGCTACATCAAGAAAATAATAACAGTATTTTTCAATAAGTGGGTTTTCTTGTTCGTATAAGTCTTTGATAAGATAGAAACTTCTTAAATAAGCCCGATAGTTATCTTTTACTATACTACGAGTAATTAACCTAGAGAGTAATGAGGTTACTAGAGGTTTGTCTCTTAAAGTCGAAAGATATTTCATATAAACGTGTCCAAACGAACCAAACTTCCCTTTCTTTACAAAAACTCTTTCAGTAAATTCAATATTCTCTACCTCATCAAAAAAATCTGGATACTTTACTAATACTTTCATTGCTTCTATAGAATACCATATATGGGTTTCTTCAATTATATCCTTTAACTTTTCAACGTTGTTTTCTATTTTAGATAACCCAATTAATTCAAAGGTGGCTTTTACCCAAGCAAGCTCCCAGTTTTGTCCGTATGAATATCTATCTAGCTTTTCTTTTATTGAAGTAGGATATTCTTGTGGATTATCATAGATATTAAAAAGGTGTGATTCCCATTTTTTATCAAATTTTACTGTTTCATCAACTTTAATATTCTCTAGTATTCCTTCTGATTTATCAATCATTGAAGTAATTGTTTTTTCAATGTTACGATACGTTCTATAAAAAATGAAGCATCTAAGTAATTGAATAAATCTTTTCATAGTCTGTTTTGTGATTTTAGAAAGCATCAATTTACTGCTAAAATTTTATTTTTAGTAAAAAAAACCACCTCCAAAAACAAAAAAAGTTTTCAAAGGTGGGTTTAGTTGGTTTCTATTGAAGTTTATCAGTAGGCAATCACTTCAATTTCACCTTGCTCTATCTCTTCTTTATTTCTTAAATCCTCGTATTCGTAGTTACCATATTCATTGATGCTATTTTTAATTATAATTTTTCTGTTTTCAAGCCAATTGAGAGCATTTTGTGCATCTACAATAATTTTAGGATAGAACTTATTGAGTAATTCTTCTTGTTCAACTCTACTTATTTCTTTCCAAGTTTTGGTATATTCATCTATTGGTGGAGAGGCAACTACAAGCCCATAGGTTAAGCCAAGCCTTCTTAAAAAATTATATCCAGAGCAATATAAATCATAAGTCATTTCAATAGATTCAGCACATTTTTCATCTTTATCAATTATTGATTTTAAATAATCTTGAAGTTTTTTTATTTCAAATTTACCATTATCTACAAACTGGCTAATTACTTTTTCCAACTCAAGATGAATATATTTTTCTTTAAAATTCAATGAAATTAGGTCTAGATACGAATTAGGAGGCAATTCCATTTCTAATTCCTTTGTATTATAAACCCATTGTTCAAAGTTTTGAATACTAACTTTATATTTCAAGACTTCGTAAAATTTTTGTTCAATATGTTCACTGATTTTTCGCATTGTAAGTAATTATAATTAAATTTTTGTAGTCAAAAAGACAAACCACCTCCCAAACAAAAAAGTTTCAAAGGTGGTTTCAAATTCTAAACTGTCTGACACTTTGAAGTATCTGACAGTTTTATTTTACAGCTTTTTTACTTCTTCGGAACAGGAAAACCTCTATCACGCATCAATGCTTCCATATTTGCTTCACGTCCTCTAAAGAGTTTGTAGGCTTCGGCTGGGTCTATAGCATTTCTTGGCGCAAAAAGATATTTTACTAACTTTTCTGCCATTTCTGCATCATAAAAACCTCCGTCTGCTTCTGCAAAGGCTTCGGCTGCGTCTGCTGTCAAAACATCTGCCCACATATAACCATAATAGGCTGTTGCGTAGCCTTCTCCAGAAAAAACATGTCCGAAATGTGGCGTTCTGTGGCGCATCACAAGCTCTTTTGGCATTCCAAGCTCGTCTAATGTTTCTTTTTCAAATTTGTCAATATCAATATTTGCTGGGTCTGCAAGGTGGATTTTCATATCTATAAGTGCAGAAGCTAAGTATTCTGTCGTCGCAAAACCTTGATTGAAAGTAGATGCTTTCTTGATTTTGTCTATGAGTTCTTTTGGCATCGGTTCGCCAGTTTCACTATGCACCAAATAGTTATTGATAACCTCATCAGTAGATAACCAACGCTCCAAAAGCTGTGATTGAAATTCTGTATAATCTCTCACACCACCGTTCAGCGTTGGATATTTTACATTCGAAGAGAAGGCATGTAGCGCATGACCAAACTCGTGAAAGAATGTATTTGCATCGTCCCAAGAAACTAAAAGAGGTTGATTTGGTGCAGGTTTTACAAAGTTTGAATTGTTGGAAGCCAAAACGTTTTTCTTTCCATCAAAAGTTGTATGACTTCTGTAGCTTGTCGCCCACGCCCCCGAACGCTTACCTTGTCTTGCATACGGGTCAAGATACCAAAGTCCGATATTCTCGCCTGTGTCTTTGTCGGTTACTTCCCAAACTTTTACATCTTCATGAAAAACTGGAACAGAACCTTCTGGAACAGGCGTAAACTTATAATTAAAAAGTCGTCCTGCGACATAATGCATCGCTTCGGTGAGTTTGTCAAGCTGTAAATATTGTTTTACTTCTTCCGAATCCAAATCGTATTTTGCTTGTCTTACTTTTTCAGCATAAAAACGATAATCCCAAGGCTCTATCGTAATTTTGTCGCCACTTTTGTTTGCTACGTCTTGCATGTCTTTTACTTCTTCATCCACTCTTGCAATTGATGCCTTCCAAACTGTTTCCATCAAATTCATTGCATTTTTTGGGTTTTTTGCCATACGATTTTGCAAACGCCATTCAGCATAATTGTCATATCCCAAAAGCTCCACACGCTCTCTACGTAATTTTAATATTTCTGCAATGATTTTGTTGTTGTCATATTCGTCTGCATTATCTCCTCTTGAATAGTAGTTTTTCCAAACTTTTTCACGTAAATCTCTTTCAGTAGAATACGTCAAAAAAACATCCATTGACGAACGAGTATTTGTGATAGCATATTTTCCTTCTTGTCCGTTGTCAGTTGCTATTTTGGCAGCCGACTTAATAAAACCTTCTGATAAACCTCCTAATTGATTTTCGTCTAAATAAGTGATATAACCTTCTTCATCGTGCAAAACATTGTTTGAAAACTTGGTATAAAGTGTCGAAAGTTCTTTGTTGATAGCAGCATATTTTGCTTTTTTCTCTGGACTAAGTTCTGCACCATTCATCTCAAAACTTTTATAAGTGAGTTCTAAAACACGCTGCTTGTCAGCTTCTAAAGGCGTTTCTTTAGCGTTGTCGTAAACAGTTTTGATGCGTTGAAATAGCTTTTCGTTTTGTGTAATTTTAGAATTAAACTCTGAAAATTTAGGGGAAAGTTCTTCATCAATCGCTCTAAACTCTGGCGAAGACATATTACTGCTCCAAATTCCATAATAATTGAAAGCTCTATCTAGTTCTTTTCCTGCACGTTCCATTTCTTCGATGGTATTTTCGAAAGTAGCAGGTTCTGGATTATTGGCTATTTTTTCAATATCAGCCAAATTCATTTCCATTCCTTTTAACATCGCTGGTTTGATGTCTTCTAGCTTCATTTTATCAAAAGCAGGAACACCACCATAATCGCCTGTCCATTCTTGTAATAATAGATTTTCTGTCGTGGTCTCTTCTTTTGTTTCCTGTGTTTCTTTTTTTACTTCTTGCTTACACGCCGAAAAAGCAAATAAAATAAGTAGTAAAAATAGACTTTGTTTGATTGTCTGTTTTATCATCTTTGAGTATAGGTTTGATAAGAGTTGAGTTTTTATTTACAACTTTAAATTTAACTATACTTTTGATAAAATTTTGTTGCTAGGCTACTGAAAGGGTATTTATTAGGTTTTTTTGTGAATGTGAAAATGAAATGACTGTTAGTTTATAAAATTACTTCTTTTCTAAACAGACTTAATTATCTTTTTTTTCTATTAAATTCAGGAAAACACTGAACACCAATAGCACCACCAAGCCATTCCATAGCGACATCTCTTTCATACAAAATATACCTACAACTATCATTATAATTATTAGTCAAACTATCTGGAACTGGCTCATCAAATAAATTATAAAAGTACATTCCCATTCCGTGCCTTCGATATCCAATTTGACAAGGATTACCACTTTGAATAGAAATACAATTACCGTTATCTAATTTTTGTTTCAAAGAATCAATAGTTTTATAAGTCCAATTTAATTCTTTCAATAAGTCTTCTTCTTCTACTGACTTTGTACCAATATCTAAATTAGGGTTATATTTTCCATCTATTTTTACATAAAACCTACTTATAGAATAGTTCTCAAATTCAATTTCTATATTTTTATTTTGAGGAAGCCTAGAACTAATAAAATCTTCCAAACTACGAATTTCTATTGATTTGTCTTCGTAATTAGAAACCAATTCTTCATAACTAGATGAGTCAAACTGAGCAAACATAGCTATTATCATTACTATTGAACCAACAATATATAAAGCAAAAGCTCCTCCTCCAATTATGAGTATCCATTTTAATATCTTCATTTCTTACAATAAATTAATTTGCTTCATTTATTTTTTCAAATTTTACTATATTTTTGATGAAGTTCTGGTGTTAGGCTAATGAAAGGGATTTATTAGTTTTTTTAGCTCTTTCAATAAGCAGTTTCTTGTAATTGTGTATAAACTCAAAATTGTTGTTTTGAAAAATAGCTCTAACACAAAACAAACTAAACTTACTTCAAAGTGTTAGCACAGTGATTTCAATTATTTTATTTTTTCAACTCGCTATTTTTATGTTTACAAAAAAGATTATTTTTCTATCTCTATTTTTATTTGTTCTCTTTACTAATTCTTCTTTTGCTCAAGAAAATCGGATTGATTTACCTCAAATAAACAAAGAACGTCTTTCTCTTCAAAAAAACTCTATGTATGTTTTGGGAGGTTGGTCAGTTGCTAATTTTGCATATAGTGGTGCAACTCTAGCAACAGGAGTTAGTAATGGCGAAGATAAGTATTTTCATCAATTCAATATCTATTGGAATACTGTCAATTTTGCTTTGGCAGGAAGCAGTCTTTTATTTGGCAAAAAAAATACAGATTTGAATTATTCACAAACCCTGAAAGCTTATCATTCGACAGAATCACTTTTTTTACTCAATACTGGAATTGATGTAGGATATATGGCAGCAGGATTATATTTAAGAGAACGAGCAAAAACGGAAACGACTATAAAAAATACGAATCGTTTTCTAGGTTATGGAAAATCACTCATTTTGCAAGGAGGATTTTTGTTTGCTTTTGATTTGACAGCCTATGCACTCAATAAAAGACAATCCAACACCTTATATGAGATTCCTGTTTCGCTTTCTCTTGCTCCAAACCAAATGAGATTCACTTATACATTTTAAATTATTGACTACAAAAAATAACACCTTTCTAAATCTATAAGAATTAAAAAGGTGTTATTTACATATTGAGAAAGCCAAATTTTGATTACTCTTCTTCGCTAGAAGAAGCATCATCAGCTTTCTTTTCTTCTGTTTGCTCTGCAGTTGCTTCTGTAGAAGCTGCTGTTTGTGTAGCATCATTAGAAGAAGATTTTTTCTTCTTACGACGACCACGACGAGTACGTCCTGTGCTGCTTGATTCTTGTAGCATAAGTTCATTATAATCTACAAGTTCGATAAAGCAAACATCAGAATTATCGCCCAAACGAGGCAAACTAAGTTTGATAATGCGTGTGTATCCTCCCGGACGCTCACCCACTTTACGAGCTACTTCATTGAAAAGCTCTTTGGTAGCCTCTTTGTCTTGAAGGTAAGAAAAAACAACACGTTGGTCGTTTTGAGTTCCACCCTTTGCACGAGTAATCAAAGGCTCAACATATTTGCGTAATGCTTTCGCTTTCGCAGTTGTTGTCTGAATACGTTTGTGCATTATGAGAGAGGCTGCCATGTTAGAGAGCATCGCCTTACGGTGAGATGATGTACGCCCTAAATGATTGAATTTTTTTCCGTGTCTCATTTTCGTATAAGTTTGGACAAGTTTATTTCATAAAAACAAACCTTGCCTGGAGTTCTGTATTAAATGCCAGTAGTAGAACATTAAATCAGACAATATTCTAATACAAGTAAAAGATAAAATTAATCTTCGTCTAGTTTGTATTTGCTAATGTCTAATCCAAAAGTAAGTCCTAAATCAGATACAAGTTGTTCCAATTCAGTAAGTGATTTCTTACCAAAGTTACGGAATTTCATCATATCAGAGATTTCCAAACTTACAAGGTCGCCAAGTGTACGAATATTTGCTGCTTTTAAGCAGTTGTAAGCACGAACAGATAAGTCCATTTCTGAAAGAGCTGTTTTGAGTTGCTTACGCATTCTTACAAATTCTTCATCTACTTCTTCCTCTTGTTGTGTCTCTAAATAGTCAAGCGTTATATTTTGGTCAGAAATTAGAGCCAAATGACGCATAAGTAAATGAGCTGCACCTTTAAGAGCATCTTCTGGATGAATAGAACCATCAGTTTGGATATCCATAACTAATTTTTCATAATCCGTTTTTTGCTCAACACGAGTATTTTCGATGCTATATGTTACATTTTTAATTGGTGTATAGATAGCATCTATTGGAATATAGCTTGAAGAATTTTCTGCTTGACGATTTTCCTCAGCAGGAACGTATCCACGTCCTTTATCTAAGAAAAGTTCAAGTTCGAGTTCTACTGATTCGTCCATGTGACAGATTACCAATTCTGGATTCAACACCTCAAATTCATTGGTAGCATCTGTGATATCTTTTCCTGTTAGTTCGGATTTTCCAGAAAGTTGAATTGTAATCTTCTGACTAGACTCATCTTCTACTAATTTTTTAAGACGCAACATCTTTAAATTCAAAATGATTTCGCTTACATCTTCTACAACGCCTTCGACGGTAGAAAACTCATGTAAAACTGAACCCATTTTGATACCGATGATTGCATATCCTTCTAATGAAGAAAGCAATACACGACGAAGTGCGTTACCAACAGTTACACCATAACCGGGTTCTAATGGTTTGAATTCGAAGATACCGTGAAAATCATCGGCTTTCTCCATTACCACTTTGTCGGGCATTTGAAACGCTAATACTGCCATAGAACTTACTGTATATTTTGAAGTGTTTTTTTAAAAGAATTGATAACCTTATGAAAGAATTAAAGAGTATGAATTACGGATTAGGAGTGTAACTACATATAAAATAAGTTACAATCGAAATAATAATTCTGATAAACTAAATCTTCATAATAAATAAGTTGAAAGTTATTTATTATTAGGTTAAAGATAAGCTAGGATTATTTAGAGTATAATTCGACGATTAAACGTTCTTGAACATTCTCTGGAATTTCCTCACGCTCAGGAAGCATCATAAATCGACCTTGCATCTCTGTATTATCCCACTCCAACCAAGAGTAACGAGCATTTGCTCTACCACTCAAAGCATCAGTAATGATTTGCAAAGATTTTGATTTTTCACGTACTCCAACTAAATCGCCAGGGCGTAATGAATAAGAGGCAATATTTACAATTTCTCCGTTTACGGTAATATGTTTGTGAGAAACAAGCTGACGAGCAGCTCTACGTGTAGGTGCAATACCCAAACGATAAACTACATTATCCAAACGTGTTTCTAAGAATTTCATAAGGTTTTCGCCTGTTGAGCCTTGTGCTCGAACTGCATGTTTAAATACGTTCGAAAACTGACGCTCAAGTACACCGTAAGTATGTTTGACTTTTTGCTTTTCCATCAACTGGACTGCATAATCTGATACTTTACGACGACGACCTTTTCCATGCTGACCCGGCGGATAAGCTTTTTTCTTTAAGGCTTTGCTTGGTCCGAAGATTGCCTCTCCGAAACGTCTTGCAATTTTTGCCGTAGGTCCTGTATAACGTGCCATACTGTTTTGTTATTTTTCGTGCTATTTCTGACGAAAATTAAAAATAAATTCTTAAAAGTAAAAATAAGTGATTTTGTTTAAATGCTCTTAAATTAAAAGAGAGAAAATAAACATATCGATTTTTACAGTCGTGAGCTAAACGGGGTATTCTAGTCCTTCTCTACGTTACTTATTTTTTAAGATTACAAACTGCAAATACTGTCAGTTTGGTAAATTTTCTCTTAGAACACAGACGATTAGAAAGGTTATAACTAATCCGTTTTCAAAAAAATAAGAGTTGCCGAGCCAGTCGATTTAAAATATCTATAACTATCAAAACTATATCTAAATTTTATCTAAAGCACGCAACAAGGGAGAATAGCTCCTAAACGTTTCAACTCACTCATTCTTTTTACGCTAGAAGTGGAAAGAAGCGAGATAGAAAATTCTACCTAAATTTTGTTAGCCTGTCCTTTTCGTCTAATCTATATCTATAGTAGATACTTTGAAGTATCTGAATTTTTAAATTAGATAGAATATAAAGATTATACTCTACGACGTTTCGGAGGACGACAACCGTTGTGAGGAAGAGGAGTTACATCTTTGATAGACGTAATGTCAATACCTACACTATGGATTGTACGAATAGCTGCCTCACGACCAGAACCTGGTCCTTTGACAAATACTTCTACTTTACGAAGACCCAAGTCATACGCTTTTTGAGCGCAATCACGAGCTGCTGTTTGAGCTGCATAAGGAGTATTCTTTTTAGAACCTCTGAAACCCATTTTACCAGCTGTTGCCCAAGTAATAACCTGACCTGCTTCGTTAGTCATAGAAATAATAACGTTGTTGAAAGATGCTTTGATGTGAGCTTGTCCCACAGCAGCTACTTTCACTACTCGTTTTTTGGCTTTGTCTTTACGCTTTTGTGCCATAAGTTTTTTAAACGTTTAAGCTGCAAAGAATCAATTACGAATTATAGATTACAAATTACGAATGAAATTCATTACGAATAAGTTATCTGATAAATGTAATTTGTCTTTACTAGACTTTTTCTTATCCCTATTATTATAATAAAGATAAAAGTAAAAATTATTATTTCTTTTTGTTTGCCACTGTTTTAGGCTTTCCTTTACGAGTACGTGCATTTGTTTGTGTACGCTGTCCTCTTACAGGAAGTCCTTTACGATGACGTAATCCACGGTAACAACCAATATCCATCAAACGCTTGATGTTTAGTTGTACTTCAGATTTTAGTTCACCTTCTACTTTGAAGTTTTCGCCGATATATTCACGAATAGCTTTAGCTTCATCGTCAGACCAATCTTTAGCTTTTTTGTTATGATCAACTCCTGCTGCGTCTAAAATCTGACCTGCACGAGTATTTCCAACACCAAAGATGTATGTCAAACTAATGACTCCACGCTTATTATCTGGAATATCGACACCTTGAATCCTTGCCATATTAGCTGATTAATTCTAAGTGATGATTTATTTAATACGATTACGAATTACGAATTATGAATTACGGTTTCAGAAAACCTTTAATAATTCACTATCTTCATTCCTAATACAAAAAGGTTACGCATTTTTTGAGCTAAATAGTAATTAATTAAAATTATAATTCGATCAAAAAAAACAAAATTAACCTTGACGCTGCTTAAAGCGAGGGTTTTTCTTGTTGATAACGTAAACTTTTCCATTGCGACGTACGATTTTGCAATCTACGCTACGCTTTTTTACGGAAGCTCTAACTTTCATAGTATTGAAAATTGATGTGAAAAGTTTATTTATATAAAGAAAAAAAGAACATCGTCTTATGAATTTTTCTTTTTAATCAGCAACAATCAAAAGAAAAACAAAGGCGACCTACGTTTTTATTTGTAGCGATATACGATACGGGCTTTTGTTAAGTCATACGGAGACATTTCTAACTTCACTTTATCTCCTGGAAGAATTTTGATATAATTCATACGCATTTTTCCAGAAATATGAGCAGTTACTTCGTGTCCGTTTTGAAGAGAGACACGAAACATTGCATTTGATAATGCTTCTGATACTGTTCCGTCTTGTTCGATGCTATCTTGTTTAGCCATAAAATTAAATTTAGAGTTTAGATTTAATAAGTTAGAATTTAGATAATTATAGAATGAAATAAATTTTCAAAAACATTCATTTATTCTATGTAGAGGCAGAACAACGCTATTCAATAGAATTAAACTATTATTAAAACCATTAAAGAGAGATTATTTTTTCTAAATTCAGAGCTTATTCTAGTTCTTATTTTGCTTCAAAATATGAATACAAATCTAAATAAAAGTCTAAATTTTTGTTATCTACCCGCTTTTTAACGAACTGCAAAGTTAAGATTTATTTTTGAATTATACAAAATTTGTGTAAAAGAAATATTTTGTATAAGTTTTTTAGGTGTAATTTTAAATATGTTTGACACAAAGATAAACATCAAAAGAGCATCTTGCGTTAGAAAATAATTTGAGCCATACAATTTCAGTCTTTTATTTATTATGCATGTTCATAAAATCAGTAAACAAAAACACGTTGATTTCCTCAAACAAAATCGTAAAGACCCAATCACAGGAGATTTGATTGTAGAAGGAGATGAGGTAGTTTTTTGTCAAGAATGTAAATCTACTTTTTTGAAAGACACATGGGAATATTTAGAGGGTAAGCATTGTAGTTCTAAACGTACTTTAGCTCAATTTCCTAAGGTAACAGCATTAAATTTGAGTATCAATGAAGAGCTAAAAGGGATTAATTTTTTAATTCGTGATATAAAACATAACACATTTGAGAAAGTAACCAAACGTCTTAAAAACTCAAAAGATTGGAAAGAGAGAAGAGTCAATTTCTTTTTCAATAAAAGAATACTACAAAATGAGTTTTTGGAAATAAGTTTTGAACAGAAGCTTTATAAAAAGACAGACTATTTTTTAAAGACTTGGGGGCTTCTAATTTTCTTTGCTATATGGTTTATTATTCCTTTTAGTCTTAGAAATTGTGCTTACATGGTTATGGCAGGAATGTTCTATTTTACAATATGGATAAATGTTAACAACACAAAATCAGATATTGATGTAGATACAGGTGTAAAAAAAGAACATCCGTTATTAACTTTTCAGAAAAACTCTATTCTTCTTTATTATGATAAATTACAAAAAGCATATTCTGTTGATTATCAAAACATTACTCATTTCAATTTTATTTATGGTTTGCAAGGTCTTTCTATTACCACAAAAGATGGTCAAAAACTGGATTTTTCTCTAAAAGTTACCAATGGAAAAACAGTAAGTTTTACAAAAATAAATGATATTATACAACAAATACAACTTGTCTCTAAAGATACATCTATTCGTTTTGAAGGAGTGCCTGATAGCATGAGACATAACATAAATAAACTAAATAAGGAAAATCAAAATATATGGGTGTAGAAGCTTCAAGCAAATAACTTGAATTAATTTCCTCAATCAAAACCGTCAAGACCCAATTACAGGAAATTTAATTTTAGAATGAGATGAAGTTGTTTAGGAATAGATTTGTACGTGTATTTGTTGGTATCGCTTCGCTAAAACACTAACAATGGCAGGGTTATTTTTCCTTAGAGTTGGGTTTGCAAACCCAATTCTAAGGAAAAATCTATATTCTTAAATAATTTCAATCTTTCTCAAGCAAAAAATAAATAACTAAGTAGAATTGCTGCCACGACACCCACTCCATCAGCAATCAAACCACAACTAACAGCATATCTTGTGTTTTTGATATTAACAGAACCAAAATAAACAGCCAATACATAAAATGTAGTGTCAGTAGAACCTTGAAGCGTTGCAGCCACTTTTCCAACAAAAGAATCTACTCCGTGTGTTGTGAAGGCATCAATCATAAGTCCTCTTGCTCCACTTCCACTAAGTGGCTTCATAATCGCAACTGGTAGAGCTTTTACAAATTCAGTATCAAAACCAAACAAAGAAACAAACCAACTGACAGCAGAAATAAGCATTTCCATTGCACCTGAAGCACGAAAAACTCCAATCGCAACTAACATCGCAACCAAATAAGGAATTACTTTTATGGCGATTGAAAAACCCTCTTTTGCTCCTTCAATGAAAGTTTCATAAACATTTACCTTCTTGAAAGCTGCCCAAGCAATAAAACCTACCATCACACCAAACAAAATAAAGTTACTTGCAACAGAGGAATATAAACTAATTTTTTCTTGTGATAACGTACTAAAAAACCAAGTAATAAGTGAAATGAAAGCTGTAAGTCCACCCAAATAAGCAATAACCACAGGGTGAAAAAGATTTAGTTTTTGTTTGATTCCGACAGCCAAAATACCAGCAAGTGTAGCAAAAAAAGTAGCTATCAGAATAGGAACAAAAATTTCAGCAGGATTGACTGCTCCAGCTTGTGCCCTATAAACCATAACAGAAACAGGAATAATAGTTAGACCAGAAGTATTCAAAACCAAAAACATAATTTGTGCATTACTAGCCGTTTCAGGTTTTGGGTTTAGAGATTGTAATTCTTCCATTGCCTTCAATCCTAATGGTGTAGCTGCATTGTCTAAGCCCAACATATTTGCTGAAAAATTCATAAGCATTGCACCAACAGCTCCGTGATTTTTTGGTACTTCTGGGAAAAGATGTTGAAATAACGGACTTACAAGCTTTGCCAATACCTCAATTGCTCCAGCTTGTTCGCCTATTCGCATAATACCTAGCCAAAGAGCCATTGCACCTGTTAGGTAAAGAGAGATTTCGAAGCCTGTCTTTGCGCTCTTGAAAGTAGAGTTTGTAATCTCAGAAAAAACCTCAATATTTCCATTGAATAACTGAAAGATTGCAAAAACAAAAGCAATGAGAAAAAAACCTATCCAAATTCGATTAAGAGCCATCTATGTTTTTATAAATTTTGAAAAATAAAAGAGAAATGTAATAAGTGGGTAATTTTGAGTTGATATAGACTCAAAAAATAACAGTTTTGATGAGACAAAAGTAAGAATAAATTACAAATGTTTGTTTTCTTAATTGATTAGCGTACTAAATTGATTTTTTTGACGTACTTTTACTATATAATTCAGTTAAGTAGTATTTTTTAATAAAAATAAAAATAAAAAAATACACGGATTTAATATATAAATAATCAAACATTAAGATTTGTGGATTTTTTATTAAAATAAGTGTAAAAAGCCATTAAAAGTATCCTAATGATGATTTTGTTGTATGACTTTTTTTGTATTAAAGATTATTATTTAACTAATTTAAGCGTTCGAAAACGTACTTACACTTACTAAAATATTAAAGAGTTACTTTATTAGATACTGTTCTAAATAATTTTAAAATACTATTTCAACTATAACAACCTTCTATGGAGTCTTATTTTGAGTTTTTTTATTCTTCCCCCAATTTTGAAGAAATTGATGCCAAAAGCATACGTTATATTACTGACAAAGTTATTCGTAAATCTGATGCTACCTTAGCAGTTATTTTGGGAGGTGATAATCAGACTTTCGAAATGAAAATGGATAAGTGGGACGAACTAACCCACAAGTTAGGCAGTATTTCGGGTATTATATTTCTTTTGGCACATACATCTTCTGACGAGGAAGTATATAAACAGGCTAATCAAAGCATACAAGTCTTGCAAAGATATGGAAACAGTCTTTCTCTCAATGAAGAATTATACAAAGCTATCAAAAAATATAGTCAATCTGATGATGCTCGTTGGCTAAAAGGATATAAAAAGAAGTTTATAAAAGAGACTGTTGCAGAATTCGAACGCAATGGTTTTGCACTTGTCCAGCAAGATAGAGATACTTTGAGAATCATCAAAGACCAATTATCTGACCTTTCGAATGAGTTCTCAAGAAATATTGCAGAACATCAAGACCAAATTATAATCTCGGAAGAAGACATTGAAGGACTTCCAGAAGACTATAAAAATCGTCATAGAATGGAAGATGGAATGTATAAAATTACACTGGATTCCCCATCTTATCGTCCGTTTATGCGCTATGCCAAAAATGAAAAGTGGCGTAAAGAACTCTATATAAAATACTTGAATAGAGGAAATCCAAAAAATACTGATGTTCTTATCAAAACAATTGCTCTTCGTAATCAAATGGCTAATTTATTAGGTTACAAGACGTATGCTCAATATGCTATTGAAGAAAAAATGGCAAAAACACCTCGTACAGTTTGGGATTTTGAAGAAGAATTAACTAAAAAGGTAAAACCAAAAGCAAAGAAAGATTATAAAGAACTTTTGAGTGTTACAGACGGAAAGGAAGAATTAAAAAGTTGGGAAACAGGATTTTATAATAATATTCTTTTAGAGAAGAATTATAATCTCAATGCAGAAGAAGTCAAACAGTATTTTGAGTTAAATAATGTCTTCAAAGGAATTTTCAAGATTTGTAAAGCACTCTTCGGAATTGATTTTGTCAAAATGTATCATCATTCTGTTTGGCACGAAGATGTAGTTGTATATGAAGTGCGAAAAAAGAACACGGTTGTAGGAAAAATGTATTTGGATTTGTACCCAAGAGCTAATAAGTATAGCCATGCAGCATGTTTTGGTTTGGTTTCGGGCAGAGAAACTGAAAGAGGTTACCAAACTCCACATACGGCATTAGTTTGTAATTTTCCTCCTTCTCAAACAGGTTCTCCTTCACTACTTTCTCACGAACAAGTAACTACGGTTTTTCATGAGTTTGGACACGGGCTTCATCAGCTTCTCACACAATCGCCTCTAGCTTCATTTGCAGGTACGAATGTAGCACGAGATTTCGTAGAAGTTCCTTCGCAGCTTTTCGAAAACTGGGCTTGGGACTACGATATTCTGAAAGATTTTGCTCATCATCACAAAACAGGAGAAGTTTTGCCAAAAGAACTTTTTGATAAAATGGTGGCTGCACGAAATGTAGGTTCAGGTCTCTTTACTCTTCAACAAATTTTGTACGGAACATTTGACCTTACGCTACACGATAAATATGACCCACTTATAGATGCGTCTCCGAGTGAATTATTCAATAAGCTTCAAAATCAAATTACGCTTACTGCCCCAGTAGAAGGAACAGATTTTCCTTCAGGTTTTGGGCATCTGATGGGGTATGCAGCAGGATATTATGGTTATTTGTGGGCAAAAGTTTATGCTGAAGATATGTTTTCTGTCTTTGAAAAAGAAGGTTTATTAAATCCGAAAGTAGGTAAGAAATACTTAGATAAAGTCTTGTCAAAAGGTGGTAGCGAAGATGAGATGAGTCAAATTAAGAGCTTCTTAAAACGAGAACCAAAACAAGACGCATTCTTGAAATCATTAGGATTATAGGGGTTTTTAATAGCCAAATAAGCACTTATTTTGATTTTTTCATAAAATAACTTAGCTTTGTGCAACCCTTTTATGATTCGTTGGGTCTTAATAGTGTAAGGCAAAACTTGCCATTTCGTCGAAAATAAGAATGTAATTGTAGTTTTATTCTTTCAGTTTGTAATTTTTAATTATTTATTGACTTATCAATTTTTTGCGCCAACTACAATTATATTCTATTTTCGCTTATCATAAATATAAAAACCATTTCTTGTTTGTATGAGAAATGGTTTTTTTTATGTCTAAATTAGATTAGTATTTATATTACATAAAAAAACTACTTCAAAAATTGTAAAAATCTAAGAAGTAGTTAGTTATTTGATTCAATATGTAGAGGCAATACACATAAAATTTTTTTCATAAATTATATGGGTGTTTAAAAGGTTTAGAGTATAGACGAATTTAGTTTTTTAAAAATAATTTTATATTTCTAATTAAATCCGAATAATTCATTGAATAGTTAAGGTTTTACCCAAGTTGAGATTGTAGTTTTCATAATAAGTAAAATTAAATAGTTGTGATTGATTAAGATAAAATAAGTGAACAATTTTAATATCTTTATAATTAGAAGATTCAAAAAAAGGCAATTTGGTTGCATTTGAAAATTTATTTTTTTTTTGTCTTCTATATATAAGACGCTGAAAAGTCTGAAAATGCACACAGAATAGTTAATATTTAACATATTTTTTGAAAAATTCTATCATGTTAGCTCTAAATATCCCATAATTACACCAAAAACAGCTTTTTGATAATTGAAAAATAAAATTTTATTCTAATTTTTTAATAACTGAATTAATCTATTTTTAGAATTTCATTCTCAATTATGCTATATCAACCTTTTTTGGGATAGTGAAAGTTCCTTTTTTGGAGAAATATTTTTAATAAAAAATTAAAAGCCTGATTGTCAAATAATTACTCCTCCACCTAAAGCATTTTTTTCTAATTTCTAATTCCCAGTTTCTGTATTTCCCTATTATTTCATTGCATCATAAATCAATTGCTGTATTCTAGTTCTAGTATTTAGGCTCATAAGCATTTTGCTATTTCGTGTTGGATAGACTCTGTTTGATAGAAAAATAAAAATCATTTCACTAGCTGGATCAACCCAAACCATCGTTCCTGTAAAACCAAAATGCCCATAACTAAGCGCAGAAGCATCTTTTGCCGTATTTCCATTCGGACTCCATTCTAAAAGTGGCTTATCAAATCCTAATCCTCTTCGGTTTCCTTCTTCACAAAACTGACAACGTGTAAATTCTGCAATTGTAGTAGGTTTTAAAAAAGTCGTCTCACCATAGTTTCCACCATCTAAAAACATTTGTAAGATTTTGGCTACATCATTTGCGTTTCCAAAAAGCCCTGCATGTCCTGAAATTCCTCCACGCATTGCAGCAGCTTCATCATGGACATTACCCCAAACAAGCTCATTTCTAAATAAAGAATCTCTTTCAGTAGGTACAATTCTGCTTCTTGAAAATTTCTCCAATGGCTTAAAAGTCAGCGTAGATGCAGATAGAGGCTTATAGAAATGAGTTTGTAGAAAATTACTAAACTCTTCGTATGTCTGCCTTTCAATAACTTCAGGAGCTAAGATAAAGCCCAAATCGCTATACTTATATCCTTTTTTGGATAACAATTTTGAGTCTGCAATGATTTGAAGCATATTCTCTTTATAGTAGTTAGTCTTTATGAAAAGATTCTCTGATAACTGCGTTTCGAACCCTTTCTCTTTTTTATTTCTAAAAATTTCTTTTGGATAAACTTTATGATTTCGTGTTTCTTTGTGTCCAAAATCAATGAAAGGAGTAAGCATTGCTTGATGTGTCAGAATGTCTTTTAAGGTGAGCGTATCTTTATTTGTTTCTTTAAAGAAAGGTAGAAAATAAGACAATGTAGAATCTAAAGGCAAACGGTTTTGGTCATAGATAGCCATATAAGCAGCTGTCGAAGCCAAAATTTTGGTAACAGAAGCTAAATCATAAATATCACTTTTTTCAGCTTTTCTGACAGAATCATACGTATGAAACCCAAATGCTTTTTGATAGATTACATTTCCTTTTACGGCAACCAAAACCTGTGAGCTAGGCATTGCCTTTACGTTCATAGCCTCCAAAACAAGCGTATCTATAAGCTGTAAGTCTTGTGAATTTATGCCAACTTCTTCTGGAATTGTATATTTTAATCGATTCTTTTTTGTGAAAATTCCTTTTTCTTCTTCGAAACTGGGCAAAATTTCATTTTCCAAAACTCCACTTGCTCCAATTCCTCCACATAGAAGTTGTGCTGATAATTCTTCTGAAATAGAATTATAGACAGGACAAAAAAGAATAGCATTTGTCTTTAAGAGCCGCTTTTGATTTTTTTGTATAAAATTTCTATTTTCAAAAACAACAACAGAAACAGATTTTGAAGAAGCAAAAACAGAAATTTGATTGGCTAAAAAATTAGAAACTTTATTATAAACAGTCGTATTTTTTTCATCTTCTTTTTCTATCAAGAAAATAATCTCATCAAAATTATCTAGGCTCTGAAAGTCAGCAGCCAATTTGAGAGAATCTTCTGAAGGAGCAATATGGAAAGTCGTAAAATCTGAATATAAATTTATAGTTGATTCAAAAGTAGAAAATGTTTTTTTGGAAACGCTCACAACGACCTTTCTATCTTTAGCTAGGTTTTGAAGTGGTATATAATTGTCTTTATTATGCAGCAAAACCAAACTAGACTCTATCAGCTTTCTTTTTTGAAGCATCGTTTGGGGAACATTCCAATCTTTCCACCAACTGACACACCCCCCAATAGAAAGCATAAGAATAGCTAAAAAAGAGAATAGAAAAATATTTTTTGTAGATTTTTTCATAGAAGTAATCAAAGCTTAGGAACAAAGTTATTAGGAAGATTATTCAATAAGTATTATTGAATAAAAAGTAATTTAGTCAGAAAAAATCATTTTCACAAAGACGGTTAGTTATCTAAATTTCTCTTTTTTTGAAATAAAAAAAGCTTACAAATTTCATTGTAAGCTTTTTTTAAATTGCTAATTCATAAAATATAACTAGCTGTGTTAATAGGTTATAATTTGTAATTAAACTACTTGTAACTCACTTTTCATAAGTGTTGCATTTCTTTCAGGACCAAAGGAAACAAGCGTAATTGACGCACCCACATTTTCTTCTACAAATTTAATATATGTTTGTAGGTTTTTTGGAAGCTCTTCGAAAGAAGTAATACCATCAGCTATATCTTCCCAGCCTTTGAAAGTTTTGTAAACAGGTTCTATCTTTTGCGTTACAATATCGTGAGGAAGTCTGTCAGTAATTGTTCCATCTTCCAACTTGTAATGTGTACATACTTTTATCTCATCAAAAGGAGTAAGAACATCTGTTTTCATCATAAAAAGCTGTGTAACTCCATTTATCATAACAGCATAATTTAGGGCAGGTAAATCTAACCAACCACAACGGCGAGGTCGTCCTGTCGTTGCACCAAACTCACCACCAAATTTGCGAAGTGCCTCTCCTGTTTCATCATGTAACTCGGTAGGAAAAGGACCACTACCTACTCTTGTACAGTATGCTTTAAAAATACCAAAAACTTCTTTTACTTTACTTGGAGCAACTCCCAAACCTGTACAAGCTCCTGCCGAGACAGTATTCGAACTCGTTACGAATGGATAAGAACCAAAATCAATATCTAAGAGCGTTCCTTGTGCGCCTTCTGCCAATACTTTCTTTTTTGCTTTGATAGCATCATCAATAAAGTATTCGCTTTCAATCATTTTAAAACCTTTCAAAAATTCAATAGCATCAAAAAAGGTATTTTCTATTTCAGAAAAATCAGCAGGTAAAATACTTTCCTCATCAGTATTCAAGCTGCGAAGTATTTCTAGGTGTTTTGCTTTTGTAGCATCATAGCGTTCTTTGAAATTTGCGTATAAAGCATCTCCTAAGCGAAGCCCAGAACGACCTATTTTGTCTTGATAGGTTGGACTGATTCCTTTTAATGTAGAACCAATTTTGTTATTTCCTTTTGCCTTCTCTTGAGCAGCATCTAAGATTCTGTGTGTAGGCAAAATAAGCTGTGCTTTTTTTGAGAAAAATAGAGTCTTCTTTACATCGACACCCAATTTTTCGAGAGCTTCAATTTCTTTTTTTAAAATAAGAGCATCTAACACAACACCATTTCCGACTACGTTTTGAATGGTAGGACGAAAAATACCTGATGGAATTTGATGCAAAACATGTTTTAGACCATCAAAAAAGAGTGTGTGTCCAGCATTTGGCCCTCCTTGAAAACGAGCTACAACATCATATTTAGGAGCTAAAAAATCGACAATTTTTCCTTTGCCTTCGTCGCCCCACTGTAAGCCGAGTAGAATATCCATTTTGTTTGTTTATAGTTGAATGTTGCTTTTAGAATAAATGAGCAACAGAACAGTTAGCTTTATTTTACACATGCAAAAACTCTTTTACAGAAAGAGCAAAAGAGTTTGTTTTTTAGTCAAAAAGTTTGACAGCTTCTTCCTCTGTTTGTGCAACAGAAAAAATATTATTGAGTTTTGTAATGACAAGCAATTTTTTTGCTTGTTCAGATGGTTTCAAGAGTACCAAATCGCCCCCTGCATTTCTAAAACGAGTAAGCAAACGAATAAGGAAACTAAGCCCTGTACTATTCATATAGCCTACTTTTGAAATATCGATAACGCAAGAAGTAACTTTTTCTTCAATTTGGTCTTTGACAACTTCTAATACTTCATTTTCTTTGTTTGCTCCCAACAAATCGCCTTCCAATTCTAAAAAGAGAACGTTGTCATTTGTTTTGTGTGTAAAATTCATTTGAATAGTTATTAATAATAAATGAGTAGTGAAATTAGGATTACAGATTATAGTTCTGATAATCACTAAGAAATTAATCTTTTGTATTTAATTCTTTTTCTTTTTGGTCTTTTTCGTGTTGTGTTTTGGCTTGACAGTCTGCACAAACACCATATAAATTTAGAGAATGGTGCATTACTTTAAAATTCAGAAGTTCGCCCACCATTGTCTGAATATTATGAATACGTGGGTCGCAAAACTCAATTACTTTATGGCAATCCGTACAAATCAAATGGTCGTGCTGACGATAGCCATAACACTTTTCATATTGTGCCATGTTTTTGCCAAACTGATGCTTACTTACCAAATCACAATCTACTAGCAAATCCAATGTATTATAGACTGTTGCACGACTAACTCTATAATTTTTATTTTTCATGCTAATATATAGAGATTCTACATCAAAATGACCTCCTCGTGTATAAATTTCTTCTAAGATAGCAAAACGTTCAGGAGTCTTGCGCAATGATTTATTTTCTAAATAAGCTGTAAATATTTTCTTGACTTCGCTATAAATTTCTTCGTTGAGTGGCATAAAATTGAAATTATCTATATTATAATAAAAATCTATTGAAGACTCTAAGGTTCTAATCTTTCTTTTTTATAAATGATAAAGCAATAATTCTATTTTTTTTAGATTTGCTTTTTCTGTCTTCTATTGAGTATGACTTCCCCTAATTTTTATACAAATATAAAAAAATAAAGGCAGAAATAAGACCTGCGATATTCAATTTCTTATCTAACTCTAAATATGTAGTTGATTAGGATTTTTAGTAATTTGAATCAAATACATCATAATTTATAAATTAATGATAAAAAGATACGTAAATTTGAATTCCTGTAATTATATCTCATCAACCTCTAATTTTTAAGCTCTTGATTCAAATAAATAACCTCACAAAACTTTATGGTTCACAAGCTGCCGTTAATAATCTTTCTTTTGAAGCCAAAAAAGGAGAAATTTTGGGTTTTTTAGGACCTAATGGAGCAGGAAAATCTACTACAATGAAAATAGCGACTTGTTATATGGCTGCAAGTAGTGGAAATGTAGAAGTTTGTGGAATTGATGTAGCTCAAAACCCAAAAGAAGTTAGAAAAAAAATTGGTTATCTAGCCGAAAATAATCCTCTCTATTCGGATATGTATGTAAAGGAATATTTGGCTTTTATGGGAAAGTTTTATGACTCAGAAAATCTAAAAGGGGGAAATAAATTAAAGACTAGAATCGATGAAGTAATCCAATTAGTAAAACTAGAAAGAGAATCACACAAACAACTTCACCAACTTTCAAAAGGCTTTCAGCAGCGTGTCGGACTTGCACAAGCACTTCTGCACGACCCAGAAGTTTTGATTTTGGACGAACCAACAACAGGGTTAGACCCAAATCAAATTGTAGAAATCCGTCAAGTAATAAAAAGTATTAGTGCAGAGAAGACGATTATTTTTTCTACACATATTATGCAAGAAGTACAGGCTCTTTGTGATAGGGTGGTTATTATCAATAAAGGAAAAAAGGTTCTTGATACGTCAATAGATAAGCTAAACGACAAATTAAAGACCGAACTGAATCAAAATGAGTTTGTCTTGAATTTGGAAACAGAAAAACCAATTTTGGAAAATGAGTGGAAACAAGTTGAGGGAATAACAAAAGTAGAAATAAATCAAAATGAGCCTACAAAAGTCAAATTATTTACACAAAGCGATTTAAGAAAAGAAATATTTTTACATTCTGCTAAAAATGATTGGGTGCTTTTGGAGATGCAGCAACAAACACAATCTTTAGAAAATGTTTTTCATCAGCTTACGAAATAGCTTTGGCTTAAACAAAGTTTTAAGTCTTTATTGTGACAGAAGAATAAAATTTGCTAAATATTTATCTAAAATGTAATGTTAATCACATTGAAGTTATTAAAACTAAAAATGAATTTATGAAAGTCTTGAAAATATATTTATATAGCTATATTTTTTTGGTAATTTCTTGTGTTTTACTAAGCTACTTTATTCCTAAAAATATAGATGCTTGGATTCCAAATTTATTTTATAAAAGTGAGTTTTACCAAGATAACCTACCCATTTATGCTCCTTTTGAAAGAGAATGGACAGAATATTTAGCCTTTTTTCTTTTTCTTAGTTTTGTTTGGTTGCCTAAAATTCTTCTGTTAAGAACTAAATCTTATCTTATTTGGAATTTGAAAATGAAGTTGCATTTTTTGGGAATGTTTGTAGTTACTTTATTAGTTGCATTCCTCAATGGAGAGTTTTTGAGTGAAAGTATCTTTAAAGCATTAGTTTCAAAACAAGGAAGTTTAGTTATATATCATCACATATATTTTTACTTTCCTTTATCTAATTACTTTTCAGATTACTTTTTAATTGGTACTTTCATTTATCTATTTCTGTTAGTTCCATTTTTCTATTCACTTACTCGTTCTAAAAATAATATATCCTTTACTTTGTCTTCTGACAATGTTTTGGATAGAAACTAATTAAAAAAAAATAAAATTTATAGAATGTTTTTTTTAAGAAAAAATGAAATGAAAAATTTAATTAATTCAATAATAAATCAAGCTGCAAATCTAGGATTATCAAATCAGAATATAATTGATGCGAAAGAACTTGTAGAGTATAATGAAAGGGGAATAGCTTTAGAGTTAATTATAACTCAGATCTATGAGTATGAAATAAAAATCAATAAATTATTTTATAAAGATATTGAAAGATTAGCAAAGAAATTTAAAATGGAAGAAGAGCATTATTCATTTTTAGTAGAATTGATTGATTACAGATTAAATTTAAAATAAACCGTTGTTCGTGTCCTCACGAGCGACTTCTGCCGTTGTTGGTGTCCCCACCAACGACATCACATTTATATGCAAAAACAAAAACTTTTAGAAATTTATCAGCGCAGACTGACCAATCTTTCAGGAAAAAACCGTTCGCTTTGGCTTCCTAAAATCTATAAAAACTCTTTTTTAGATATTAATGAACTGGATTTTTTGTTGAACAAACCTGCCTTTTCGGTTATTGAAAGTTTGTTGCAAAACTCTAAAAGAGGTATTCCTATCTGTCAGCTTTCAGATGCTAGAGATGCTAAAACAAATCAAATCAGTAGGCAATTAAAGGGAATTGAGCGCAAGACAAATTCTATCTTTGAAGAAAGTGGAGCTTATGATTTGTATGTTGGTTTTCCGTTTGTAGAAGGCAAACTACACGACGATACGGTGGTGCGTTGTCCTTTGTTGTTTTTTCCTGTTACATTAGAAACTGCAACTAGAAAATGGCAAATTTCACAGCGAACAGATGCAGGAGTTAGTTTTAATAAAGCCTTTTTATTGGCGTATTCTCATTTTAATGAAACGGAAGTTTCAGAAACTGTACTAGAAGAAAATTTTGATAGCTTTTCCAAAAATCCTTTAGAGTTTTTGACAGAATTATACAGTTATTTAGAGAAAAGTCAGTTAGAAATCAATTTTAATAGGGAAACTTTCGCTCAAAAACTTCTTCCTTTTTTCTCTCAAACCAAGCAAGATGCTACCAATCTTTTCGAAACTGGAAAACTAAAACTGGTTTCTCAAGCTGTATTGGGAATTTTTCCTCAAGCGGGTTCGTATCTCTATCAAGATTATGAAAAACTGATAAATGATGAGAAAACACCACAATTAGAAGATTTTTTTCACGGCGATTTTTCCAAGTTTAATGACTTTGAGACTTTTAAAGGAACTGAATTTCAAGATGAGATTCTGAAAAATAATACCACCGAAAAAGATATTTCAGAAGAAGAGATTTTTGCGCCTTTTGCACTTGATGCTTCACAGGAACAGGTTTTGAAAGCTGTCAAAAATAATAATTCGTTTGTCGTTCAAGGCCCTCCCGGTACTGGAAAGTCTCAACTGATTTGTAATTTGGTAAGTGATTTTGTGGCGCAAGGAAAAAAAGTATTGGTTGTCTGTCAGAAACGGGCTGCTTTAGATGTTGTCCAAAATCGTTTGAGTGAAATTAGAATTGCTGATTTTATTGCACTTGTTCACGATTTTAAGCAAGATAGAAAATCTATTTATGAGCAGATTTTGAATCATATTCAGAGTTTAGAGAGTTATGAGAAGCAAAACAAAACACTCAATGCGATTCATTTAGAACGCAATTTCTTAAAAATAAGTAGAGAAATTGATAGTCTTAGCAATGATTTTGAAGAGTATAGAAAAATCTTTTTTGATGAAAAAATCTGTGGAAAATCAATCAAAGAATTATATCTAAGTGCAGATTTAAAGAAAAATCATACAGAATTATCTCAAATTTCTGATTTTTATTTTGATGATGAATTTGAAGCAGATTTAGAACCGTCGTTGAGTTTTGAGAATTTTCAACAGGGGAAAGTTTCTATTTCAAAATTTAGGAAACATCTAAAATCTTATATTCGCCTTCAAAATAATTATGATAATCCGAATTATATTCTTTCAAAAAGGCGAGGTTTTGCAGGTTTTGATGAGGAAAATAAAAAAGAAATTCTAGCTCTTTTTACAGAGATTCCAGCGTTTAAAAAGGAAATTGAATCAAAACTTTCTACCTTTTTAGGAAAATCAATTTCTTATGAAGAAGTAAAAAAATGGACAGAAAAAGTACCACAATGGCAACAAGCTGTAAAAGAACTCAAAGACAAAAACCTTTGGCAGATTTTTAAAGAGAGTCGTTATTATGATTTTGAAAAACCTGAATGGCTCACTAATTACATAGATATTTCAGAAAAAGAAAATATTGCTGCCTCGTTTGCCAATGCAGAAAAGAAATGGCTTTCAGAAAAGGAAAAAGACCTTTTGAGTTATTTTTCTGATGGTGGAATGGAAAAATTTTTAGAATACAGAACATTAAAAGAAGCTAATTTTTTAGTAAAGGAATACAAAAAACAAAAGCAGAGTTTTCTCCGAAAAATGTGGAAAAGAGTGGCTGCACCAAAAGCCGAAAAATTCACCAAAGAATTTTTAGAAAAATACAGACGAAAAGATACTTTAAAAAATATTGATTCACTTCTCAAAAAAATATCAAAACGCAATAGTTTCGAACTCAAAATGATTGCGCTACAAGCCGTAGAGTGGGTTTCTGAACCTCCTTCTGCTATTGGCTTGAAGAAAAATGAACTCAAAAAGTGGTTTGTTACACACCGAAAAGCATTAGATTTAAAACTCCTTTTGGTAGAATTAATTGAATACAGTCGAATTTTTTTAGATAAGGAAATTACACACCAAGATTTAAGTTTGTTTTTAGAAGAATTTGTAGCTACGCTGACAGAAATTGATACAGAAGAACAGCTTTGGAGTAAATATTTAACAGAAAATCAAATCCAAATACTATTAAATGAAGATAAATCTGAAAATCAAAGTGATGAGCTAAATAATATAAAATTAGCTATAGAAAAAGATTTTGATAAATTGGTAGAATTAGACATACTAAAAAGTAAGTTTTCAGAAGCAGAATTAAAGACGATTGAAGAATTAAAAGTAGCCGATAGTTTGGAAACTGTCGAAAATAATCAGTTAAATGAAAGTGAAATGTTGAATTTATTTGATAATTCTGTTCAAATAAGTTGGATAAATGAGCTTGAAAAACGTTTTCCTATCTTGAAAACAGTTGGTTCTCAAAACTGGGATGAAAATGAAGAGCGTTTAAAAGAACTGGTAGCTCAAAAACAACAAATTAGTGCCGATATTTTACGCTTAAAAGTTAAAGAAAAAACCTATAAAGATTTAGAATTTAATCGTTTGGGAAACCGAACGACGTACAGAGATTTAGAACATCAAGTCAAGAAAAAACGCAGTATTTGGGCATTACGAAAACTTTTATCGAATTATTCAGATGATATTTTCAAACTTTTGCCTTGTTGGTTGGCTTCTCCAGAAACGGTTTCGGCTATTTTTCCATTAGTTCAAAATTTTGATTTAGTCATTTTTGATGAGGCTTCTCAATGTTTTGCTGAAAAGGGAATTCCTGCGCTTTATCGTGCTAAACAAAGTATTATTGCTGGCGATGAAAAACAGCTCCCTCCACACGATTTGTATCAGCCACGTTGGGAAGAAGATTTAGATAAATTAGAGGTTAATTCAGAGGGATTTGATATTCAAAGTAAAGGAGGTGATGAAATAATATCAGAAAATCAAGAAAATCCGAGGTTCGCTTTAGAGGTAGATTCGCTTTTAGATTTGGGTAAAAATTATTTACCTTCTTTTTGGCTCAATGGTCATTATCGAAGCCGTTTTGCAGAGCTTATTGCTTTTTCAAATTATCATTTCTATAATAATAAACTCAAAGTTGTTCCAGATTTGAAGATGGCAGAAGAATATAAAGATTCTACGCCATTAGAATACATAAAAGTCAATGGAACGTGGTATCAGAATCAAAACCAAGAAGAAGCAGAAAAAGTAGTAGAACTTATCAAAAAACTGCTTAAAGATGAAAAAACGAATAAAAAATCTATTGGAATAATTACTTTCAATGCCAAACAACAAAACTTGATTCGTGATTTACTAGAAGAAAATTTGGAAACAATTCCAGAGGGTTTATTTGTCAAAAACATAGAAAATGTACAAGGAGATGAGCGAGATTTAATTATTTTTTCGGTAGGTTATGCGCCAAATATGGCAGGAAAGTTTCGTTTGAGTTTTGGTTCTTTGAGCCAAGTAGGAGGAGAGAATCGTCTGAATGTAGCCATCAGTAGAGCTAGAGAAAAGATTTTTGTAGTGAGTAGTATTTTCCCTCATCAGCTTCCTGTCTTAGAAACACACAGCATAGGCGCACAATTTTTGAAAAAATATTTGTCTTTTGCTCATTCTGTTTCGGAAGGAAAATCTTGGCATCAAATCAGTTTTGATGAGAGTACAGAAAAACGAAAGTCTCAAGAAGTAGAGCAAAGTTATTTTTCTGATTTAAAAAACATCATCGTTTCAAATAATCAAAATTCAGATATTGAGTTTTCTCAAAATACCTTTTCGGTGATGGATTTGGTAATGCTTTCTAAAAATAATAATACTCAAAACAAAGAAATACTAGCAGCTATTTATACTGATGATGAGCGTTATTTTGCTTCTTATTCAGCTAAAGAATTTCATGTTTATCTTCCTATGCTTTTAGAGAAGAAAGGTTGGAAAGTGAAGTTTTTTTGGTCAAAGGATTATTTTTTGGATGGAAACATAATCTAGGAAGTTGTTTAAAAATAACACAGTCTTTGTTGGTGTTTTAGCGTAGCGACACCAACAAATATATCTACAAAGCCCATTCTGAAACAACTTCTAGGGAAAAATATTTATCATAATACAAATATAAAATGAATAGATATAGTTCACTTCGCAGAACCTAACGAGAACAAAAGTTTAATACTAAATTAATTTAATGATGATGTACGAATTTATTGCTGATATTAAAAAAACTCATTTTTATAAAGTATTCTGTACTGAAAATTTTGATTACACAGAAAAAATATTTGCTAATGAAAATTGGCAGTTTGCTTTTTTTAAACTTGATATGTTTCTATTTAATGATGAAAATAGATCTTTCATGTCAAAATTTTGTAATTTCTTTAGTAATGAAAAGGCTTCATTATATGTAACTGCTGGAGAGCCTATTGAAGAAGTTGTTGATGGTTATGGTTATCGTACAATTAAATTTTCTAGTCAATTAGATTTTCTTGAATTACCTTATGAAGTTCCAAATCCTGATGGTCAGAATTTAGCTGTAAACTGGCTTGGAGATTTTTTGTGGACTGAAAAAGGAACTTGGGGAATATATCATGATAGATATAACTTTGTGTTTATATTAGGTTATGATACAAAAATAAAACAGCGTGTAGAAGATACTCTTCTCAATCATCCTAACAGAATATTTGTTGAGGAATTATATGAAATTATAGACGAACTCTATCCTAAGCGTTCTAAAGATGAAATTTTGAGAGAGAAGCAAAAAAAGAAATATTTCAACGATATTGCCAAAAGTAATTCATGGTTTAGGAAAGATAGTTAAAGAGTTCTACGTTTATTTGTTTAAAGACTAGCTCGTAGTTATTTTTGCTTAATAAATTTCTATACTCTTAAAATAATAAAATCTGGAAACTTCAAAAAATACTTTCACAAAACAAGAACGTCTTTCTTCTGTCAAAGATATCGAAACACTTTTTAAAAAAGGCAAATCATTGTTTGTCTTTCCTCTGAAAGTTGTCTTCACTCCCAAGAAAGTAGAAAAGGAAATACAAGAAAATAGTCAGAATAAAATTCGTCCTGCTCGTCTATTGATTTCAGTTTCGAAGCGAAACTTTAAGAAAGCTGTTGATAGAAATCGTATAAAAAGACAAATTAGAGAAGGATATAGACTTCAAAAATCGGAGTTTGATTTATCACATATAGATACTTTTGCTTTTATTTGTATTGCCAAAGAACATATTGATTCAAAGTTTTTACATAAACGCATCAAAAAACTATTAGTAATGCTAGAAAATGAAGCTGAAAAATAAATGAGTAGATTTTTTAAGTTATCATTTTTAGACGATTGTATCAAAAAAAACAATTATATTTAAAGTATCTTTGAAAGATAAAAAACTGATAGTTTATCCTATTCAAAACCAATTATTTTATAATCTATAATTAGATGTCTAAGAAAACACCTATTTCTCTTTCTGCTTCTGGACAAGATTCTCAACAACTTGTAAAAGGTCAAGGATTCGGAACTGCTCCTGTATTTTTTACTGCTATCTCTACGATTTTGGGAGCAGTTATGTTTCTGCGTTTTGGTTATGCTGTTGGTAATGTTGGGCTTTTGGGTTCTATCGGAATTATTATTTTAGGACATATCGTAACTATCCCAACAGCAATGGCAATTGCTGAAATAGCAACCAACCAAAAAGTAGAAGGTGGTGGAGAGTATTATATTGTTTCTCGTTCCTTTGGTCTGAATATCGGTGCAACTATCGGAATTGCGCTTTATCTTTCACAGGCAATTAGTGTTGCTTTTTATATTATTGCTTTTGCTCAAGCCTTTCAACCTGTTTTAGAGTATCTTCGTAAAGTTCCTTATATTATTGATAATAATCTTTTATTTTTTGTACAAGACCGTTTGATTAGTATTCCTGCACTTTTGTTGCTTATTCTGATGGTATCTACAAAGGGAGCAGACTTAGGTGTAAAAGCTCTTTATTTTGTTGTGGCATTACTTTTTATTTCTCTGATTATGTTTTTTGCTGGAGAAACGAGTTACGACTTTGATGCTGATATAGTAGGTTGGAATCACTCCATCAACGGAGATAGTTTTTTTAAAGTGTTTGCAATTTGTTTTCCAGCCTTTACAGGTATGACGGCAGGTGTGGGTTTATCAGGCGATTTGAAAAGTCCTCGTAAATCTATTCCACTCGGAACATTATCAGCCACTTTTGCAGGAATGATAGTTTATTTTTTTATTGTTTATAAGTTATACATCTCTGCATCTCCACAAGATTTGAATAATGATCAGCTTATCATGCAACAAATTGCTCTTTGGGGACCTATAATTTTAGTAGGTTTGGCTGCTGCAACAGCTTCTTCTGCTTTGGGTTCTATTTTAGTTGCTCCTAGAACGCTTCAAGCCTTAGCTAATGACGATGCCTTCCCTTCTCAAAAAATGAATAATTGGTTGGCAAAAGGAAAAGGAAAGAAAGCTGAACCTTTCAATGCTACTATTATTACTTCTATTATTGCCCTTGTATTTGTTATTGCTGGAGACGTAAATGCTGTTGCTGAGATTATCTCTATGTTTTTTATGGTAACGTACGGAACGATTTGCTCAATTTCATTTTTAGAACATCTTTCTGGAGATACTTCTTACCGTCCTACCTTTCGTTCAAAGTGGTATATTTCTTTGCTTGGAGCTTTAGCTTGTATTTTTATGATGTTCAGCATGAATGCACTAATAGCTATGATTTCTCTTATTTCTATGGTGGTATTACACTTATTTATGAGTTATTATCGTAAAAAAAGTACAGGAATTGTCTATTTATTTCAAGGGGCAATTTTTCAAATTAATAGAGAATTACGAGTATTTTTACAAAAACGAGAAGATGAAAAAAACAAACAATGGAATCCTGCTATTGTCTGTCTTTCTCAAGATTTCTTCCGTCGCCAAAGTGGATTTAATATGCTGCGTTGGCTTTCGCACCGTTACGGATTTGGAACTTATATCCATTATATTCAAGGATTTTTATCAAAAGAAACAAATGGTATAGCCAAAGAAACCAAAAAGGAAATTATTCAGATGGCTTCCAAAACAAAAAGTAATGTTTATATAGATACGTTGGTAAGTCCGTCGCTTACTTCTTCGATTGCTCAAGTTTTGCAACTACCAGGGGTTTCTGGATTGGAGAATAATATGTTTTTGTTAGAATTTAGTAAAAATAATTTAGAGAATCTTAAAGGAATTATTGATAATTATCCACTCATAAAAGCGACTTCATTTGATGTTTGTGTGTTGGCTACTTCTGAACGAAATTTTGGTTTCAAGAAAAGTATAAATATTTGGATTACTCGCCATAGTTTCCAAAATGCAAACCTAATGATTCTTTTAGCTTACGTAATTGTAGGACATAGGGATTGGAAAGATGCTGATATTAAATTAATGGCTGTCTATCAAGATGCAGATATTGAAACAGAAAGAGAACGACTTATCGAACTCATAAAATCGGGTCGTTTGCCTATTTCTGCCACTAATGTAGAATTGATTGCTCAACGAGGAAAAAGTATGAAAGAAATCATTAATGAAAAATCAAAATCTGCTGACCTTACAATGATTGGCTTGAATGACAAACAAGTAAAAGAGGAGGGAGAAAATGTTTTCAAGGGATATGATACTATTTCAGATATTTTGTTTGTAAATAGTCATAATCAAAAAATTATTCAGTAATAAATGGTAATAAAAACAATAGATACTATCATTGATAAAATAGGCGAACTCACTCAATGGTTTGCCTCTGTTTTGGTGCTTTTGGTTTGTATTGACGTAATTTTGCGTTATACAATTGGTTTTAGTAGTGCTTTTTTATCAGAATTAGAATGGCATATTTTTTCTTTTTTCTTTCTTGTTGGAGCTGCTTATACCTTGAAAGATGATAAACATGTTCGTGTAGATGTTTTTTATGCTCGTTTTTCAGAAAAAAATAAAGCTCTAGTCAATCTTTTAGGAACATTTTTTTTCCTTCTGCCTTTTTGCTTCGTTGTTATAAAAGGTGGGATTCCTTATACAGAATTTGCCTTTAGATTATCAGAAGGTTCGCCAGACCCTGGTGGATTACCTGCTCGTTTTATTGTAAAGAGTTTTATAGTAATTGGTTTTGGACTTCTTTTTTTACAAGCCATTAGTTTAGTTTTGAAGAGTTTTTTTATTTTAACAAAAAAATAAAACCCACAAGTAAGCTCGTGGGTTAAATAATTATATATATTAAATGAATTACGTTTGTAAAATTGTAATGAATTGTACTCATTCCGTAATCCGTAATCCGTAATCCGTAATCCGTAATCCGTAATCCGTAATCGATTTATTTATTAATCAATTCCTTTACTACTTTAGCAATTGTTTGTTTTTCGGCTTCTGTACCTAGTTCTTTGATAGCTGCGCCCATTACCTTTCCCATTTGTTGAGGTGTAACTTCGCCCATTCCAGCCAAAATTTTCTCTACTCTTACTTTTACTTCTTCTTCTGAAAGCATTTGAGGTAAGAATTTTTCGATGACTTCTAATTCGGCTTTTTCGGTTTCAGCAAGTTCTGTTCTTCCTTCCTGCTCATAAAGTGCTAAAGATTCACGTCTTTGTTTGGCTTGTTTTAATAAAATATCTAATTCTTGTTGTTCTGAAAGAGCTTCTGAAGTGCTTCCTTTTTCAGTTTGAGCTAACAGAATAGCTGATTTGATAGCACGAAGAGCTGTCAATTTTGTTGTTTCTTTTGCACGCATAGCGACTTTCATTTCGCTTTCTACTTTTTCTTTTAAAGTTGTCATCTTTACTTTTTTCTAGGTAAATTAAAATAATAAATCAAACCAAACTTTAGTTGGTTTCTTCTATAAACACGAATTTAATCAAAATCAATCCCTAATGATAGTTTATTTTTAATTTGATAGAAAATTAGAAAACAAATTTGATTTTCGTATTTTTATAAGAAGAGATAATTTAAACAAATCAAAAGTATTTTTCTCAGAGATTTAAAAACGAAGGTAGGTAAAGTGATACAGTTGGCATTCTAGTCACTGCATTAATTCGTAATTAGCTGCGCTGAATATTCATTTCGTAATTTTTAATTCGTAATTAGCATATGGACACTTTTAAAGTATTTTTTCGCCGTTTTTTATATGTACTTGGCTTTTTTGCTATTCTCATCTTGGGGCTTTTGGCTTTTTGGATGTATAGAGGCATTCCGATTATTTCACTTGATCCTTTTAGTTATGTTCCTTCAAGTGCGATGTATATTTTAGAAACTGACGAACCTGTTGATAGCTGGGAAGAAATCAGTAGTTCGAAGCTTTGGAAACATTTGCAAACACAGCCTTATTTCGGAGAGCTTACAAAAGATGCCATTTCTTTAGATACAATGATTCATCAAAATAGAGAAATTTTTGATTTTCTTGGAAAAAGACAAGTGCTTGTCTCTTCACATATCCACAAACAAGGGGATTACGATTTTCTATTTATTGTAGATTTGAAACGAGAAATTCCTTCATTTTTAGAAAAAAATATTGGAAAATTTATGAGCAGCGTAGAAGATTCTTCTAAATATGAATACAAAGGGAATCGTATTTATTTGATAAAAAACACAACGGATAATTCTCAATGGGCAATTTCTATTCGTCAGCATTTGCTTTTATGTTCTCAAACTCCTGCTTTGATAGAAGCTGCCTTAGATGAGCGAGAAAATCCAAATAACTTTGAAAATAACCGTCGTTTCAAAAAAGTTATGTCAAAAACTTCATCAAAAAATCTAGGAAATTTATTTATTAATTATGATTTAGCTGATGAATTTTTTGGGCTTTATATGGATGAGTCAAATGAATATCTGAATGATATTTCAGAAGCTCTGTTTTTCTCAGGACTAAATTTGGACTTGGAGCAGGTAGGCGATGATGACGATGAAAATGCTTCTACAATTGTCCGAATGGTCGGAACGACAGTCATTAATGATTCTGTTCCTTCTCACGTACGTGCGCTTTTACGTTCTGGAAGTAGTGATATTACTGCTGCTAGAGTTGTTCCACAGCGTTCGGCATTTTATTTTAGTGTCAATTTTGATGATTTTTTGACCTATTATGATAAATTTACAGAGGTTTTGCAGCGAGATGAAGAAGCATATCAAGAATATCAAAATCAAATAAATACTGTCGAAAGACTTTTAGATATAAGTGTTCGGGATAATTTTTTCTCTTGGATTGGTTCAGAAATGGCAATCATTCAGAGCGAGAAAACAGCAGCAGTTGATAAAAACGATGAATATGCTCTTGTTTTGAAGACAAAATCTATTTCGGAAGCAACAGCACAGCTAGAATTTATTGGAGAAAAAATACGAAAGCGAACGCCTGTAAAAGTAGTAGTTTCAGAACATAAAGGACACAAAATTAGTATGCTTGCCGTAAAAGGTTTTTTCAAACTCGTGATGGGAAAATATTTTGAGAAAATCGATAAGCCTTATTTTACTTTTATTGAAGATTACGTGATTTTTAGCAATAGTCCCAAAACACTAAAAAACTTAATTGATGATTATGAAATGGGACTTACACTAGCTAAATCAGCCTCTTTTCAAAACTTTTTTAAAGAATTTGAAGACGATAATTCTAACTTTTTTGCCTATATAAATATGCCTGTTGCCTTCAAAACATTAAAGCGTTCGGTAAGCCCAGAAACATGGAAAACAATGGTAGAAAATCAAGATTATATAATTTCTCAACCTCATTGGGGGTTTCAACTTCGTAGAGATGAAACTAATTTTTATGATACTCGCTTAGTTACTGTCTATCAAAATCCTCTAAAAGTGAGAGAAGACTATAAACTTGCTCAAGAAAACCGTAAAGAATTACTCAAGCAACTCAATAGCAAAAATATTTTAGAAAAAATGTTTGGGTCAGAAGAAAAAATAGACCTCTTCGAAGAGCTTCAAACCATTCCAGAATCCGAACTGATTGAACTTGATAAAAATAATGCAGAACGTCGTTTGATTGTCCGAAGTCAAGAAGATACTCGTTACGAATATGAAGTAAAAGGAACTATAAAAGATGGTATTTATCGTGAATTTAAGGCAGGAAAACTAATTATAGAAGGCTATTATAAAAATGATAGAAGAGATGGAAAATGGCGTTTTTATGATAAAGATGGAAAAATAAAAGAACGAAAACGCTACAAAGATGGCGAAGAATCTAGATTTTCTTTGTTTTAAATATCATCTAAGGAAGAAGACTTGTTCTCTTCCTTTTTCTTTTCTCCTTTTGCTAAATTTATATTCATTTTCATTATATCACTATAATCGATTTGAATAGATGAAAAACTGACTAACAAGTTAATATGTCTATTCGAATCTATCCAAATAAAATCATTTGGTTTATACATATTTACTTTTTCCAAATAATCATCTCCATATTTTTTGGTATAAAGTTCTACTAAATTTTCATACAAAGTTTCTGTTTTCTTATCGCCTAATTTTGTTTCAATTTTGGCAGAAATCGAACTCAATTTTTTACCTTTGAAAGTAGGCACAAAATGTAAAGGATAAAATTCATTTTCTATTTCTAAAGGATAAAAAAAACCTGTTGTGTCAGCTGATAATGAAACGAATTTTGAATTTTCTTCAAACTCAACTAGTGGCTTCAATATGCTTTGCTTTATCAATTCATCAAATCTTAATTTGTACTCCTCTTCATTCATTCCCAATTCAAAACCCAATAGAATAGAATTTTTTGGTTGAGTTTTGGCTTTTTCTATTTCCTTATTTACTGTATCGTCATATCTTTCAGTAAAAGTAATGGGAACAGCATTTTGAGGTTTTTCTGATTCTTGTGCATTCTTTTGATTAGAATTTTGACAAGCCAACAAAAACAGATTACAAATAATAAAGACAGCAAAGTTTGATTTCATAGAATAAAAATTCAAAAATGTATAATTAGAATATTATCTCACTTCTATAACTTCTACTTTATAAGTAAGTTTTGATAACTCTGATTTTTTTACTTTCGGAACTTCCATAGTCGTACTCAAAATACGTGTTTGATTTCGTTTGAGCTTTGAAGTCGAACCCGAAACTCCATATCTAACTTCTGTTCCCAATAGTTTTTTAGAAGAATCAAACCAACTAAACTGAAATTTGAGAAGAGAAATTGATGTATTTCCTGTATTCTCAATTTCTAAAGTAATGCGATGATAAGCACTTCCAATAATGCCATCTGAAAAATTACTTTCTCTTTCTCTGAGCTGAATATCTGTATTTTTAGGTTGTTTTTGCGCCCAGCTTACAGGTATTTTTGGAGAAACTTCATAATCTAATACTGTACTCAATTCTTCTTGGTCAATTACAGAAGAAGATAATACTATTTTGGCTACTTTTGGAGCTTCTGTTTTTTCATATTTCATAACTTGAAATGGAATCAAATCATTTTTTCTCAATGTCATATCTGAGTCTCTTACAACTTCTTCATAACTTGTCTTAACCAACTCTCCTGTATTATCAAAAATTTCTAATTTTATTTTTAGCGCATTGATTTCAGCATTTTTTACCAAAAAATCTCCAATTATTTCTACTTTATAGCTGTCATTGTATTTTGTAGCGAGCGCACTTTCTGTTTGCCATTCCAAATTTTTTAGTTTTGCATCTACAATTTCAACAGGAATTTCGTATTCATTTGCATTAAAATCTATAACATTGTTTTCTGTGTTTTTGATAGGATAATCAGAAGCTATTTCTTTTACCTCTTCTGTTTCTATATTTGATATTGGACTAGTAGGTGTTTCTAGAATTGGAAATTCATCGTTTTGATGGCTTTGAGAAGAATTAAAAAAAAAGAAAAACAAAATACCAAAGACAAGAATTGAGGGAATGATTATAAATAAATTTCTCTCAAGAGGAGATTTTTTTTTAATAACCGTATTGGTATGTCTCTTCTTTGGTTTGCGTTTCAAATCCGAAATCATCTTGAGAGAGGGCGTATGACTAGGGTTTTGATTCAGACAAATTTTACTGTATGAAATAGCTGCTTGTTTGTCTTTTTCATCAGAATATTCTCCAAAACGATCAAAATGTGCTTTTGCCAAAATAGCTGTTGTTTCGATAGAATTATAATCCAAAACATTTGCTTGTTCTAATTCTATAATAGCATCATCGTAATTTTGATGTTTCAAAAAACCTTGCCCACGCAACAAATGCGCTTTATACGTATCCTGTACTACCTGCCAATCAGCATCAGAAAGCCCAATTTGAGAAGCAATTTCTTGCTGTTCATCTTTCGAAAGAGGTTTATCTTGTCTCTTCTGCTGAAGAGCTAATAGTTTTGCTACAAACTCTCTTTGCCTTTGTTCTTGATTATTCATTTTATAAAATATTTGATGATTAGTTTTTCACAGTAGATTAAGATACAAAATAATTATCTCTTGCTAAAAAATCAGTTTGCTACAAACTCTCTTTGCCTTTGTTCTTGATTATTCATTTTATAAAATATTTGATGATTAGTTTTTCATAATAGATAAGATACAAAATAATTATTTGATGTATTTCTATATAGGTCAGTCTCGTAGAGCAGACCATTTGTAGTGATATTTCAGATGTTTTTAGTTTCCACTAAACGGTCTGCCCTTTGGGACTGACCTACTTTTACGTAAAAATAATTCCTACTTTATATTTTGTAACATATAGGACACAGTTTTCTTATTCTTAAATAACTTCAAATAAGATACAAAATAATTATCTCTTGCTAAAAAATCAGTTTGAAAAATAATCAAAACAAAAACTAAAGTTATTACGTATTAGACTATATACAAACATATCAACATTTATTCATATTAATTAAAACATAATTCACTCATTATGGACTATTTAGATAAAAGCTATTTAGAAAAATCAATATCTTATCAAGAATACCGAACACTTGGACAAGAACTTTTAGAGAAAGGCACTACCACAAATGGCGATAATCGACCAGAAATTTTGGAATATACGAATATGAATATGTATCGTATGAATAGACTTGACAAGACAACAAAAGTAAATGAGAATATACAACAAGCTTTGGCAAGTTTGCCTTCTGATACAAAATTTTATTGGGTTGTTCTTACAGAAAGTTGGTGTGGAGATGCTGCTCAAATTATCCCTGTAATGAATAAAATTGCAGAGGAAGCAGGTGGAAATTTAGAAATTAGTTTTCTTTTGAGAGATGAAAACCCAGATTTAATAGATAGCTTTCTGACAAATGGAGGGAGAGCGATTCCAAAACTTCTTTTTATAAAAGAAGAACAAAATACAGAAAATACGAAGCAATTAAAAATAATTGGTTCTTGGGGGGCAAGACCAGCCGAGGCACAAAAATTAGTTGTAGATTACAAACAAAAAGTAAAAGAAAACCCAGAATTAGAAGATTTTAAGGCTTTTTCAGAATCTTTACACGGTTGGTATGCAAAAGATAAGACACAGCATACTCAAAATGAACTTTCTGACTTGTTGAAAACTGCCAAAGAATAGCATTTTGAGATAATTTTCTTCGGTCAAGTCTAAAATACAGACCGAAGAAAATTTTCATATTTAAAAGAATCAATCAAGATTACTTACCTTCAAAGTTAGCTTTTCTCTTCTCTAAAAATGCACTCGTTCCTTCTTTAAAATCTTCCGAACGGCAACAATTAGCAAACGCATTTGCTTCTGTTTGATAACCATCTTCTGAACGATATACCGAATTTACACTTTCAATAATTTGTCCTAGAGCAATAGGAGCTTTTTTATTTAATTTTTTGAGAAGTTCTTCAGCCTTTTCTACTACTTCGTGAGAAGCTACGACATGATTAACAAGCCCAAGAGAAAGAGAAGTTTTGGCATCAATCATATCTCCTGTCATGAGAAGTTCCATTGCCTTCGAACGACCAATATAAATAGGCAAACGCTGTGTTCCACCATACCCTGGTATAATTCCTAAATTGATTTCAGGTTGTCCAAATTTTGCATTTTCTGAAGCAATGCGAATATGACACGCCATTGCAAGTTCACAACCACCACCAAGTGCAAAGCCATTAACGGCTGCCACAACAGGTTTTGAACAGTTTTCTATTTTTAAAAATATTTCTTGTCCACGTTCAGCAAACTTACGAGAGTTCATTTCATTTATTTCTGCAATTTCTGAAATATCAGCACCAGCTACAAATGCTTTATTTCCTGCTCCTGTTATCAAAACAGATTTTACCTCATCATCATCATAAGCACGAGAAAATGCTTTATCAATTTCCTCCATTGTTTCGATGTTGAGCGCATTTAATTTACTTTCTCTATTTATGGTAATTTTCAAAATTCCATCAGAGAGCGTCAAAAGTAAGTTTTTATATTCCATATAATTATTTTCAAATAGCTTTGTAGATTCGGCTATTCAATTTTTTGTAATTTCTAGTGAGATTAGTTAGCCTCAAAGGTAAGAAGTTTGACACGGATTCACAATTAATTAGTCTAATCGATTTGTTTATTGAGTTTTCTTTCCAATTTCTCTACTAGCTTTCCTCCCTCTTGCCACTTTATGTATTCCTCCATAGAATCAGTTCTATATTTTTTTTTACTTTTTGTTTGAGATTTTATTTTCTCATACGTCAAAATCATTCCTTTTACACCAGCCAAACTCGCCTCAAAATCTGTACTTTCTGCTTCTTTATTTTCTAACAAATAAGTAACTTTTGAAAACATCATAGCCAATAATAATTCTTTCGAATACTCAAATTTTTTATCAGATAACATTTCTCCCTCTATCTTTCCATCAATAATTAAATTAATATGAGGTGCGCCATTTATCCACGCCATCAAATAAGATTCTAGTAAAAGTTTGAGTTGTAAAGTGGTGTTATCTTCTTCCAAAGGATTGTAATCAAACCAATTTTTCAAACCTTTTTCTACTTGTAATTGATGTTCATAATAATCTTCTTTCGTTTTGAAAGTTTCATTTTTAGGGACTTGCGCCTTAGAAAGCGAAAAAGTAAAGAATAATAATAGAAGAGCTAAGAAGTATTTTTTCATTATGGAATAGAAATTAAATAAATTGACACTTTTAATTATATAATTAACTAGTAATCAGAAACTTAATTCGTAATTCGTAATCTTTAATTCGTAATTGTTCCTATAAGTAATTAAGCTAAGTTATTTACAGCTTATTTAGTAAGCATTTTTTAGAATAAAATCCATAACTTTAGTTATGGGATAGTTGGAGAGTATTTTCCACCTTTCTATTCCTCTTTTCCCACGATTAAAATCGTGGGTTTTATTAAAGGTTATCACGGTTATTTTGTATAATAGTCTTCCAGACTGTTGGATAGGATAAAATACTATTTTTTATTCAGACAAGGTGTCTGAACTACTTTAATACAAACCATTATAAGGTTTATTATATGTAATTCTGTCCAATTACTTGAAATAAAATTTATCAAGATGAATTGACCTTTTGCAAACAAACTCTGACTTGATTTTATTCTCCCATTGCCTTCAAACGCTCACTAAGTGGAGGATGCGAATAATTAAAAAACACATACCAAGGATGTGGCGTAAGATTGGAAAGCGAATCAGCAGAAAGCTTTTTGAGTGCTGTTGCAAGTGGTTTGCTTCCGTAGGTTTGCTTTGCATAATCATCAGCTTCATATTCATTCTTACGAGAAAAAATATTAAATAAAACGCTAGTAATCGTAGAAATAGGCGAATAAAGAAAACCAAAAGCGACCATATTTAGATGAATCTGCCATTCACTTGCTCCCAAGGCGAGAGAAATTTCTTTACTAAAAATAATTTGTGCCAATATAAAAAGAGTAAGTCCTGTTTGTGCAATAGACATTGCCATTGTTTGAGGAATATGATTCTTTTTATAATGCCCTACTTCGTGAGCAAAAATAGCCACTAGTTCTTCTGTGCTGTGTTTTTCCAAAATAGTATCATAAAAAACAACTTTCTTTTGCTTACCAAATCCCATAAAAAAAGCATTTGCTTTTGTAGAGCGTTTCGAACCATCAATTACAAAGATATTTTGAAGAGGAAAATAAACACTTCCTGCATATTCTTCAATTGATTCTCTAAGTTCTCCATCTTCCAGAGGTGTTAGTTTATTGAAAAGAGGCATAATCAGAGAAGCATAAAAAAACTGCATTCCGATAGAAAAAATAGTGATAATTATCCAAAAGTAAATCCAAAAGTTTTTACCAATTTCTAAAACAAGATATAATAGAACATAGCCAATAATTCCACCAACTACTGCCCCCAAAATAAGACCTTTCAGTTTGTCAGTAATAAATAATTTCTTGGTTGTCTTATTGAATCCAAATTTTTCTTCAATGACAAAAGTTTGATATAACGAAAAAGGCAGACCCAAAAGTGAAGAAGCTATCGTAATGACAGCAAAAAAAGAAAGTGCGTGCCAAATTGGATTTTGAAAATAAACTTCTAAACTTTCACTCAACCAACCAAAAGCTCCTGTAATCAAAAATATAAGTGTAAGAATAAAGCTTACAGAATTACTAATCAAAGAAAAAGCTGTATTTGCTTTTTTGTAAGCTTTTGATTTTTGATATTCATCTTCAGTATAAATATCTGCAAACTGATTGGGCAAATGAGCAGGTTGTTTTTGAGAATTAAGCCATTCTAGGAAATTTTCTAATAAAAAATCGCCTACCAAAATAGCAATTATAAGAATTAGGATTTGAAATGCGTTCATTAAATTATCGTTTTTTATTCTATATAAATGTTTTATAGATTTATTCTATTTATTACAACTTCAAAATGATTCTATGGTTTAAAATAAATAGTTTTTGTTTTTTATAGAAAAATATAACCTTAGATAGTTTCTAGTTATTTAAAAATCCGTATTTTTGATGAATTATATATTTTTTAGAAAAACAGTTTTTAATCAATGAAAATTTCAATTGCTAACGACCACGCAGGAACAGAGTACAAAGAGTTCTTACAAAACTACTTGACCAACTTAGGTCATGAAGTCAAAAACTTTGGAACAGATAGTTCAGATTCGGTAGATTATCCTGATTTTGCACATCCATTAGCTGAATCTATTACTAATAAAGAAACTGAATTAGGGATTTTGATTTGTGGAAGTGGAAATGGAATTGCGATGAGTGCAAACAAACACGCTAATATTCGTGCAGCGATTTGTTGGAACGAAGAACTAGCTGCTCTTGCTCGTCAGCATAATAATGCAAATGTGATTTGTATCCCTGCTCGTTTTGTAACTCACGAATTAGCTCAAAAAATGATAGAAACTTTCCTAAATACAGATTTTGAAGGAGGAAGACATCAAAGAAGAGTAGAAAAAATTTCTTGTTAATTCCACTAGACAAGAAACTCAAACTCAAAACTTTTTCAAAAAATTAGCTTATTATAGCTAGTCTATAACCATACTTTTTATGCAAATTTTTTTTACTGTCCGTGAACATCTTTCAGAATCTACTCCTTGTATTTATTTGCTAGGCGAAAATTTTGATAATCTTCCCTCTACTTTTTCTGATACTTTTCCTGTTTCGTCTTTAGTAAATTATTTTGAAAACGAGTACACTCCAACGACTATCTTTTTAGACAATCAAGTTGTTTTTGCTGTTCCATATCTTGCTCCAGTACAAGAAAACTACGTTCACAAAGAAAAAATGCGTAATCAAGGGCATTTAGTAGCACAGCTTATTAAGACACATTCTTTTAATAAGTTACAAGTTTTTGCTGATGCTATTTTGAGTAAAGAAAGTCTTCTCTGCTTTTTAGAAGGGTTGAATTTAGGAAGTTATAGTTATGAGAAAAAAGGAAATTCAGAAGATTATTTTAGAGATACGTTGCAGGTAGAGGTGGTCTTCTCAAGTGAAACCGAAACCATTGAACAAGAAGAATTAGAAAAACTGACCACACTTTGTGATGCTGTTTGGCTAACAAGAGATTTGGTAAATGAGCCTCCAAACTTCAAAAAACCAGCTTTGTATGGTCAGAAAATAGAAGAGTTTGGAAAAGAAGCAGGTTTTGAAACGGAAATTTGGAATAAAGAACGCATAGAAACTGAGAAAATGGGGGGACTTTTAGGTGTTTCTCAAGCAAGTGGGCAAGATGCTATTTTTGCTAAACTTACTTACTCTCCAAAAGATGCTACTAACGATACTCCTATTGTTTTGGTAGGAAAAGGAGTTACTTTTGATATTGGAGGCGCAAATCTCAAAACTTCAATGCCTGCTTTAGAAATAATGAAATCAGATATGGGAGGTTCAGCAAGTGTAATTGGACTTATTTATGCCCTTGCTAAGAACAATATTCCTTTGTACGTTGTCGGACTTTTGCCTATTACAGACAATTCAATTAGTAATAAAGGATTAGTTCCAGGGGATGTGATTACGATGCGAAGTGGTGCAACTGTAGAAATAACAAATACAGACGGAGAGGGAAGACTCATTATGGCTGATGCCTTAGATTATGCAAAAGAATTAGCTCCTGAATTAGTCATCGATTTAGCAACGCTTACAGGAAGTGCTGTACGTGCAGTAGGAGAAGAGGGGGCTGTTTTTATGGGAAATACAGATGAAATATTGAAAAGAGCATTAGAAAAAAGTGGCAGAGAAACTTATGAGCGACTGGTAGAGTTTCCATTATGGGGTGAATATAAAGACTATTTAAAGTCTGATGTTGCAGATATAAAAAATGTAAGTGGAGGTTTTGCAGGTGCTATTACGGCAGGTAAATTCTTAGAGCATTTTGTGGATTTTGATTGGATTCATATGGATATTGCTGCACCAGCTTATCTGATGAAAGCATCTAGTTATAGAGGAAAAAGCGGAACAGGAACAGGTGTACGTCTCTTGTATCATTTCTTAATAGAGCAGTTTTCTTAAATCATTTATATGTTATCGCTTTCAAATCTTATTGGTAAAACTATATTCCATATAAAGTATGAGTATTTTCAAGAAAATGGCTTACAAGGGTTTTGTTCTTATGTTAAGCTAGAAGATGATACTATATTTTCTCTGTTTAATTGTGATGAAATTGTTTACTATTTAAATGAAGCTAACATAGCATATTTCAAAGAAAAGTTTGATAAAGGAGAAGAGGTAGAAGAGTTTGCGAAGAAAAAAATACTAAGACAGAAGATAGAAGATATTTATTCTTTTTACCACATGAATGAGATAGATGATGATAAATCATTAGTTTTAAAATTAAATAATGGAATCTATCTTACAGAAATTAACTATCGTCCTGTCGGAATTGCTGTGGGTTTGTGTATTTATAATGAAATAGAGTTTAATGACTTTCAGAAAAGGTATGTTACAAACAAAGACTACCAAATAAAATCATATCTAGAAAATTAAAAGGTACAAAACAGCTATAAGCATAAAAAAAAGGCTATTCTTCATAGGAAGATAGCCTTTTCTGTTTTATCAGCTCTGGAGGCTTAGATAAAAATTAAATGATTGGCGTGCGCTAAAATTGATAAAACAATTAACAAAGAAAAATTGTAAATTGAGTGATTAAACCGAATCTTTTAATTAACTATCTTTTGCTTTCCATTTGATTCTAAGTAAAGTTATGAGACAAATAAAATTTGTTTTTCATAACTGATACAAAGGTGCAAAAAAAAATTAGTTTAACAAGTGTTTTCTATTATTTTTTTGCGCTGACAAGCTATTTTGATTTTTTATTCAAAAATCGGAAATAGTATCTTTAAGGTTTTATTATTGCAATTTTTACTAATAAGTCTAGTTACAACCAAATTTATTCAATTTTGAGATATACAAATTTGTTTTCTTTACTTACCTCTAAAGGTGTAATAGCTAAAGCAGGTTCGACAAAGTTCTTATCATTAATGACAAATAGTGGGATTACTTTTCCTTTATTTTCTTTATCATTTATGATACTTAATACTTCCTCACGACTATTTACCTGCTGTTCTTTTATTTCTGGGTTTTTACGAATAAAATGAGAAAAGGAAATAAAATCAGCTTTTCCATTAAAAAGTATGTTCTTAGGATAATCTTCTTTATTAAGTGTTTCTTGTTCACGGTTTGATATAAAACGAAATACATTATCTTTTACAAGCTCTTCTCCCAATATTCGACAAGCTAGAGCATTTATTTCAGCATTGGGAGTCATTGCCCAAAGCTGTCCATACTGAGCAAAATCTAACTCTTCCCACGCTTCTTCATTCAAAATACTTCCCTCATAAATCGGAATTTGTTGCATAGATGCTTCTCTAGTATTTGCTTTAGAAGTATCTGCAAGTAAGACAGGAACATTATATTTTTGAAGAATTTTGGCAATAAAACGAGCTGATTCGTCAGCACTCAAAAAGGCTACTCCATTTGGCTCTTTGCGTGTAACTCCTAGTAACTTTGCTATTGGCTTGGCAGTAAGACCTTGCAAAACAACTGTTCCGACAATCACTAAAAATACCAAAGGCAGAAGCATAGCAGCTTCATCTAATGGAATAATATAATCGGTACTTTGAAAGAGGGAAATAGAAAAAATAGAAGCCACAGCAGCCGTAACAATTCCACGAGGACAGATATAAGACAAAAATATTTTTTCGTTGAGTGTTAGATTTGTTCCCCAAGTGCTTAAAAATACAGATAATGGACGCAAAACAAAAACTACAATAGCAAATAAAATAAAGCTATTTGTTGTAAGGACTAATTCTATATCTACAATATCTATTCTTGAAGAAAGCAGCACGAACAAAAATGAGATTAGAATAATAACTAAATCTTCATTAAAGGAAATAATTTCTTTTAAGTTTGAAGTTTTCATGTTTACTAAAGCCATACCCATAATTGTAACGGCAAGTAAACCAGATTCGTGTTGAATAGAATTTGATAAAGCAAAGGATGCAATTACCAAACCTAACATAACAATATTTTGAAGATACTTGGGTACTAATTCTCTACTAATCAAAAGGTTGCCTAACCAAGCTGATGCCCAGCCTATTGCAATTCCGACAGCAATAGTAATAGCAAATGTTTTGAGGGCAATAAACCCAATTTGAGAACCTGCCGTTCCTGAGATAATAAATTCATAGGTCAAGATAGCTATTAATGCACCAACAGGGTCAATCAAAATGCCTTCCCACTTTAAAATAGTAGTTATATTAAAATTAGGTTTTACATTTCTAAGAATAGGTCCAATAACAGTAGGTCCTGTTACAATAATGAGAGAGCCAAAAAGTAGCGATGTTTGAATAGAAAAATCCATAATGAGCATAGCAGCCACTGTTCCTCCAGCCATAGTAACAATAGAACCAATGACAATTATGTTACGAACAGCTTTTCCTAATACTTTTACTTCTGATAATTTTAAGGTCAATCCTCCTTCAAAAAGAATAAGTCCAACAGCTAAAGAAACTACATCAAAAAGAACCTTTCCTTGAAAAATAGAATCTCCGTCGATAAGTTTTGCTCCCTTAGAAACAAAATACCCTTCATCTCCTGTAAAAAGTGTGGAAACTGGCCCCACTACAAGACCTACAATAATAAGAGGAAGAATAGCTGGTACTTTGATACGCCACGATAACCATTGAGCAAAAAAACCAAGCACGAGAAGCCCTGCAAGTTCAAGCATATATTATTTTGATAGGGTTAGATTCGAATAAAGAATAAAAGTACTAAAAATATATGAGGTATAAATAGAAATTATCTATTAAAGTTTTTTTTTATCAAAAATTCTATTTTTATCTCAAATTTTCAGACTGAGAATAAAAAAAGTGCTAAAATGACACAAAAACCAAGATAAAAATAAAGCTATTAAGTCTTAAAACTCAATAGCTTTTTATAAATAAATGATATTTTCAACTTATAGACTTATAATCGTAGAGCTAAAACAGTAATGTCATCTCTTTGTTCTGCATCTAGTTGATGTTGGTCTAATTGATTAGATAAAATTTCCTTTTGTTCTTTAAAAGGTCTTTCATGAAACTGCTTTAATAAAGATTCAAACTTTGTAGAACCAAACTTTTTCTTCTCTGGATTAGCTTGGTCAACAAGTCCATCAGAGGTTAAGTAAATTACATCTTCAGCCAACAAAACAGCTTTTTGATTAGTGAAGATATAGTCTTTCTTTTTTACTATTCCTCCAATACTTAAATTATCTCCCTTTAGTTTTTCTATTTCGCCATTTGAAGTATAATAAAGAGGTCGTTTTGCTCCTGCATACGTAACTTCTATCCAATTTTCTTGTCTTTCTATTCTACAAAGTGCTACATCCATTCCATCTGTATTATCAGAATCTTTTTGATGAAGGGCTGCACGAACTCCTTCATGTAGCATTTCTAATATTTTTGCTGGGTCAAAAACTCGTTTTACACCTACAATATCTGTCAGAAGTGTATTTCCAACCATTGACATAAATGCCCCCGGAACACCATGACCTGTACAGTCCACAGCAGCAGCAAAGGTATAGTTCTCCACATGAGTTACCCAATAAAAATCTCCTGAAACAATATCTTTAGGACGATAAATTACAAAATGCTCTGTAAATAATTCTCTAAGATTCTTTTGAGCAGGTAAGATAGCATCTTGAATTGTTTGAGCATATCGAATTGAATCAGTAATACGCTTATTTTTTTCGTTTAATTCTACTGTTCTTTCCTCTACTTTTTCTTCTAAATTTTGATAGAGTTGTGCATTCTCTAAAGAAATGCTCACTTGTGCAGAGAGCATCTGCAAAGTCTGTAATCTTTCAGGCGTAAATGCTCCTGTTGTCAAATTATTTTCTAAATAAAATAGACATAAAAGCTCATTTTTACGCATCACAGGAAAACAAAGCACTGATTTAGGCTTATATTGTTTCATATAAGAATCATTGGCATATTTTTCATCTTCCGAGGCATTATCCAAAACAAGAGGTTGCTCCGTTCTGACTACATAATTAATCAGCGTTCTAGGAACTAAATCGCTATCATCTTCAATGGCTTGATGTAAAAATTGAGTCGACCTAGTTTGTGTTAAATCTCCTTTTGCTTCTACAAATAATTCCCCATCATGATTCTGAATTAAGAATGCTTTTTCTGCACCTGCATTTTCCATCACTACACGCATCATTTTTGGCATAAGCTCCTCAAAGTTTACTTCTTGAGAAAGCGTTTGAGTAGATTTGATAAGCGTTTCGAAGTCTAAGAAACTTGTACCACTTTTTGAACCACTAGAAGACATTTTGCTTGTCGTCATCATTGTAGTTGTAGCTCCTTCAAAGGTGTTGTGTGTATGCGTAGTAGAAGGCGAAGACGAAGTTGTCGTTTGTCCTATATCAGTTGTGATAGAGTCTTGCTTTACATAATGTGAATAGATTTCATGCATATGCTCTAACTTACCTTTTGCTCCCCAAATACGATAATCGTAATAGGATTTACGCAAAAACATCATGGCAATATCCTCTTGTTTCCTTTGTAACCAATAATATCCAAAACGTTCTTTAATAAGAGCTTCTTCTTGAATAAAATTCGTTTTTCCAACCATTTCAATAGCTAATCTAAAGTTCTTTTCAGTTTCTATATAATCATTTTTTGCTCGTGCAAGTTCAGCTTCTACTAAATAATACTTATGAAGGTTCGTAGAAGGACAAAATTTTGCAAACTTATAGAGTTTAGCTTGATTTTTTGCAATACGTCTCAGAATTCGTTGTCTATCCCATAATGAAGAACTAGGGTAAATAGCAATATGAATAAGAGAATCGTACATATGATAAACTGGCACACCTGCCGTTGCAGTAATTCCTTTCAGATACTTTTCTGTTAGAATAATATAACTATATGCCTTTTCTATTTCTCCAAAATTATAACTCAAACAAGCCTTCATAAAGAAATGTAAGCAAATAGAAGCTGTATTGCCTCCTTCTAAAATCTCTTCTTGAAGCTCCAATGGATACTCTTCTCCTTCTAAGACAGCAGGATTATCACATTTTCCCAAATAATTTAGAAATGTCTGACGAAGCAACTTAATATTATGATATGGATTAAATTGTCTCAAATCATAAGTTGCTCCAATATACATGTTGGCTTCTTTTTCTACTTCATTAAGCTCCTTACCTGTAGCGAAACGGTAATAGACATACATAAAGATAGAAAATGCAGCGTACTCAAAAAAACCTGTGTCAATACCTTTTCTGTATGATTTTACTAGTGGTTTTAATGTGTTTTCTAAAGGTTCTTTCCAATGTCGAATTGTGATATTGGTAACTGCATAGGTTCTAGCTTTGAACCTTTCAGAGTTGTGTTGGTCTAAAAGTTTGATAGCAAGTTCTCCAAAACGATAGCCAGCATTTATATTTCCAAGTACACCACATAAAATAACTCCATAGGAAGAATAAGCATACGTAGAAACAAGAGCGTTTCCATATTTAATAGATAACTGAACTTGCCTAAAAATAATCATTGGATATAGAGGTGAGCCGCTCACATAAGCAGCCAAACTAATACCTGATAAAATTTTCATGGCAGCTAGTTTCTTCTTGTTCTCCATTGAAGGAAGATTAGCTAAATCAAATACTTTTTTACCTGTCATCATTCCTTTAATACGGAATATTTCACGAAGTAAGTGTACTTTTGTTACATTTCTTGGGAATCCTACTTTTAGTTTTTTGAGTGTACTGATAGCAAGTTTGATTGCCTCAGTCATTTTTCCTTTGGAAATAAGGAATTGAATTTTGGTATCATAAACAGGTACTTTATCCAAAAAGTCATTTGCATTGGTAAGTACACCATTAACAAACTGCTCCATTCCACTTCCGTTGCCACTCAAATAAGCAGCTTCAGCAGCTTCATTATGAAGACGCAGCGCAAGAATATACTCATCTTTCCAACCAATAATATCTAAAAGAGCAACACCAGCATAAAAATAATCATATGCAGGTTCGTAAGCAGCCGAGGCTTTGGCTCTCCTTCCTGCGATAAGGTTTAGCCGAGCTAATTCGTAGCGTTCTTCTTGGTCTTCTAAAAGGGCAACACCAACATTGAGTTGATTTACAATATCAAATATTTTGCCTTCTAACTGTCCATCTGGTGTGTTTTCTTTAATTATTTTACCCACTTTGTAGTGCATCTCAAAACGATCACTATCAGCAATAAGCGAATAAACGGCCTGTTGGACTCTATCATGTAAAAACTTGAAACGTGCATTTACTCGCTGCTCCAATGCAGGGTCTTCACTAAGGATTGCAATACGTTTGTAATCATCATCTAAAGGAAGTATCATTCCCTCTTCTATCGCAATCCAAACTCTATCAAAAATATCTTTTAATGAGTAATTACTAACACTGCGAAGCATCTGCAAATCAAACTTATCACCCACACAAGCAGCAAGTTTTAATATTTCTTGTGTTTCTTCAGGCAGCTTTTCAATTTTTGCAGTCATTAGTTCGACTACATTATCTGTTGTTTTTTTCTCTTCAATCTTGACAATATCCCATTGCCATTGTTTTGTTTCTAAATCAAAATGTAATAACCCTTCTTCATGTAATGATTCTAAAAACTGAGTGGCAAAGAAGGCATTACCATGAGTTTTTCTATAAATGAGATAAGAAAGTTGTTTTACTTGAAGAATTTGAGCTTTTAGAGATTCGGTAATTAATTTTTCAATATCTTCATAGCCCAAATTATCTAATACTATCGAACTGACAGGCGCATTTTGTTCCTGTAAGCTTTTTACCATTATCATAAGAGGGTGTGCCGACGTAACTTCGTTATCACGATAAGCACCAATGATAAGCAAATAACGGTTTTCACTATCTGTCATTAATACTTTGAGCAGGTTTAGAGAAGCTCCATCTGCCCACTGCATATCATCAATAAAAAGAACAACAGGGTGTTTTTTCTGACTAATTACACGAATAAAAGACTTAAAAACATAATTAAAACGATTTTTTGCTTCATTAGGAGGAAGTTCTTGAACAGGCTTATGCTCTCCAACAATCATCTCTAAGTTGGGCAACACATCTAATAATATTTGTCCATTTTCTCCTAATACTTTATTTATCTTGCGTTTCCACTCTGCTAAAGAATCTTTGTTTTCAGTAAGTAAATATTCTATAAATTCATTAAGTGCTTGAATAATAGCAGAATAAGGAACATTTTTTTGATATTGGTCAAATTTTCCTTTTATAAAATAACCTCTTTTCTCAGTAATTGAACGATGAGTTTCATTTACCAAAGAAGTCTTGCCTACTCCAGAGTAACCTTCTACCAAAACAAGTTCGGTTGCACCATTCGAAACTCTATCAAAAGAATTGAGTAATAGTTTTACTTCATCTTCTCTACCATACAACTTTTGAGGAATAGAAAAACGGTCTGAGTAATCTTCTCCTCCAAGAGTAAAATGGTCGATTTTTCCGTTTCCATTTGCAATAAAACCCTTCAAACAAAGCTCTAAATCGGTTTTTAGACCAAAGGCAGATTGGTAACGGTCTTCTGCATTTTTTTCCAAAAGTTTCATCACAAGCTCTGACAAAACACGAGGAACGGTAGGATTTACTTGGTGAGGAGGCTGAGGCTTTTGGGCTAAATGACAATGAACAAGTTCAATAGAATCAGCAGCCGTAAAAGGTAGTTTGTTTGTCAGAATCTCATAAAATGCCACTCCTAAAGAATATAAATCGGAGCGATAATCAACAGCACGGTTCATTCTACCCGTCTGTTCAGGTGAAATATAGGCAAGTGTTCCTTCCAAAGCATCAGGACTGCGAAGGTCTTGCACACGAGTATCTATGCGTGAAGAAATACCAAAATCAATAATTTTGATACGATGTGTTGCTAAATCAACTAAAACGTTATTGCTATTAATATCTTTATGAATGATATGATTTTGATGCACCTGCCCTAATGCTTCAGCAATATTTATAGCTACTTTCAAAAAGTCTTTGTAAGTCCAAGAATTTTCAAAAAAACTCTTTTTAAATGTAACTCCAGAAAAATACTCCAATACAAGTGCAGGCTTACCTTCTAGTTTATCTTTTTTGTATGCCTTTCTGATTCCCTCTATTTTGAGGTCTTTCGTAAATTCATACTCATTATTAAACTGAATAAGCTGCGTAGGAGTCGGGAAATCATTTTTGATAACCTTGATGATAACGGGCGTATTCCACTCGCTGGTATCTCGGTAATAAATGATTGAATTTACTCCCTCAAACAAAATTTTTGGAAGCGACGTAGCCACAGACATAGATTTTAGTGTATTTGTGTGAGTTGATGCGTGTTTGGATAGTATTTTTAGCTTTCTTCTAACTTTTTTTCTTTTCTAGCTTCTACAAGATTTTAGGCTTATTATAACTAATTATTTTTCTTTAAATTAAGGAATTGTTACCAACAATTCCAAACAATTTTGATAGTTTTGAGCCGTAAAAAGTGTTTTATAATAAATCTTATGAAAAACTTTAAGTTGCTTTTTTTATTATCACAAGTGAATAAGCAATATATCAATTTATTCTGACTAAATAAGTATAAAAATGATACAAACTCTAGGAAAAGAAACTTTAATATCTTTTTTATAAAAATTCAAAGAAAAAATTATAATATTGAAATAACACAAATAATTGTTTGGTATTTTATTTACATAATATACAAAATATTTTGCGTTTTTATACTACAACGGTAGAATAATTTATAAAATTGCTTTATTGTTCATTTATTTGATTTTAGCCTCTATAAAAAAATTATGAAAACCATTTTAGATTTTGAAGACAAACCAAAAGAAAAAGGTAGTTGGAAACCTGTTTTGATTACAAATGGAGTTTTATTTTTTATAGTAGTAACTCTAGTTATTTTATATTTTAGTGCTGATGAATTTACATTTAGCACTCAATTTATAAAACGAGAAGGAATTTTTATTAGTATGTTGATTGCTTCTATTTGTGTAGTTTTTATTAATGTATTAGCAACTTTAGTTTTATTCTTTTCCTCTGATAATCAATGGAAAAAATGTTTGCTAATGGTGTTATCTGGAATAGGTTTATTTGGAATCATTTATCTTTATCTAGCAAATTCATAAGTCATATAATTAAAAAATAACCATGGAAAACGTTTTAGACTTTGAAGACAAACCAAAAGAAAAAGGTAGTTGGAAACCTGTTTTGATTACAAATGGAGTTCTTTTGCTTATTCTCTTCATTTTATGTTATCACTTCTTGTTTTCAGAGTTTGAGATTGCTTCTTATTCAATAAAAGATACATTTTTGAGTATATTTATGATTGCTTGTTTTGGATTGACATTATTAAATATTTTACTGCTATTTATCTCTCTTTTTTTTTCTAAAAAATATTGGAAAAAATGGTTGATAATGGCAGCTTGTGGATTTTTATTATTTGCTTTAATTTTATTGGTATCAGTAATTATGGATTTTAGTAAATTATTATAGCTTTGATTTCAAGAAATAATCATTGTTCACTATTCGAAAAACACGGTACACAATATTGCCGTAAAGTTTTTTTTAAAAATAGCGTAGTAAGAAAAAAAGAACTTTTTTTATCCAAACAAATGTTGAGGAAGAAATAATTTTAATTAAAATCTAAATCAACATAAAAACATGGACGCTAAAAAAGTAAAAAAACGAAGTAAATTTTTCTCTTTACTTCTCCGACATCAACCCGAAACAGTAGGCTTAGAACTAGAAGAAGGAGGTTGGACAGATACGAAAGTTTTCTTAGAAAAAATCAATAACTATAAAAAAGGCGACTTTATTACCTTTCAAGAATTAGAGTATATCGTAGAAAATAACGACAAACAACGCTTTGGTTTTAATGAAGACAAAACTAAAATTAGAGCAAATCAAGGGCATTCTACGAATGTAAAAATGAATTACCAGCCCAAAACTCCTCCCCCAGTTTTATATCACGGAACAGCTATAAAAAATATAGATTCAATTCTGAAAAACGGAATTTTGAAAGGAAATAGGCAGTATGTTCATCTTTCAGCAGATACAGAAACAGCCGAAAAAGTAGGAGCAAGACACGGAAAACCTTATATTTTCAAAATAGAAACCTATAAAATGCAAAAAGCAGGAATAGAGTTTTATCAAGCAGAGAATGGTGTTTGGTTAGTAGATTTTGTTCCAAAAGAATTTTTGAAAGAAAATTAAAACAATTATGATAACATTTCCTGTAAAACCAAAAAAGTATCTTGATTGATTTCAAAATACTTTTTTTGTACAAGGTTGAAGTTTTATCATTATCTCTGTTAGACTCAAATTTCTCAGTATTAATACAATTTTTTTAATTTGCTGTAAAATTTATACTCAAAATGACTTTTTGAGTATAAGATATTCTATGCCCTTGAATCCACTTGCGTTCTCTAAGGAGTAATAGTAGAGTAAAATACAATTCGTCAGAATCTGACATACGATGCAATGGTTTAACCTGAACATCTCCATTTCTCAAAATAGTTAATTCTACTGTGATATTTCCAGCATACTTTGCGTGTTTTGAAAGATTAGATTGCATTCCCTTAAAAAAAGACTTAAAACCTCCCATTGGGTAAGCATCATGACCAACTACAGTAAAAACCTGTTCTTCAATTTCTTCTTCTATAGGTGGTAGTGGTGGTGGAATCTCGCCTCTTAGTTCATGGATAACAGAAATAAGGGAATCTTTTTCTTTTACAGAACTATTTTTAATATCTAAAGCCTTTTTTTGACTGTTCTTTACATAATCAAAATAAGATTGTATAAGCCTTTTCTCTCGTTCACTAGGCTGTTGTACTAATACTGGAGTTATATAGTTGGTTTGATACCATTGATTTGCTTTAAAAGGAAATATTCTGATTTCTCCTTCTGACTCTACTTTAAATTTTCCATCTGTCAGTTCATCGTAAGGTAAGGTGTGATAATAAAATCCATTTTCAGAGTGATGTTTGCTTTTTTCGAAAATGTACCGTTTATCATTATCTAAATAAAGTGTAATTTTGGGACTATCCCCATATCCAACATAGAAAACTTTCAATGTTATAGAATCATTTTTTGTCTTTTTACGACGAGCAATATTAAAATCTTGCTCATAATAACGCTTATAAAAAGGTTTAGAATAGATTTTTAACAGGATAGCATCGTTTTGAAAAGTAAAATCATGATAATTCATAGGCAAAGTATCAAATACATAATCAGGATGACTGATAAATAGAGTATCATCTAAATTTTGAAAGTCATTACTGTCAGAGTAATTATATCCATTGCCTATTTTTACAGATGCCTTACCTTGTAGTTCTAAATTTGATTTTAATGTATCTGTAATATCATAAAATTCAATATCCACATTTTGAATTTGCGAAAAACAAATTGTGGGAAATAGTAAAAAAAGTAGAAGCCACCTTTTCATTTTGTACAAGGTTTTATGTAGGTAATAATTCTTTATAGTAAAGTTAATTTTTAAATTATCATTTCAGTTTTAAATGCTAGTTAAGAGAAGTAAAAAAGCATTTTGAACTTAATCAAAATGCTTTTTTGTTTGTCTTATTATCTTCTTTTGAAAGGAGATTTTTTACGAGTTTTTCCTTTTCGGTATGTTTTTGCAGAAGAAATTTTTCCTCTTCTATGAACTTCTCTTCTAGTTAGTCTTTCATCTTCATTATAATAATACCACTTTCCATTTTTTATATCTTTATAGAAATGTCCTTCTGCCGAAATTTTCTTATTCGGATGATAATAGGTAGCAATTCCCCATTTTTTATCTAGTTTATATTCAATTTCAGAAACTAAATCTCCTTTTGAGCTATATTCTTTCGTGATTCCTTTTTTCTTCCCAAAAGCATATTCTTCTTTGAGATGCGTTTTTCCGTTGGTAAAATAAGTTTCACGTTTGCCATGTAGCTTATCATTCTCATAATTTTCTTCTACTTTTTTCTTTCCATTTTTATAAAAGGATTTCCACTCTCCAGCCTTTTTATCATCAGCATATTCAATCTGCATTTCTTTATTTCCGTTGGCAAAATAATGAGTTTCTTTTCGGTCTTTTTGAGTTTTTCCAAAATCAATTTCTTTTAAAGGGTTACCATTCTGTCTATAAATTTTAGAATAAAGTTGTTGCCCAGAGCGATATTTTACTTCTTGTTTGAGCTTTCCATTATCATAATAAAGAATATTATCGCCATTTAACTGACCATTTTTATACATTGCATCTTGCACCAAAATGCTATCTCTTGTATATCTTCTAAAATAACCATTTTTCTTTCCGTGAATATTAATTGTTTCTAATTCTAATATTCCGTTGTCGTAATAGCTTTTAAAATCTCCACTCATTTCTCCATCTAAATACGTCGTGATTGTACGCAAAACTCCATTTGGATAAAATGTTTTTTCTTCTCCATTAGGTTTATTATTTGTAAGAGTGATTGTTCTTTTTATTTGTCCGTTTTCATAAAACTCTTCTACAAAGCCATTTATTTTATCTAATTCAAAGGGAGTTTTGGCTTTTAGCTTTCCACTTGGATAAAATGTTTTTACAATCCCGTTAAGATGGTCATTTTTATAGTTTGCTTCTTGTACTACAATTTGCTTTTCATTATAAACGGTTGCATTTCCGTTTCTTTTATCGTCCTTACACTCATATTCTGCCATCAAACCACCTTCGTAATAATACTCTTTAAATGTTCCGTCTTTCTTTCCCTCTTTATAAGAGCCTGATAGTTTTTCTTTTCCATTAGGGTAATATTCAATTGCTCTGCCTTGTATTTCGCCCTCTTCGAAGGTTGCAACGGACTTCAATTCGCCTGTTACGTGAAAAAGTTTGTATTCTCCATCTACATTCGTACTATCATCTCCAACAAAGTAATATTGAGCCTTCAAAATTGTATTATCCATATCATAATACGTACGAACTACTTTTCTTCTATTTTGATTTGCAGACTTGAGACGTTCTTTTTCATTTATGTTTTCTACTTGAACAGAAGCCGAAAGCTGCCCAAAGACAACTAGAGGAAGATTGTATAAGATTAGAAGAGCTAAAAAGTAGATTGTCTTATTTATTTTATTTTTCATAGAATGGATTATTATTATTTATATGTTAGGAATAGAAATTAAATAAATTGACACTTTTAATTATATAATCAACTAGTAGTCAGAAGTTTAATTCGTAATTCGTAATCTTTAATTCGTAATTGTTCCTTATCAGTTTTTTCTAGTTACAAAACGCATTAATGAAAAGCTTATTGCAGTCAAATTTACGCCAAAAGAAGATATTTTCTTAAAATAGCTTTCATAATTGTTATTTATTCCAAAAATATACCAAGATAGAACAAACAATCAATGGATTTTGAGATTGGTATAGAAGTTTGAATAAAAAATGGCTATTTTCGCCTATATAAAACCTAATAAAACATTGCCGTTGTTGGTGTCCACACCAATAACATTATTATAAAAACTCTATGCTTGACCGTACAAAAGCTCCTGACTTTCAGCTTATTAAATCACATAAATTGCCAGAAATAAATACTCAAAAACTAAGAAATAGTATTTCATTTCATCAATTGAACACCAAAAATCAGCCTGTTTTGGGTTTTCAGATTGCTTTTGAGGCTGGAAGGTGTCAAGAAAACAAAACAGGAGAAGCTTCTTTTATGGCAAAAATGCTTTTAGAAGGAACAACAACTCACACAGGAAAACAGATTGCAGACAAAATTTCATTTTACGGAGCTTCTATTAATATAGATTCTGGAAATGATTTTACGATTGTTTCTTTCTATACACTAGAAAAGCATTTAGAAAGCCTTTTGCCTTTGCTGAAAGAAATTTTACAAGAGCCTACTTTTCCACAATCAGAATTAGATAATCTAAAAAATCGTTCGGTTCAAAATCTCAAAATACAAGAGGAAAGAACGGCATACCGAGCTACTGTAAAGTTAAAGGAAGTTCTTTTTCAAGAAAATCATCCTTATTCTGCTTCTTCAAGCGAAGAGAGTATTAGAGCTATTCAGAGACAAGATTTAATTAATTTTTATGAGAATAATATAAAATCAAATCCTTTTGAGGCATATTTGGTTGGAGATATTGACGTAGATTCTGAAAAACTAATAACTGATTTTATAAATAGTTTTGAGGTTGATATTACTAAAAAAGATAAGCAATTAATAGAAAATCCAACCAATTCGGTTACCAAAATTTATGAAGAAATAGAGGGAAGCGTACAGACTTCTATTCGTATTGGCAGACTTCTTTTTAATCAAAAACACCAAGATTATGTAGCTTTTAAGGTTATGAATATGATTTTGGGAGGCTATTTTGGTTCAAGATTAATGCAAAATATCAGAGAAGATAAAGGTTATACCTATGGAATTTCGTCAAGAACTGCAGCTATGAAAAATGGTTCGTATTTCGTTATTGGTACAGACGTAAAAAAAGAAATTTACGGAGATGCTGTAAATGAAATTTATAAGGAAATTGAGAGGTTGAAAAATGAACCTGTTTCAGAAGAAGAATTAGAAAATGTGAAAAATTATATGAGTGGAAATTTCTTGGGTTCGCTCTCAACGGCTTTTGCTGTAATGGATAAAGTGCAGGATATTCATTTATATAATCTTGATGAGAGTTTTTACAACGATTACATCACAAAACTAAGAAAAGTAACTGTTGAGCAAGTACAGAAAATGGCGCAGAAGTATTTAATAGATTTGACAGAAGTGTGTATTGGGTAAAACTAATTTAGAGTTTAGAAGTCAGAATTTAGCAGTAAATAAAATTTCTAAATTTATAATTAATTTTACATTTCTAAACTGCTTGCCGTTGTTGGTGTCCCCACCAACGACATAAACATAAAAAAATGAAATTTTATAAATATCAAGGAACAGGAAATGATTTTATTATGATTGATAATCGTGATAATTCTTTTTCCAAAGAGCAAAAAAAAGACAAAGATTTTATCGAAAAACTCTGTCATCGTCGTTTCGGAATTGGTGCTGATGGACTTATTTTAATAGAAAATCCAGAAAAAAGTTCAGAAGGTAAATCACTTGAAGGCGACTTTGTAATGGTTTACTTCAATTCTGACGGAAACACAAGTTCTATGTGTGGAAATGGTGGACGTTGTGCCGTTGCTTTTGCGTATCGTTTGGGCGTTTTTGAAGGAAAAGAAACTACTTTTATGGCTTTTGATGGACTTCATTTTGCAAAAGTAACGAGCGTAGAAAATCAAGAAAAAGAAATCATTACAGAAGTAGAACTCCAAATGGGTGATGTTTCGAAAGTAGAAACAAATCTTCATTCTAATTTTGAGACTAATCAAAGCGCATATTTTTTAGATACAGGTTCGCCTCATTACGTTGGTTTTTTAAATGAAGAAAAAGCAACTACTGATTTAGAAAATTATGATGTTGTAGAAGAAGGAAAAAAGGTAAGGTATAATGAGAGGTTTAAAAAAGAAGGTACAAATGTTAATTTTGTTGCGAGTAATGCAAATAATTCAGAAAAAAATAGCATTTTTGTAAGAACATACGAACGTGGGGTAGAAGACGAAACGCTCTCTTGTGGAACAGGGGTAACAGCGTGTGCAATTGCCTATGCTTTACACAATCCAAATTTGAATGCTAATTTAGTAAACATCCAAACATTAGGAGGAAATCTGAAAGTGCGTTTTGACTATTCCACTCAAAATTCCGAACATAACTTTACAAACATTTTTCTGATAGGAGCTGCAACGGCAGTTTTTGAAGGGGAAATTTAATTTTTTGTTTTAATATATCGCTCGTGGGGATACGAGCAATGGCGAAATTATTATTATAAATAAATAACTTTAGAACTACATTTTGTTGCTAAGTAACAAGGCAAAATTAACTGTATGTATATTTTATTTTAAATTGGTCTGTACCAAAGGTCTGACCAGTTTAAAATACTCATTTAAGAACTCAAAAATACTTATTTTGTCTAAGTCAGACCTTTGGTACAGACTTAAACAAAATTAATTTTACCTATATTTAATTCTGTTCAAGTACTTACAAAATAAAATATTACCGTTGCTTGTGTCCCCACGAGCAACAAAATCAACTATAATAAAATCAAATAAAGAATATAAAATTAAATAAAGTAATGCTATTGAAACGTGTTACATTCGTAATTTTTAATTCGTAATTCGTAATTATTCTTATTACTATGAATCTCAAAAATCAATCTCAAAAAAGTAATTCTATCAAGCTATTTGCAGCTTTGATTTTACTTTTTGCATTTTTTACAGCGTGTTCTTCTGTCTATCAAAAAGCAGATTCTGAATTTAATAGAGCAGCATATAACAAAGCAATTACGCTTTATCAATCTTATCTAGCCAAAAATCCAGCAAAAGCTGCCGAAGTAAATTACAAAATTGCTGAAGCCTATCGCCGTTCGAATCGTTTGCAAATGGCTTTACCTTACTACAAAAAAGTAAAAGAAGCAGGAACAGACAAACTCACAGCAGGAGACCGTGATACGCTTCGTTATTATACAGCAGAAGCATTGAAAGTCAATAAAAAATATACAGAAGCAAAAGCACAGTTTGAAGATTATGCTAAGTTTGGAATCAATCAAAAACTCAAAACACTAGCGCAAAGTGAAATTGATAACTTAGAATCTATCAACGAAATTGCAGAAGCAAATAAATATGTAACTGTTGTTCCTTGCGATGGAATAAATACAGAAAGTTCGGACTTTGCACCTACAAAATGGATGAACAAACTTATTTTTTCATCAGATAGAAGAAAAGAAGATGTTTATGAAGGAACTGGACAAGGTTTTTATGATTTGTATAGCTTCGAAACTGAAAACGATATTTCTGACACAACCAATGCTTGTATAGGAACAGTAAAATTATGGGGAGGAGAAGTTTTTAATAAAGCAGGAACTCATGATGCGTCAGCTACTTTTTCGCCTGATGGAAATACAGTTATTTTTGCTCGTAGTGGAAATGGCGACAAAAAAGGTGAATCTGACAAAGAAGTAAGTCTTTATACGTCTTCTTTGAATAATGGAGTTTGGTCAGAACCGAAAGCACTAACCTATGTAAATAGTAGCTATTGGGACGGAACACCACATATTTCTAAAGACGGACAGACTCTTTATTTTTCTTCTAACCGTGCTTCTAGTAAAGGAGGCTTGGATATTTATACAGCAAGTTTTAACGACAGAGACAAAACGTGGTCGAATGTTCAGCGTTTGGGAGATGATATTAATACAGAAGGAAATGAAATGTTTCCTTATATCGATGAAAAAGGACGTTTCTTTTTTGCCTCTGATGGACACGGTGGTTTGGGTGGTTTAGATATTTTTGTGCAAGAAGAAATGAAAAATCCAGAAGATACAGCTACGATGATTAAAAAGAATCGTAATGTAGGTGCGCCAATAAATAGTGCAGGAGATGATTTTGGACTTACTTTTACAGAAAAAGAAGACAAAGGAGGTTATTTTACTTCAAAGCGTGATAATCCAAACGGAATGGACAGTACAATAACTGAAACCAACGATGATATTTATCGTTTTCATTTGGATTCTTTAGATATTCGTGAAGTGCGTTACGTACTTCGTGGAACAGTTGAGGGAGTTGATAAAGTAGAAAATACTCGTGAATTTCTTTCAGGTGTAGAAATGGATTTGAATTTGGGGAATAATAATATTGTAAAAGTATCGACGGATGATAAAGGAAAATTCTTATTTGATACTTCTCTTGTTATTGGAAAGGTATATGATATTGATGTAAATGCAGCAGGATATTTACCAAAAAATGATAATGCTTTTTCTACGGTTGGTCGTGGTTTGGACAAATCAAAATTAACTCAAATGTTTACTCTTGTCTATTTTGATACAGCCTTTGTCTTGACAAAAGACTTTTTCGAAACAGGTGGAGGAGAAGGAAAAGATATGCTACCTCCAGAAATTGAGATTTTATATGAATTGGATAAATCAAGGCTTACACAAGAGGCAAAAGATAAACTAGATAATTTTGTTGCATTTTTGAAAGAATATTTAGCTATGTACCCAGATGCTAAACTTACAATGGGTTCTCATACTGATTCAAGAGGTTCGAATGGATATAATCAACGCCTTTCTCAACGTCGTGCAAACTCTGCTGTAAATTATATTATTGAAAAAGGAATTTCTAAAACCAAAATAAAAGCAGTAGGTTATGGAGAAAATCGTTTGAAAATACCAAATGCTAAAACAGAAGAAGAACATCAACTCAACCGTCGCACAACGGTGGAAGTAGTTAAGTAATTTTCTTCAAAAAGTTTACTTTGAAAGGCGTTTCTTAATTGAAATGCCTTTTTTTAAATTATAAAATAACTATGAATTTTTTTATAAAAATATTACTGATCATTTTTGTGCTTCAAAGTTGCACAACTTCAAAAACTAGAATAGAAGATGATTTTATTTGTGATGGAGAAGAAGAAGATATAAATTGTTGTCAAGAAAATAGACAATATATTAACTATCTAAATACATTGAACTTTTCAAAATTAATAAAAGAGTATAAATTAAATGGAAAAGTTTATAAGGATTATCTAATAGGCAATGATAAGAATTATACGATTTCGTTTTTTTGTATAAAGAATGAAGCAAATCAAATTTTATATTATCAAAAGAGACCAACATTTTGTGGTTTTTATATAAATACAGAAGAGGGTAAAAAAGTAAAAGAGAATATGCTTGATGGGATTCCCCCTCCTCCATTCGACAACTAAATAATAGATTATTGTAACCTAAAAAGGCATTTCTCAATTGAGATGCCTTTTTTTATTCTATCTTTTTTCTAAAACAGCCAAATATTCCACCAAACGACGCTTTGCAATTGGAAAAATAGAGTTTTCGAAAGAGCAAACAACAGAGCTCTGCATCAAAAAAGTAGCAGGGTTTGGTAAGTTTTTATTATTTCTAATAAGATTTATTTTCAAGTTTTCATAAGTTTCAAACTTACTTTTTAGAAGTGTATCTATATGTTGCAAGTTCAATCCTCTCAAAACTTCCTTCGTTTCGGTTTTCTCAAAAAGTGTGATTTTGTATTTATAAATCTGAATTATAGTATTGAGCTTATTTTGATTTTCATTTAGTCCCAAAAATAAATAGCCTTCTCTAAAGTAAATAGGCGTAATTCCGACAGGAACAATCTCTAAATGCTGATTTATCCAATCATAAATCTGTTTTCCTTCATTTACACTAGCATTGATTTTTGGTAAGGCAAACTCAACCACACTTTCTATTTCTTGCATCATCTCATCATCTTTCAAAATAGAAGTATAAGTTAATTTTAACTTTTCAAAATCTGCTTTAGAAAGTTTTTTAGGAAATTTTTCTGATAAGAGCTGTTTGTTTTCTTTTATTTGAAGTAGATTATTATAATGAAAAAGTAGCTCCGAAAAAGTAGGATATAATTTTACTTCATCAAATTGTTTTTTTGTGTATTGCAAGTATGCTAAAAGCATATATTTTTTATACTCAAAATCAATAAGTCCTTGCGTAATCCAGTCTGGGGAAAGCTGATTTGTTTTGTTATTCGAAGAATTTGGTAAACTCATAAAATAATAATTTGGTTCTTTATCTAAAATAACAAATATCATTCTTACTTCAAAAGATTATTCAAAATATAAATGTAATCTTCAAAGAACTAGATTATTTTTTCTGAACTAAAAGCAAACAAAACTCTGTTAGAAGTAATAATTACCAATTTACTGAATAAACAATAGAAAAATGAAAACTTTACCTACTAATTTTACGATTGAGAAGCTAACAAACAAACATCCTTTTCGGCAATGGTTAGAGTGGCAAATTCCGAATACACATTGGAAAATAAAAGGATATTCTAGGAGTGGCGACAAAACATTTTTTTATATTCCACAACTTGATATTTGCTTAGATGCAGCTTTAGCAGAAGGAAACCAAGGCAAACACGTTTTTGTTACCCATACACACAACGACCATATTGCTGATATTGAATATTTGTCTAGCAAAGAAAACGTAGAGATTTTTGTACCAAAATCATCACTAACTTATGTAGAAAAATATATTTTAGCAAGACGTGAACTCAATCATTCTGCGCCTTATAATCCAGCTCTAAGAGGAAATTGTTTTGTAAAAGGAGTAGAGAAAAACGATATTATTTTCTTTGGAAAACACGATAAATATAAAGTAGAAATAGCAGAATGTTTTCATTCTATTGACTGCGTAGGTTATGCTTTTTCTGAAAAAAAACGTTGTTTGAAAGCTGAATATGAAAAAATAAAGGAAGAGTATTTAGCCAAAAATAAAATGCGAGAGTTTGGAAAATTTTTGGCAGAAAAGAAAAAAACAGAAGAAGTAGAAGAATGGATTTATGAACCCAAATTTGCTTTTTTAGGAGATACAACTGAAAAAGTATTTGCAGAGAATCCTTCTTTATTCAATTATCCAGTCATTTTTACAGAATGTACTTTTCTAACAGAAGAGCATTTTGATTACGCAGCAGAAAGAGGACATAGTCATTGGCAAAATCTAAAGTCAATCATTAAAGCCAATCCAAATACAGTTTTTGTGATGATTCATTTTAGTTTGCGCTATTCTGATGCTGAAATCATTGAGTTTTTTAATCAAGAATTAGAACAAAATGAAATTTTGAATGTCAAAATTTGGGCATCTGAAAGCTCTTTACTTCCTGCACAACATCAAAAAGGATAAAAAAATAGCTGAATTTTGAGAAATTAAAATTCAGCTGTTTTTCATTTTTATAATGAAGTTGTTTAAGAATACTCGTTTTTCCTTAGAACTGGGTTTGCAAACCCAGTTCTAAGGAAAAATAACACAGCCTTTGTTGGTGTTTTAGCGTAGCGACACCAACAAATATATAACCCATTCTTAAACAACTTCAATCAACTTACTTCTCTTCGTATTTCACATTATCAAACTCAACAATCTGAGTTCCACAGGTTATAAGTCCTATTTTTTCAATTTTATAAAAAAGCATTTTTTCCTTCAATACTTTTTTATCATTGACAAAAAACTCTAACTTTTTATTTCCTAATGATTTTATTGATAATCGATGTGTATCGTTTCCTTTGCTAACAAATCCTGTCGGTGCATAGTTTGTCTCATAAGCAACCTTATTATCTTGCCCAACAACCTTAAAGATAGCTTTTCCTGCATTTGTAATCATAAGTTCACCTATTTCTCCATCTCCAGAAATAAATAAAATACCGAAATCTTTTGGCTGCCCTTCTTTCCAAGTAACATCTGCACTAAGCTCCCATTTTTCGTCTTCTCTAACAGTCGGTAAAAAGGCTTCTGTACGATGACAATATTCCTCTTCATTATGATTCATCACAAACTTTCCATTCTTATTTAGAAATGTATAACTGAATTTACTATCAACATCCCAATCTGAAAAAGTAGAAGGTGTAGGATTTTCAAATGATTCTTGTACAATATATTCTCCTGTATCATTATTTTTGATACTAATCTCTTCAAAAGCAATTGTTTGATGGTCGCACAGTCTAAAACCAACATAATTAAACTCAAAAGGAGCTAACCTTCCTTTTCTGACAAATTTATTATCAATATAATATTCATATTGACCTGCATTTACTTCAATGCGCTGCGTATGAGCATTTGATTTATCTGTAAAGACTTTGTAGTTCCAGTTATTGTCTGTGTATTTAGCATTATCTCGTACCGAAACATTTGCCTTTCCTTCCTTACTCAAAGAGAAATTCATGTAATTATCGTTGTCATATATCAAATTGATTCCATACATGGCATACGAACCTATTTTCCAATTACTCTTAGCTATAATTGTATAATTATCTGGAAATTCAATGACTGGACTGCTATTCCAATAACACCATTCGTCAATATTACTTTCATAAATAAGCGCACCATCTTCAATCGTTTTTTTATAATTATAACTTTCCTCATCCACAAAAATACTTGATTCTGTTTCAAAGTCTTCTGTATAAGAAAATAAAACAGGCTTAGGGCGAAAGAAATAATAGGCTACCGAAACGCTAATTAGCCCAAACACAAAAACGATTAAATAGAGTGTGTTTCTTCTTGTTTTTTTTGAAAGTTGTTCTCTTTCATATTTTGCGTACTCTTCTGCTGCAATTTTTTGATAGAGATTTTGTACATCTTCTTTATCCAATGCAGTCATATCTGCTAAGGCTTCCTTAGTAGCATCTCTGACAGATTTGTCATTTTGATGACTTTTGAGTTCTTCATCTTTATCAAAGACTTGTTTTTTGAGTTTTTCTAAAATCTGTTTTTCTAGTTCTTCCTTTTCTCTTCTTTTTTTTTCTGAATTAGTAGCCATAAATAAAATTGATTATGAGTAATTTGGTAAATTTTGGTAAGAACAAAATACTAAATAATTTGCTGTTTTTTTAAGGAGCGTAGAAAAAAAAAAATTATTTTTTTTAAAATGCAGCATTTTCTTCAAAAAAAGGGTCTTGTTTAAAAGTATTTAATGCTTAATTTTGCATCTTAATAAAAATCAAACTCAAAAATCATCAAATAACATTATTATATGAATACTCAATCTATTTTAAAATATAGTATAAAATTTCAATTTGTTTTATTTATCGCTGCTTCACTATTCATTTTTAGTGCTTGTGGAGATGAAGCAGAAGTAAAGCCACAACCAGATTATAAATCACTAATACTAGGTAAATATGCAGGTGAGATTGATTTTGGTAATGATTTAATATTTAGAGATACTGCAACCGTTTCGGCAGGTAGTGTTTCTGATGAAATAATTTTTAGTTACAAACTTACTCCTCCTGACAGTGCTATCAGCCTCAAAATACAATTAAAAGACCTGAATTCTTATGAAGGTATTGAACTAAGGATTCCTGAACAGACAGTAAATGGCAGACAGGTAGCAGGAGTGGCCATAACTGATTCAGATGTACGAGGAAGACAAGGCTTTTTCTTTTATCAAGATGACGAAGATAATTTACTTAATGAAATTACATTTAAAGTTACAGCAGACGGACTAGATTCTTTTCACGATTTTGTAAAAATTGAAGAATAGTTTATTCTGAGAAATGATGAAAAAGGCAAACTGAGTTATCGGTCTGCCTTTTTTTGTGTCAAAAAATAGACTGTAAAAACAGTAATACTACACGCAAAAATTTAAAAAAATAAAAATGAAGGAGCAGAATTAGGTCTTTCCAACAAAATCTCTAAACTTTATAAGCAAAGACACGTTTTGAATACAAATTTTAAATCAATCATTTAATAAAAACTCAATGAATTTAGTTACAAAATTCATTTCCAAACTCTTTAACGAACAAGTAATGAACTGGAATAAACTAGAAACACCCGAAACGCTTCAAGAAATTATCAAAAACTCTGCTACTACTCCTGTACTTATTTTCAAACATAGTACACGCTGTTCGATTAGTACGATGGCTCTTTCTCGTTTCGAACGCCAATGGAATCAAGAAAAAATAGGAAATGTGCAGCCTTATTATCTAGATCTAATTCAACACAGAAATATTTCAAATCAAATTGCACAAGAGTTGAATGTCAATCACGAATCTCCTCAAATTTTATTAGTAGAAAATGGAAAATGTATTTATTCTGCTTCTCATTCTGCTATTTATTTTGATGATTTGGTAGGAAAAGTAAAGGCTTAAAAAAAATAGATAATTATATTTAGGGGAAAGGTACTACAAAACTTAATCAAACTTTTTACTTACTTTTTTATAAAAAACAACGTTAATGAAAATTGGAATTGTCTGTTATCCAACTTATGGTGGAAGTGGCGTAGTAGCTACCGAACTCGGAAAAGCACTTGCAGAAGCAGGGCATCAAGTTCATTTTATCACTTACGACCAACCTTCACGTCTTGCCCTTTTGAGTGGCAATATTTTTTATCATAAAGTGGACATCCGTACCTATCCACTTTTCAAATATCCTCCCTACGAACTTGCCCTTGCCAGTAAGATGGTAAATGTAGTCAAATGTGAAAAGCTTGACCTTCTGCATGTTCATTATGCCATTCCTCATGCTTCGTCAGCATACATGGCAAAGCAAATTTTGAAAACAGAAGGCATACAAATTCCTGTTGTTACGACTCTTCACGGAACAGACATTACGCTTGTTGGAAAAGACCCAAGCTATGCGCCAGTAGTTACATTTAGTATCAACGAATCGGATGGTGTTACGGCTGTTTCGGATAGTCTGCGTCAGCAAACTTATGATACTTTTGGAGTGAAAAGTGAAATTGATGTAATTCCAAACTTTATTGATTTGGAGCGTTTTAAGAAGCAACAAAAAGACCATTTCAAAAAGGCTATTTGTCCGAATGGAGAAAAATTAGTGGTTCATACATCTAATTTCAGAAAAGTAAAACGTATAGATGATGTTATTAAAGTCTTTGCTAAAGTCAGAAAACAAATTGAAGCCAAATTATTGCTCGTCGGAGAAGGACCTGAAAGACGACCGATGGAAGACCTTGTAAAAGAATTAGATTTGTCTGCTGATGTTCGTTTCTTAGGAGAAATTGATGTAATTGAGGAAGTTTTGTCAGTGGCAGATTTGTTTGTAATGCCTTCCGAAACGGAGAGTTTTGGTTTGGCTGCTTTGGAAGCAATGGCGTGTCAAGTGCCTGTGATTTCTAGTAATGCTGGTGGACTTGTAGAATTAAATATACAGGGAGTAAGTGGCTTTATGAGTGATGTAGGTGATGTGAATGATATGGCAAAAAATGCTTTAATTATCTTAGATGATGAAAATTTGCCAACTTTTAAAGAAAATGCACTCAAACGAGCAAAAGAATTTGAACTTTCGAATATTTTGCCTTTGTATGAAGAAGTTTATCATAAAGCTGTGGATAAAGTAAAGACTTTGGCTGTTTAAACAAATGTTTTTTTATGGAAGAGGTTTTGGACAGAGATATTAAAAAGAAAAAACTAAATGGTTGGATTCCTGTCTTGATAACCAATTTTATTATAGTTTTGCTTAGTCTATCTATTGTTATTTTTGACAATGAAGCATTTTTTATTATAGTAGTTATAGGAGGCTTTTTATTAGTTTTGCTTAATGCTTTGATGACAATTATTTTATTTTTTCTATCTTCATCTAATTGGAAAAAGTGAGCTATTGTCTTAGCAATTGTTCTATTTTCAATTTTAATGTTGTTCTCCTACTTCCTTTTTATATTTGATGATATTGATTTTAATAAATAGATAATCATGACAGAAAAATACATCAACCTTTTTACAGATTTTGGTTTTAAAAAGATATTTGGAGAAGAACCCAATAAAGATTTATTGATAAGTTTTTTGAATGAGCTTTTGCGAGATAGAGAAGAAATAATTGACCTAACCTATCTCAATACAGAGCATTTAGGGAAAAGCGACCGAGACAGAAAAGCAATTTATGATTTATATTGTACCAATCAAGAGGGTGAGAAATTTATCATAGAAGTACAGCGAGTAAAACAGCAGTTTTTCAAGGATAGAAGTCTCTATTATTCTACTTTTGCTATTCAAGAACAGGCTCTTAAAGGCAAAGATTGGAAGTACGAACTCTACAATGTTTATACTATCGGAATTTTAGATTTTGTTTTTGATGATTCAAATTCTAATCAATTTCATCATAATGTAAAACTTGTTGAAACAAATTCTAATAAAGTATTTTATGATAAACTGACTTTTGTGTTTTTAGAAATACCTAAATTTGATAAGAAACTAGAAGAGTTAGAAAACGACTACGAAAAATGGTTATTTGCTTTTAAAAATCTACATAAATTAGCTGATAGACCTGACAACTTACAAGAAGGTGTTTTTAGAAGACTTTTAGAGGTTGCCGAAGTGGCAAAATATGATAAAGAAGACCAATTTGTCTATCAAGAGAGTTTGAAAGAATATTGGGATTTAAAAAGTTCCATGGATACTTATTTTATGGAAGGAATGGAAGAGGGGGCAGAAAAGCAGGCTATTAAAACAGCGATAGCAGGCATTAAGGATGGCTTTAACAATTCATTGTTAATGAAACTGACAGATTTATCAGAAGAGCAAATAAATATGCTAAGAAAATCTAAAAAATAAATCCATTTCAAAATAATAACTTACATAAATTAAAAAAACATGTTTTCATTAAAAGACAAAGTTGCCATTATCACAGGAGGAGCAAAAGGAATTGGAAAAGCAGTAGCCGAAACATTCCATAAATCAGGTGCAAAAATAATTATTTGGGATTTAGATAATGAAGGACAAGATGTAGCTGATAGTTTGAATGGAAAGTTCTATAAGGTCAATACGGCTGACAGAAAAGATTTAGAAGAAGCTACAAAAAATGTAATTTCTGATTTTGGAAGAATAGATATTTTGATAAATAATGCAGGAATACTTAGAGATTCTTCTTTCCTAAAAATGACTGATGATTTTTGGGATAGTGTTATTGATGTCAATCTTACAGGCGTTTATAACTGTGCAAAAGCAGTTGTTCCACACATGAAGGCACAAAAACAGGGAAGAATAATAAACGCTTCTTCTATTGCTGGTGTCTATGGAAATTTTGGACAAACAAATTATTCGGCTGCAAAAGCTGGTGTTATCGGTTTTACGAAAGCTCTTGCTAGAGAAGTAGGAAAAGATGGAGTTACAGTCAATGCCATTGCCCCTGGTTATATTCAAACAGACATGACAGCCTCTATTCCACAAGAATTTCAAGAAAAAATAATTGCTTCCATTCCTGTACGTCGTGCAGGAAAACCAAAAGACATAGCTGCTGCATATTTGTATTTGGCATCAGAAGAAGCTAGTTTTGTTAATGGTTCTGTGTTACAGGTTGATGGTGGGGGAGTTCTTTAATCAGTTACCAGTTATTTAGTTGCCAGTAATCAGTTAATTTCATTTATTTACTTCATTGCCAGTTGTATTTAAAAACCTTCCAATCAAAAAAACAATTTTATGAAAACTATTTTTAGTTATTTTATGCCTCTATGTGCTTCTTCTATTTTACTTTTTTCATCTTGTGGAGATAAGAAAGTAGGAACAGAAAGCTCTTCAACAGACACACTTTCAACTACTGACACTACAATTATAATGATTGATGAAGATAATGTAGCAGAAATTCAAATGCCATTTGTTCAAAAAAAACATTCCAAATCTGTTGATGAAGTTTATACTTCTATCAAATCAGTTATTGAAGCAAATGAGAATCTCAAAATTATTGCAGAAGTAAATCATTCGGAAGCAGCAAAGGGTGTTGAGATAGAGATTCCTCAAAGCCGTTTGATTGTTTTTGGAAACCCAAAAGTAGGAACACAGCTTATGCAAAAAAATCAAGCCGTTGGAATAGATTTGCCTATGAAAATGCTTGTTTATGATGATAATGGAATGACAAAAGTAGTTTATAATAATGCATCTGTTTTGATGAATCGTTATGAAATTATGCTTCCAGAATTAGAGGAGAAAATGAATGGACTTTTGGATAAAATCAGTTATTCAGATATAGAAGAAACAAAGTTACAAGATCTAAAACTAGAAAGTATTCTATCTAATTTACAAACAAAAGAAAGCACACTTTCAGTAGATGAAGCAAGTGAGAAATTGGAAAAGTTATTAAAAGAAAAAGGCTTCGATGTTTTTACAAAGATAGAACATGATAAGGCAGCACAAAATGCAGATTTGGAGCTCCGCCCTACTCGTCTGTTTGTTTTTGGAAAGCCACAAGTGGGAAGTCAGCTAATGAAACTCAATTCTACAATCGGATTAGATTTGCCTATGAAAATGCTTATTTGGGAAGATGAAAATGGCAAAACACAAGTAAGTTATTTTAAAGGTTCATTTTTAGCAAATCGTCATTCCATTGAAAATGAAGAGCTTACTAACAAAATTGATGGTGTTTTGAATATGCTAAGTGATGCAGTTTTGAAGTAAAGTATAGAAGTTGTTTAAGAATAGGTTTTGTACGTTTATTTGTTGGTGTCGCTACACTAAAACACCAACAAAGGCTGGGTTATTTTTCCATAAAATTGGGTTTGTTAAGCCCAATTTTATGGAAAAATTTACATTCTTAAATAACTTTATAAAATACTCTAGCAAATGAAATGAAAAACACCATATAAAATATTTGATATGGTGTTTTTTTTGATTCTAAAAATCATCGGCATTTAATCTTCCTTCATCCTTATAATCATCATAGTTTTCGTCTCCTTCTTCTGGAGCAGGTGGAATATCCAAGCTATCGATGAGTTGTTCTATCTCGGCAGCTTCTTCTTCGGTATTGTCTATAAAATACTCTAGTTCTGGAACTTTTCGGAATTGATGTCTGACACGCTTTCCTAATTCGCTACGAATCATACTACTTTTTTTCTCAATTTCTTCCATTACAGCATATTGTTTTACTGGAGGAAAAACGCTTACATAAATCCTACAAAGTCCTAAATCGGGTGCAGATTTTACAGAAGTAATCGTAACTAAGGAATCTTTACCTATGCTATTGATTTGAAAAATTTCGCCTATATCTTTCTGAATAATTTTTGAAACCTGTTTTTGTCGTTGGCTCTCGTTGTGCATATTGCTATTTTTTCGTTATGTTTTTTGATTGATTTACCTAAAAGTAACTGATTAATGTATCAAAAAGTTCGTTTTTATTCCTAACCATCAACGAGACTTTGCCGTCGTTGAGGTCTATGAAATTTAAAAAGGTTATTTAAAAACTGCTTTTGTAGCTCCATAACCAAACTTATCTTTGTAAGCATCTTGATAATACTTTACATGAGGATGCTGACTAAGCCTTCTATGAATTTCGTGTCGAAGCTTTCCAATTCCTATTCCATGAATAAAAATAATTGATTCCATATTGGCAGCCAATGCTTTATCCAAATAAATCTCAAAATGCTCTAGTTGCATCGTAATAATTGCCTCATTTGTCATCACATCATAATGGTCTGGTGACAGTTCTTCAATATGCAAATCAATTTCAGAAGGAGGAGCTTCTGTTTTGTATGGCGAAACTTTTGAGCTATTTTCAATAATTCGCTCTCTAAGGCTTCCTACATCAATAACTTGTGGTTTTTCAACTGGTAAACCTGGCTGAATTTCTCTTCCCTCTACTCTAAAAAGATATGATTCTCTTTCCAAAACGGGTGCCGTTCTTTTGATTCTGAAAAAGGTATTATTAAAACCCATTTGGAAGAATAGCGTTTGTTTAGGTTCAAAATTTCCTTCTTTGAAAAAGATAGCTCTAATAATAAGAGGTTTCCAATCATTAAATTCTTCTCTACTTAATCTGTGAACCCTTGGTGCATTATTTTTGTCTATTTGCTCTGAAAATAAATGCTTTTCATGACCATTTTCTAGCTGTTCACTTACCGTAACTAACATAGAATAAGAAAAATTATTAATCAAATAAACGTTCAATAATTTATCATTAAAATCTGTAAAGGCAAGATAAATTCCTTCTCCAACAGTAGATTTTTTGACTTTTTTGGTAGGTGGAAGCAATGGTTTTTTTTCTTCTACTTCTACGATAGGCGATTTTTTACCAAAATATTTTTCTTCTTGTTTGTTTATCAAAACCACTTCAGCAGCCATAACAGGAATAGAAAAACCATCTTCAATTTCTATTTCTACTTGTCCATGTTGCAAAATTTTTGTGATTACGCCTTCTTCTGTTCCTGAAAGCATACGTACTCTATCGCCTATTTTCATTTTTTATTGATTCTATATTGAATTATCATGTTATTTTCTTGTAAAAATACGCTTTTTGAGTTTGGTAAGCAAGAAAAGTAATTTTATGGAAAATAACATATTAAATCAAGTTGTGCAGAAAAGGCTTCTTAGTCTGTTTCGAAAGTAGAAATAGATTTTTTCATATAAAAAAACACGTATTTTAGATTAGCAGGTCTGAAATACATGTCTTTTATGATTTGAGTTTAGTTTGCAGCCTCAAAGGATTTGTAAGCATTTACAATTTCAGATAATACTTCAAGAGATAACTCTCCAGACTCTTCTACATTCGAATTTATCAAAACTATTGAACCAGATTGAGTCGTTGCATCAAAACCAAAAAAAGCAGTTGTTCCAATATCGCCTCCTGTATGACCAATACGACCATTTTTAGACCATAACCAAAAGACACCATAATTATCTTCTTTGTCAGGTATTCCATTTGGTCTTATTTCTAATTTTTTATCAAATAATAGCTGGTATGATTCTTTTGAGAGTAATAATGAAGATTGCCCTATTTTTGCTTTTATCATTTCTTGCATAAAAACCGTCATATCTTCAATCGAAGTAAGTAAAGCACCATCTGGATAAGTTGCCATTGTGTAAGCAGGAAGAGGAGTTTCTGCATCAAAAAACTGTGTAGAAACTAACTCAGCATTTAATTCTGACTTTCTCCAAGCTGTATGACTCATTTGCAAAGGCTCAAAAATAACTTGTTTTGAATAGATATCAAAAGGAGTTTTTGTAACAATTTCGATGAGGTAAGCAGCTAAAGCAGAACCAATATTACTATAAGAATACTCTGTACCAGTAGGTGCATTTACGAAATTGGAAGAGTTATAAAGATTTCCTGCTGTGGATAAATAGGATTTCATAAAATCCTCAAGAGACAGCATGTTTCCATTTGCTTGTATTCCTAATTCATTTATCATTCTTTGCGCTCCTTTTGTAGAAGTAGTTTCGCCTTCCAAAATACTATAATTTTGAAAATACACAGCCTCATCATCTTTTATTCCAGAAGTATGAGTAATTAAATGTTTGATGAGAATAGGCTGAGTCGAATTGGGATTATTTACCTCAAAAGGCAATATAGAATTGATAGGAGTTTCTAAGGTAAAATATCCGTCTTCAATGGCTTTAACAAGTGAAACCCCAATAAATACTTTACTAATAGAAGCAATATTCATCGACATTTCATTGGTTAAATCAATATTTTTTTCAATATTGGCTTTACCATAACTTTTCTGAAAAGCTACTTCACCGTTTTTTATAACAGCTACTGAAAAGCCACCAAAATTAGATTTTTCATAGCTTTTTTGAAGAGAAGCATCTAGTTCTTCAGCAGTGTTGATTTGAGGAAGAACTTCTTTTGAACAGCTTAAAATTAGAAGTGATAAAGTAATTAATAATAAAGTTTTAAGATAAGTTTGCATAAGTTAATGGTGTTGTAGTGAGAAAATCTAAAAAATAATTTCCTCAAAGGTAAAACACCTCTTTGTCTTAATCTTGTAAAATATTGAAACTCTGCTGATAGTTTCTGGGTGTAACTCCTACATAGTTTTTGAAGTAATTAGCAAAATTACTTTGGTCATAAAATCCAGCATCTAAAGCTGTTTCTGTAATGGAGTTTCCCTCTTGAAGTAATTGTTTGGTAAGTGATATTCTACTCAAAAGAATGTATTGAAATGGTGTAAGCCCAACCTGCTTTTTGAAAGCTCTAATAAATTGAAATTTATCTAGCTTTGTCTGATTTGCTAAAGTCTCTAAACTTATTTTTTGAGCTAAATTAGTCTTCAAATACTGTTTCGTGTTCTCTAGCCAAGTAGGTTCAGTTGTGTTAGAAGTATTTTTTTTGTTGGACTTAAACTGTCCAATTTTTTCAATAAATTTTATAAAATTTGTTTCAAAATCACTATCAAAACTATTCTTAGAATCTATAATCTGATTAGATAATTGATTGAATTTGTCAAAAAGAAAGTTGTTTGTAATTAAGTTTTGCAATAAAAAGTCATTATTCACTTTATTTTTTCCTAATGCAAACTTAAAAATATCTTTACTGATGTATAAAGTTTTGATAGAATAGTCTAGGTTTTGGAAAGCACTATTTTTATGAATCTCTAAAGGATTAGAAATAAGCAAAGAGTTTTGTAATGCTGTTTTACTATTTTCTATAAAAGCCCCCTTTTCGATTACAGAAACACAAAATGTTTCGTGATAATGTAATGGAAAGCTTTTGTTAGAATTAGATGCAGAAAACAACTCTAGACTATCTAAACGTTGTAATTTGATTCGTTGAATAGTTGATTTTTTATTCATAAACTCTATCAATAACTTGCATATTTTGAGGCATACGAGGCTCTATTTTGTATAAATTTTCTTGCAGTCCTTTAAAAAAAGCTTTTTCAAAATATCCCACTAAATAAATAGCAGCAAGTGGCATTCCTTTAAAATAATACTTTCCTCTCCAGCGCAAATTACAACCTCTCTTTGTAGGTGTAATTTCTACAATGGCACGTCCTTTTAATGGGTGTTCTGCAACGGGTTCATAAACAAAGTATTTTCCATAACTAGCTTCTGTAATGTAATAATGATGAACTTTGGCAAAAAGAGGCGTTTTATAAACTGCCATTACTTTATTTCCTGCTTCTATTCCTGTTGTTTCTAGTTCTTCTAAGTGCTGAATCCAAAGCTCACTTTCTTTTGAGTTTCGGAAGGCTTCTTCTATGTATGTCCAAAGTACGGTAGGCGAAAAATTGGTCTTGAATGTATAATCAAAACTAATTTCTTTTGGCTTTTTCCACCAATACGAAATACCTGCTGCTAGTGCAGCTCCAAGTAAAAGGGTTCTTTTTTTCATAAATCTATCTATATAAATAGCACTCACTTTAGTAATTATCGGTATTTTAGATGTAACAATACAAACAAACGGATAGCTTATTCTCAAAATTACCATTTATTTATCAAAATAAAATAATAAATAATTGTTACATAAAATAGAATTTTTTTTGATTTTGTTTTCAAACGATAGAATTATTCGTTTTTTGAAGAAAATCCAAATAATTTGCTTATTCATTGACAAATAAGTTGTATTATCAATGGTTTTTTACAATATTAGCTTAACTTTTAAGAAAATATCTAACTAAATTAAATTTTTAACACAAACCTACTGCAAAACTTATGCAAATACCTAGCTTAATACTCAAACAACTTTATTCAAGAGGAAGTTTGAAAAATACTGACAAAGGCGTACAATTTACTATCAAGAATCGTTTGAGTGATGCCAAATTAAGTGAACTTGTTAGCGTTGAAATAAATGGTAAAGAAGTTCCGATAAGTGATATTCAAATTGATTTGGGAGATGGAAAAATGATTGCACCTGCTTCAATGGACTCTAACAGCCCTATTGATTTTCCTCTTAGTCAAAGTTTCAATGTACTAGCTAACATTGATAAATTACCAGAAGCAAAACACGATATTCAGATTTCATTTGTAGCTAATCCATTTGGAAAGCTCAAGTTTAAGGTACAAGATGCTATTTCAGGTTTTGAAGAATCAGAGGTCAAAATTCCTAGAGATAAAAATGATGATTATGCAGAAAGTGCCATCAAAACTAGACAAGAATTTGTAGAAAAAGTTACTGGTAAAAAATTAGACCACGTAACAAAATATTCTTTTGACCCACATATTGCAGCAGGTAATTGTGAACACTTTGTCGGTGTAGCACAAATTCCAATCGGTATTGCAGGACCTGTTACAGTAGATGGAGAATATGCAAAAGGAGATTTCTTAGTTCCGATGGCAACAGCAGAAGGAACATTGGTAGCTTCTTATAACCGTGGTATGAAAGTGCTTAACCTTAGTGGTGGCGTAAAATGTACTGTGATTGGAGATGCTATGCAACGTGCGCCTGTCTTTGTATTTAAAGATGCTCGTGGTGCTAGAGATTTTGTAGCGTGGACAAAGAAAAAAGAAAATTACGACAAAATAATGGAAGAAGCAGAAGCAACTTCAAGTGTTGCCAAGCTTAGTGATATTGATTGTTATCTATCAAATAAGTTTGCTTATCTACGTTTTAATTATAAAACTGGAGATGCAGCAGGTCAGAATATGGTTGGACGTGCTACTTTTGCAGCCTGTAGCTGGATTTTGGATAACTATGATGAAAATAAATTAGAGCATTTTTATTTAGAATCTAATTTTGCGACTGATAAGAAAGCATCTCAAATCAACGTTATGCGTACTCGTGGTAAGCGTGTTGTTGCAGAATGTACGATTCCTAGAGATGTACTTATTCAAAATATGCGTGTAGAGCCAGAGTCATTAGCTTATCACGGACAGGTAGCTACTATTGGTGCATTCCTTTCAGGTGCAAATAACAACGGAGCACACTCTGCCAATGGTATTACAGCTATGTTTATTGCTACTGGTCAAGATGTAGCCAACGTTTCAGAATCTTCGGCTGGTATTCTTTATTCAGAGCTTACTCCTGAAAAAGACCTTTATATTTCAATTACTATTCCTTCTCTAATTATTGCTACTTATGGTGGTGGTGTTGGTTTGGCTACTCAAAAAGAGTGTTTAGAAATGATGGATTGTTTTGGTAGAGATAGAGTAAACAAACTGGCTGAAATTATCGCTGCTGTTGTACTTGCTGGTGAGATTTCTCTTGGTTCAGCTATTTCTTCTTCTGACTGGGTTTCTAGTCATGAGCAGTATGGTAGAAATAGATAATTAAATTTAGAAGTAAATGCAACTACATTTCTTTGAAAACTTAATTCTAAATCACAAAAAAACCTAAGTTGAAAAACTTAGGTTTTTTTATAGTCAATACTTGAACTACATCTTAATAAAAACTATCAATATTTTCTTCTGTGTCTGTCAATTGTTTGATAGCACGAAGAATTCCATTTGTATTAAATAATTGCTGACGGTCTTGATTTAATGGTTCTTTATACTTTGCATAATCTGCTACTTCACCAGCATTATTATACTTTTCTACTTTCATTATCACAATACCTGTTTCATCAACAATAGCTTTAGAAGTTTCGCCTTCTTTCATTCCAAATGCCATACCTACTGCTTTTGGCGCAAAACCTACCCCATTAAGAGCAGTTGTGATATAAGTATAATTAGGTTGAGACAATACACGAGCTTCTTCCCCAAAAGCTGTTGCTATTTCTTCTAATGTACCTGTCTTACCTTCAAGTCTAGCCAAAATTTCTTTTTTCTTAGCTTCTTCAAGCACTTTACGACGAACTTGCTCATAAACTTTAGAAAGTGGCTGAATACCTTTCTTAGTACGAGACTTCAACGTCATGACTATATATTGATCATCTACTTCAAATACTTCATTAGAAATATCTCCTACCTTCGTATTTTCTTCAAATGCCCAACGAATAGCTTGACGGATAGAAGGGTCATAAATATTATTCAAAGAACGAGCATTTTGCTTTACATCATTTGCCTGTAAGCTCAATAGATTATATTGTTTAGTGCGCTCTTCATACTCTGCTATATTTTTGCTTGAAGCCAAATCACCTGCTTGACGATAAAGAGCTTCACGAGTAGATTGACTAGGCTCTAACAAACGACCTACTGAAGCAACCAAATATTTATTAGTTCTTTTCAAATTTTCTATATCTATGATATGATAGCCATAATTAGTTTCTACTAGTTCTGGTAAAATACCAGTTTGAGTAGCTCCAAAAGTAGCATCTTCAAAAGGTTTTACCATTGCATTACGACCAAACCAATTAAGTTCTCCCCCTTTTTCACTATTTGATTTATCATCGCTATATTCTTTTGCTAATGCTGCAAAGTTTCCTCCATTTTTAGCTTGAGCTAATACTTCTTTTGCTTTTGCTTCAAGAGCTAATTTTTCTTCTGGAGATTTTCCTTGCGTATTAAATAAGATATGATTTGCTTTTACAGAATCAACTACCTCTCCTACTTCTTTTACTACTTTAAACATTGTATAAACATCTTTCACAATAACAGGCTCACTTACCATTCCTATCATTACGTCTTCTCCTTCGCCCATTTCATTTTTGATAGCTTGTGGCAAATTAGATTTAGAAAGCTCTGCAAAGTTAGTTTCAATCTGTGAGTTGATGGCAACAAAAGAAGTATCGTTTTGAGCTGCTGCAAATTTATTCTTGATGTCATTCAAATAACGTTTTACTTCTGCGCTATCTGCTTTTGATGGAGCAATTGGAATAGTGATATATTCTACTGCAACAGAAGCTGCATCATCATAATCTTCTTTATTTGAATTATAATAATTTTTGATTTGCTCTTCTGTAATAGTTACAGACGAATCTGCAATGTTTGCATAAGGAACGTATAAAAATTTCAAATCTAGCTTTGTTGTTTCGTCTTCATAACGACGTTTTGCTTCAGCAGTAGTTACATAAACAGACTTGCGAAGTAAGTTTTCATATTTTTCACTTCTACGAGCTTCTGGAAGTTGTTGTTCGAAAACTGCAAATTGTTGTTGTGCTTGTGGCGACTGACTTTGAAGATTACGTATAAAAGCAATTACTTTATCTTTATCAAAAACACCTGTTTCTGGATCAGTAAAAGCTTGTTTGATTTGAGGAGAAATGTTATTTCCTTGCACCATATCAATAACTTCTTCATCAGTTACTATAATTCCTAACTTTTCCCATTCAGGTTTGAGGGCATATTGTGTAACAAGTTCATTCCAAGTTTGCGTACGAACCATTGGCATCTGTGACTCGTTGAGTTTGCTTTGGTTAGCTGCTTCCATTCTATCACGCATGATTTGAAGCTGATTATTGAAATCTTGATATTTGATTTCTGTGCCATCGATTTCTCCAATAGTTTGATCACCACCACTTGCTCTCATATTTCCACCAATCCATTCAGTAAGAAGAAAGGCTGCAAGTGCAGTAAAAATGACTCCCATAAGTAGTCCTGTATTTTTTTGAATTGACGTAATTATAGACATAATCTATCTGTGTAATTTTTTTTAATAAGGTTAATGTGAAAATGAAGCTCAATTTTTTAATAGAAGATTGTTTTCTCTTAAAAAAATGTACTGCAAACTTGTGAACCAGATTGACAAACTAGGCTTTTGTACTTATTTTGATACACAACCATTCACAAAATTTTAGTTTGCAAAGGTAGCTAGTTTTATTAAAATATCAAATTTCATTTTCCAAAGAAGTTTATTTAATTACTAAAAAAAAACGTTTTTTGATTTTTATACAAACTATACTACTAGTTTTTTGGTTAAAAGGCTAAATTTATGAAAATAGATACTGCTATTTTTGTATTTTTGTGAAAAAATAACCAATACTTTTAAAACTATGACAATCTTATATACAATCGTTCTTGCAATAGGCGTTTTGATGCTTTACTTTTTAGGAATGGGAGTTAGAATGTTTTTTCAAAAACAAGGACAATTTAGAGGAACATGTGCTAGTCAAAGTCCATTCTTAAAAACGGATGATGGCTCGTGTAGTTATTGTGGCAAATCAGCTGATGAAGTTTGTCCAAATAACTAATATAACCTTCCAAAAAATAGAGCTATTGTTACTTATCAAAGAGCAGTAGCTTTTTTATGGTCTTGTATCACTAATTTGTTTATCAACCTAAATAAAGCTTTACAAAATGAATACTGCATTAAAAGAGAAAATACAAGAAATTAAAATCATTCTTACCGATGTAGATGGAGTGCTAACAGACAGTAAAATTATTTATGATGATAATTTTTTAGAATACAAGAATTTTAATGTAAAAGATGGTTTTATTATCAAGCCACTTCAAAAATTAGGTTTTAAGGTCGGTGTCATTACAGGAAGAGATTCTCCAGTAGTGAAAAAACGCTGTCAAGAACTTGGCTTTGATTTTCATTATCACGGAAAGGGAGGAACAGATGCAAAACTAGAAACCTTTGCTGCTATTTTGAAAGAAAATAATGTAAAACCTGAAAATATTGCTTACATAGGCGATGATTGGATAGATTTACCGATTTTGATGCGATGTGGATTGAGTGCAGCACCAAAAGATGCTATGAAAGAAGTAACTGAAAGAGTTGATTATGTAACTGAAAGAAAAGGAGGAGAAGGAGCTTTGAGAGAATTTGCACAACTTATTTTAGAAGGACAAGAAAAACTAGAAGATTTGCTTAATAACTATTTGTAAAATCATGACAGATACTATCAAAATAAATAGGTCAGACTATCTTCCGAAACTAAAAATAGGTAAAGTGAACTACAAACGGTCTGCTCTGCGAGACTGACCTATATCTATACTTTGTTTAATTGATATGTAAATAAAAGTATAACTTGATAGTAAAATCTAGTTACTTCTAAAGAGACCATATTTTAGAATACAATAAATGGCTCTGAATCCATCTTTCCAACCAATTTTTTTGCCTTCTTCATAAGTTCTTCCATAATAAGATATTCCTACTTCATAAATTCTTATTTTAGGGATTCTAGATATTTTGGCTGTGATTTCGGGTTCGAAGCCAAACCTATTCTCTCTTAACTTTAGGCTTTGAATAGTCTCTGTTCTGAATAATTTATAACACGTTTCCATATCTGATAAATTTAGGTTAGTAAACATATTAGAAAGAAAAGTAAGAAATTGATTTCCTATCGTATGCCAAAAAAACAAAATTCGGTGTGGTTGGCTGCCTACAAACCTAGAACCATAAACCACATCTGCAACGCCCATCAAAATAGGTTTGAGCAGCAGGTTATATTCATTGGGGTCGTATTCCAAATCTGCATCTTGTATAATCAAATATTCTCCTGTTGCAGAAGCTATTCCTGTATGAAGAGCAGCACCTTTTCCTTTGTTTTTTTCGTGTTCGAAGTATTTAATAGACAGACTAGGATTATCTTGGCTGTATTTCTCTATTACTTCTTTTGTGTTATCTTTCGAAAAATCATTTACAATAACAATTTCTTTTTCGAAGTTACCATCTAATTTTACCTCTTTGACCTTGTCAAGAATTAAGTGTATTGTTTTGGCTTCGTTATAAGCAGGTATAATAATAGAAAGTGTTTTGTTCATCATTTAATGGTAGTGAAGAAAGAATGAAGAGGTAATAAAGAATTTATAACTACAAAGTAAATAAAATTAATTTTCTTGGAGATAAAAAACATCATAATAAGTGAGTTCTTGATGTAAATAACCTATTTCTTTAAGTAAAGAGATTTTTTCAGTAGGGTATTTCATCCATTTTAAGATTACGATAACTTTATATTTTTTATTTCTTATTTCATTTTCGATGTTTGTATAGGCATAATTCTGACGCTTACAAAAATCAGGAGAAGCTATAGAACATCTACTTAATTCTTGACTATTAAGAGAAGTGTAATAATTAATGATATGAGCTCCTGTTACTAAAACAGGTTTTTTAGAGACATTATTTATTGCTATTTTTTCTATTGTGTCAAAATCACCTAGATAACCATTGTTCTCTATCTTAGTTTTTCTAATTTTTTGCTCAAAATCAGTGGTAGAAAAATTGAATACTATTACAATAAACAAAGAAAAAACAATGCCTATTTTGATATAATGATGCAATTTACTTTCACTAAAAATAAGACCACAAGCAAATAAAAGCATTCCTATGCTCGGAATTAGATAAACGCTATGTATCATAAAAGGAGTCATCGCAATTGCGTAAATCAAACCTACTAAAAAAGGAACTAAATATACAGAACTCAATTTCTTTTTATAAATAGTATAGATAACGAGAAGGAAACCCAAAATAATAAGAGAAAATAAAATAGGAGTTGTTTTGACTAGCTCTATCCAGTTTTCAAGTAAAGACACTCTTTCGTATTCAGCATTTCTATTTCCAAAGATTCTGTACGCATAATTGAACCAAGATTTTATCATTGCGCCTTTTATGATAGCTCCTGCCCAAAACAAAAGAAGCGTAACAAAAAAAGAAACCAATGCTCTCCCTAAAGAAGCAAAGTCAATTAATAATTTCCATTTGCCTATCAGAATAATAGCTAAAAAACTACCTCCTACAACCACCAGAGCCATCTCTAAGGTTAAAAACAAAATAGCCACACCTACTCCCAAAAGATAGGCGTGTTTGAAATTAGAGGTCGTATTTGAGGATTCTGTTTCTATGTATTTTACCAAAATACCTAAATATAAAATAGTAGCTAAAAGGTGAAACACATGATAATTCAGAAGTGCAAAACTTACCAAAACAAGTTCTTGTGTAATAAAAAAACTAGCTATTATAGACATACAGAAATAGGAAAAAGGATTTAGCTTTCCGACAATCCATAAACCAACTATAAAACTGAGCGCAGTAAGCCAACCCAAAATAATATTGCTCCACCTAAAATTACTCACTTCTTGTTGTACGTCCGAATCAGTAAAAAAAGACCAATAGAAAATAGGTAAAGTAGGGTGTAAATGTCTCTTTAGTAAAGGGTCTAGGCTTTCGTCAGGAAGGTTTGCAGAGATTTGAGCTATTTTTTGCTCGTCTTTCTGAACTTTTGCTATTCCCAATTCTATATAGCTCAACAGCCCCATTCCTTCCAACTCTAAAGCATTTGTAAGGACACCTAATTTTGTAGCTTCTACATAATCAACTTCATCCCAATTGAGGGGGTAAGAATGACTTGTATATTGATTTTTTGTAAAAAAAAATAATGCAAATAATAAAATTAAGCTCCCAAACAAAGTATATAAATGGCGCATAAGGATCAATTACGAATTACGAATTAAAAATTACGAAATGAATATTCAGCATAGCTAATTACGATTATAAATTATTGATTACCATTAATTTAACAGGTTGAAAATAGTAGTTTATTTAATTCATATTTCTAAGATAATTGTGAGGTAAACAAATCAATAAAACCAACTTAAATTCAGACCTACTGAATCAACATAAAATAAATAGGCATTCCAACAGTAATATTAAAAGGAAAAGTTACTGCTAGAGCCATTGGAATAAAAAGACCAGAGTTAGCTTGTGGAACGGCAATTTTCATCGCAGCAGGAACAGCAATATAAGAAGCACTTGCTGCCAAAATTGCAAAGATAAAACGGTTGGCAATATCATCTGTAATAAGTCCACTTGCAACAGCCGTCAGAGAACCATTAAAAATAGGAATAATGACTGCAAATAGTGCTGCAAACCAACCAGACTTTAAGAAAGCACTTAGTTTTTTACCACTTTCTATTCCCATCGCCAAAAGAAAAATAGCCAAAAATCCTTTAAAAATATCTGTTGTAAAAGGTTTAATTCCCTCGGCTTGTTTTTCGTCTGCAATCAGTCCGATAATAAGACTTCCCAAGACCATCAAAACACTACCATTTGTAAAGGAGTGAATGATGATATTTTTTAGTTTGCTGGTTGCCGAAATTTTGCGAGGTGGTGCAGCATCATACGTGTCATCAATTTGAAAATCGTGCGTAGGAATGATTTTAGGCTCATACTCATCTATTTCTTCTATCTCTTCATTGTCATAGCTCAAATTTTGGTCTTCTTCTTTTTTATTATAAAGCATAATCAGAGCCACACCAACAACAATTGCAGGTGCTTCCATGAGAGCCATAACAGCCACCATATGTCCTCCAAAAGCAAGGTTTTGAAGTTCTAAAAAGGAAGCTGCAGCTACAAAAGTAACAGCACTTACCGAACCATAAGAGGCTGCAATCGCACCAGCATCAGAAATGGAAAGTTTGCGTTTTAGGATAAAGAAAGTATAGAGAGGAACAATGACAGAAAGAAAAATTCCAAACAGAAGAGAAAATAAAATCTCTAAATCAAATTCGCTATGAGAAAGTTCTTGTCCACCTTTAAAGCCAATAGCAAAAAGCAGATACAAAGAAATAAATTTGACCGAACCAGCAGGGATTTCTAAATCACTTTTTACTTTAACGGCAAAAATACCTAACACAAAAAATAAAAGTGTTGGGTTGGTCAGATTAGAAATTAGTAAATCAAGATTCATAAGTAGTGGGCTGATAAAAAAACAAAAATCTTATATACAATAAACAGTAAGCAAATGTAGTAAAGATTTTTGAGTTCTGTTTTATAAATACTAACGTTCTTAAAAAAGAAAACCCATGACTTTAATCATAAGTAATTGAGTAAAATTACTTGTAAGTTATTATTGAGTGTTTCTATAGAATAAAACCCATAACTTTAGTTATGGGATAACACTTTTGCGACTCTTTTCCCACGATTAAAATTAGCTTCGCTGAGGGCTAAAACCGTTGTGGGTTTTGTTATATTTAATTCTGCTTAATTACTTAGAGAAAAAATCTAACTTCTATATCGTTTCAATAATTCTGAATAAGCATCAATTCGTCTATCTCTAAGGAAAGGCCAAATGCGACGGACATTTTCGCTTCGTTTCATATCAATTTCTACGACATTATTTTCTTCTTTATCTTTACTTCCTTCAAACAAAAACTCGCCTTGTGAGCCTGTTACAAAACTATTTCCCCAAAAGGTAATTCCATCAGTTACACCTGTCGAATCTTCTTCAAAACCTGTTCTGTTTACAGAAATTACTGGCAAACCGTTGGCTACTGCGTGTCCTCGTTGTGAAATAATCCACGCATTTCGTTGTCTGTCTTTTTCATCTTGTGTATCTCCTTTTTCGTAGCCGATAGCTGTCGGATAAATCAAAACTTCTGCACCTGCAAGAGCCATAAGTCGTGCAGCTTCTGGATACCATTGATCCCAACACACCAAAACTCCCAAACGTCCGACAGAAGTATCGATAGGTTCAAAACCTGCTCCTTCACCATCTAAACCTCTTTTTTCATAATCCCCTTGTGTAAAATAGAATTTTTCATAATAAGCTGGGTCGTCTGGAATGTGCATTTTTCGGTACGTTCCTGCGATTGTTCCGTCGCTTTCCAAAACTACGGCTGTATTGTGATAAATTCCTGCTGCACGTCTTTCAAAAATAGAAGAAACGACAACTACACCACATTCTTTTGCTGTTTCTGCAATAGCATTTGAAGTATAACCGGGGATAGTTTCGGCAAGGTCAAAATAATTTACATCTTCACTTTGGCAAAAATAAACATTGTTATGAAGTTCTTGCAAGACGACTAGGTTAGCTCCATTTTTGGCGCATTCTCTAATACCTTCTTGACTTTTTTTGATATTTTCTTCTCTGTTGGTGCTGCATGTTTGTTGGACTAAACCAACTTTTAGATTTTTCATAAATTAATTACGAATTAAAAATTACGAATTACGAAAATTTGTAGTTGTCAAAACACTTTTTAAAATAGTAGACAATTCAAATTCCTAAATTTTAAACAAAATAAGCCTATTAAGCGTATTTTCTATTGTACAATGAAATTAACTGATAACTGTTTAATGAAAAACTTATAACTGAATGAGCGATTTTATACAAAAACTCAAAAACCGTTTGGATTCTCCTCTTCGTCCTGCTGAAAAAGCACATACTTTGATGGAATCTTCGGCAAGAACAAAAGAATTTTCATTTCAATACAAAGAAAGAAAAAAAACACGAGTTGCAGCCGTTTTGATGTTGCTTTATCCCTATCAAGACGAAGATGGAAACCAAAAATACGACTGGAAAATGCCTTTGGTTTTGCGTCCACCTTACGAGGGCGTACATAATCACGGAGGACAAATTGGTCTTCCAGGGGGAGGACGAGAAGAACAAGATGAAAATTTGATGATGACTGCTATTAGAGAAACACAAGAAGAAATAGGTGTTATTGTTCCAAAAACTAATATTATAGGTTCTTTATCAGATTTGTATATTCCACCGAGTGATTCTATGGTTACTCCATTTGTAGGGTTCATGAACGAAAAGCCTAGTTTTATTCCAGACCCAAAAGAAGTAGATAGAATTATTGAAGCCCCACTTTCTTTCCTTCAAAATCCAAATCTTAGAATGCAGAAAAAAGTGAAATTAGCTAATGATGTAGTTTTAGATGTTCCTTATTTTGCTGTAAATGATGATTCTGTTTGGGGAGCAACGGCAATGATGTTGAGTGAGTTTTTGCATTTGATAGAAGAAATTGATTAAAAATGGTTCTCGTTCAAGCATCTTGCTTGGACGCTCTCTTTCGTCAGCATATGCTGACAAAGTTGTAGGTACAAGATAGAATCTTGCACCAGTAAATGAATAGGAAAAAATGTAACTTTGAATTTTATTTCCAAATTTTATTCTTTGTTGATTTTCTGCTAAAATGAAATTTCTATTTTATACAATCATTTCTCTTATTTTCTTTTTTTCTTGCAAAACTGAAAAGGAACAAGAACAAATCAATCAAAAAATATTCCGTTATAATGAATTAGAAGTTGTCAAAAATCTACATCCACTTTCTGTAACCAATGAAGCTGAGAGAAGAATTGTTCACCAAATCTATAATGGACTTTGGCGATTGGAAAATGATGGAAACTTTTATCCTTCTTTAGCAGATTCTACTTTGCAGATTGATAGCTTGACATGGGAGTTTGTCTTGAAATCGAATATTCAACTTCACAGCACATCGACAAAAGAGATTTTGACAGCAAAAGATGTAGTAGAAAGTTTGATAAATTGGGCAGAAAAGAAAAGCAAAACAGATGAAAAACTGCCTATTCAAACTCAAATTTTCAAAGAAATAATAGGAAATGACTATGAAAAAGCCTTTGAGGTAATCAATGATAGAAAATTTAGAATACACTTACAAATTCCTTTTTCGCCTTTGGTGCAGTTGCTTTCTTGTACTGAAAGTTTGATTGTTCCAAATAAAAAAAGCCGTTTGGGAGATAAATTTTCGCCTATTGGTTCGGGTGCTTTTTATGTTGATTACTTTGAAGATAATCATAAAATAACATTAAAGAAAAATCAAAATTATTTTCATAAAACAATCAAATTAGACACGCTTCCACTTTTAGATGAAATACACGTTTATTTTTATCAAAATCCTGAACATATTGCTTACAAAATTCTCAATAATCAATTAGACTGGCTTCCCTCCACAGAGCAAACTCAAACCGTTTTGCCCTTCATTATTCAAAAGGAAAAAGAATTAAATCAGAAGAGGTATAAAACGAAGTCAAATAATATTACGAATAAATCTGAAACTCAAAGTAAGGAGTTTATTTCAAAATTCATTCAAATAGATTCTTTTCCACTTTTGCAAACGGCAGGTTTTGAGGTTCAAATTTTAGATACTTCTAATATAGATTTAAGAGCAAATTTTTTTACAATTCAATCTTTCCGACAGGCTCTAAATATGGGGATTTATAGAGAAGAATTTAAAAAGATTCCGTCCTATTCTGCTCCAGCTCATGAAGGAATTTTCCCAAATATTCTACCAAAACATGTTCAACAGAATACGCAAAATAAAGCAGATGGTTATTATTTTCATCCACAGACGAGCAAGGATATTTTACAAAAAATAGGTTTTGATTCTACACTCATTGCTAGTAATATGATTAAAATTTTTGCAGAAAAAAAAGATACACTTTGGGTAAATTTAGCACGGAAACAATGGAAAAACTTGGGAATAAATTCTATTCTTTACTTAGATGACATAAATAAAAACAAGGCTGATTTGATTGCAACCACTTTTAAGGCTTCTTTTGCAGATGAGAGTTTTTTGTTTTGGAGTTATTTTGATAGAAAAAGTTATGATAAATTTTTGATGGAGAAAGAAGGTTTTTTAGAATTTGAGAAAGAAGAAACTAAAACAGTAACCCAAACAAATAATCAGAATGATTCTAGTAAAATAAGTTTCATCAATAAAGTTGATAGAAACGATTTGTTTTCCATCAAAAAGCTAGGTTTTGATTCTCTTTTTATAGAATATCTAAAGCAAAAAAATGAAATTGAAAGAGAATATTTGTCTAATCAACTCAAAAATAAATTGATTCGTTCTGCGCCTTTTATAGAAATTTTTTATCTCCAAACGCATCAAATTAGACGTTCGTATATTGCAGAACTTGTTCCGAATGCACTCGGAATTTATCATTTTGATAGACTTGATAAGTCGTTTTTAGAACCTGCCCAGCTTATTAGAGAAGATTATATGTACGAGGAAAAATCAGTTAGTAGTGAACAGTAATCAGTTACCAGTTAATTTCAAAATGCTTTTACTTGTTAACAGACTTCCTAGTCTGTTGCATTTACTATCAGACTAGGAAGTCTGACTTACTTTTGATTTTTAGGGTTTACCTTTTTGAAAAACAAACATAAAGAAGTAAAAACCAAATTTCACTCAACTATCCAAAATGAAAAATGAACTAGTAATCCAATTTTTAAGAGAACCCAAAGACAAAATAAAACGAAAAAAAGCTTTAGAATATCTCTATCAATCTTTTGAAAAAACAAGTAAAGGGTTGCAGAAATTAGGAGCAGAAGAAAGCCAAACAAAAGATATTTTTCAAGAAGCAATTTTAGTTTTCTATCATCAAGCACAAAAGCTAGATTTTAAATTAACTGCAAAACCTTCAACGTATCTTTTCGGAATTTGTCATAATATTTTTAGAAATAAAAAGCGAAAAGAAGCCAGAAAAAATACACTTTCAAATACAGATTTTTTGATAGAATTTTCTGATAAAATAGATTTTGAAAATCAAGACGATACAAATATTTACAAAAGTGAAGAAGCCATTTCTGTTTTGAGAAAAATCTTGACAGAGCTAGGACAGCCGTGTAAAAAATTACTGACAGGATATTATGTAGATAAATTTTCGATGAAAGAACTAGCTCAAAAGTTGGGTTATAATTCGGATTCGACAGCTAAAGCACAAAAATATAAGTGTTTGCAGAGAGCCAAAAAACTAGCTCAAAATCAATTAGAAAGTTTACAAACTATCCTACTTTAAAATTTTATCAAAAAATATCATGTCGCCACATCTTACAGAAATAGAAAAAATAGAACAGCTTTTAGAGAACGAAAATTTTACTATCGATTCTTTAAATGATTTTTCTCATTTATCTAATAATGAAAAACAAGATATTCTATTACAAAAACAACTTGTAGAAGAACTCCAAAATCTTCAAATTTTGGAGGAGTTAGAAGAGATTCATTACAAACAAACATCAAAACCGTTTTATAAAAAACAGATTTATCTCTTTTCTGCTTTGCTGTTTTTGCTTTCTTGTATCGGAATTTATTTTGTTTCTGATTTCATATTTCAGCAAAAAAAACAAGTTAATTCAGAAAATTCTATCCAAAATGAAATTGAATTGACTCAAAACAATGATGTAGAAAGTAATAAACTAATTGAAAAAAGCATTTCTAAAAACAATAATAAAAGTGGTCTTTCTTGGAATAGAAATTCTATAATTGATACTTTAGAAAATTCGTCAGATATTGTAAAATTGGAAAAGGCTAAAATTAGAGCAATACATATTATTGATACTGTTGACCGAAACAACAGAAATTATTACTACAATCATAAATTTTCTATCACGACAAGTATTGCTTCCAATGAAATTATTGTTTGCATTGATAATTCATTTTTTTATGTAAAACCTGTTTCTTATCAGTTTGTAGATAGTTTATATGAGGTTTGGTACAGGAAAAATACTGATTATAAGTATAAAAAAGCTACTCCATACAAACAATTTGATTATCATATCAAAAGAGAAGAAATAAAAATAGTCAATCCAGATGGAAAGAATACAATTTCTTATCCCTCGCTTTCTGCTGATGGAAATACGCTTCTTTACTCAAAGAAAAACACAAAAGGAGATTATGATATTTGGAAAACGAAAAGAGTTTTACAAAATGGAAAACTAACTTGGCAAGAACCAGCTGAAGTAAAAGCTCTCAATAAAATCAAAGCTTATGAACTTTCTCCTTCTATTTCTGCTGATGGAAAAACTATTTATTTTTCAAGAAAACCAAATGCAACAGGTTGTGGAAGAATTTATTTTTCTACCAAAAATGAGTTTGGAGAATGGAATCAGCCTAAAATGATTTCTATCTCTGATAACAAACACATCAATTATGGTTGTGATGTTGCTCCTTATATTTTGCCTAATGGAAAAACACTTTTATTTTCTGCACAACGCACAAAAGGAGTGAAAAATTTAGGTTTGTATGATATTTATATGATACAAAAACAAGAAAATAATAAATGGTCGGAAATGGAACTCATAGAAAGTATTAGTTCGGACTCAACAGAGAGTAGTTTTACAGTTTTGCCAAAAGAAAATAAAATTTATTTTTCAAGGGTACAAGACCATTGTGCTGCTTGTTATGGAAGTGAAGAGTATAGTATCCCTATTCCAAAACAATTACAAGGTTTTTTTCCTCAGAAAGAAAATTCTAAATTGATTTCTCAAAAAAATAAACTCATAGAAACTTCCACAGGAAAATATTTTGAACTAAATGATTTTACCTTTGATTCGAATTCAGCTCTGCTTACTCAAAACGGAAAAATGAGTTTGGAAAGAATTTTACTTTTTCTGAATGAAAACCCTACCGTTTCTCTTCAAATAATTGCTCATACGGACAATGAAGGCGAAATAAAATATAATCAGATTTTATCAGAAAAAAGAACTAAAATAGTTTGTCAGTTTTTGATAGAAAATGGAGTTGATGAGAATAGACTTCTTCCACTAGGAAAGGGAGAGACAGAACCCAAGGTAGAAAATATAAATGCAGAAAATAAAGCCAAAAATAGGCGAGTAGAGTTTTTTGTAGTAGAGAAAGTAAATTAAGAAGTTATTTAACAATAGGTTTGTGCGTGTATTTGTTGGTGTCGCTTCTGTAAAACACTAACAATGGCAGGGTTATTTTTCCTTAGAATTGGGGTTTGCAAACCCAATTCTAAAGAAAAATCTATATTCTTAAACTACTTCTAATTAAAAAAATGAAACCCACGATTTTAATCGTGGGAAAATAGGTTTTTATAATCTTAAAATATCTAATGTAAATGCACCTCCTTCACTAAGATTGAAAAATGTACTTTTAGAATACGAACTATCATTGGCTTCTGAAGAGCGAAAAACAAAACGATAACGCCCTGGTTGAAGGGCAAAATTTGTACGTGGGATTCCTTTTTCTGGTAGGTTCATTACCCATTCTTCGCTTCCGTCTGGTTTGACAACATAAACGCTACTATAACCTGAGAGCTTATTCAGAATCGTAACTACCCCTGGTGTTGCTACCTGCAAGTTTGTAGTTCTGCCTTGAGTGATTTTGACATTCTCAAAAACAGTAGTTGGGCGTGTCAAAACCTCTACTCTGTATGTTCCAATCAAATAATTGTGAGGTTCATTGACTTGTTGATTTACTAAAATATCACTTTTACCTCGTTGTTGAACAATTGCACTATGTCCTGTAGAGTAATCAAGTGAGCCTTTTTGAGAAATATTGAGTTTGCCTTGAGGAGTCATTACCTTGATTACGTTGTGTCTGCCTCCAATAATTTCTACATTTTTTTGAATAATTGGTGGCGTAGTATAAACAATCAAATCATAAGTAGGAATGGCATCAATATCTAGCTCGTCTGTTTTGCCTCCTTTATCTCTAAAGTGAACAATATTATAACGAGATTTTTGAGTAACTTGGTCTATAAAAGACATATGAACATTTGCTTCTTTTGGTTGCTTTTTCTCATCTAAAAGTTCAACAGTAACAGTAGTTTTGCCTAGTGTTTGTTTGACTACTTCTTGCAAAAATCCTTTGAACTGTCTTGATGTTTTGGCATTAAAAAAACGTCCCATACAATCAAAACCTTTCGCATATTTGGGTTCGATTCCCATTCCTACAATAAAAGGCTTCAAGAATACTCCTTTTTCTTGCAAACCTCTTGAAATAGCACAAGGGTCGCCATCACAGGCTTCTATTCCGTCGGTTATCATCACGATTACATTTCTTGTGTCTTTTCCATCGTTTGGAAAATCTTTTGTAGCTTGTTCTAAAGAATAAGCAATTGGCGTTGTTCCTTTTGGTTGTAAGCCGTCAAGCATAGTGCGAATCTGACTATTGTTTCTTGAGCCGAAAGCTACTTCTAGTTTAGAGTCTTGACAGTTTTTTTGTTTAAAATTGAATTGATGACCATAGACACGAACAGCCACTTCTACATAAGGAACATTAGCAATTGAGTCTATCATGTCTGACAAAATCTGACGAGCAATATTAATTCTTGTATCGCCCTCCCAAGCCGAATTCATACTACCACTAGCATCAAGAACGAACAAAAGGCGAGTAGTTTGAGGTATTTGTTTCTTTTGAGCAAAAGAAGAAGTTGATAAAAAAGGAAGAGAAAGAACGCTTAAAAAAATAAGAACAAATACAGAGCGTAGGTATAGTTTCATAATTTATGCTTTAGACTAAATAGAAAAACGAATATATAAAGAAAGAAAGTTTCAAACATCTTTCCAAAAAACAAAATTCAAATTTTTAATTTATCTTTGCTTTCTACAAAAACTCAAACAAAATCCTATCATAAAATAGTTTTATAAAAAAAACGAATACATTTTTACCATTGCCGACATAGAAATATAATGACAACTCCAAAAACAGATATTGAGGTTAAAGAATTAGGAAAAAAACAGGAAGTGTATATCCAAAAATTGAGAGCAGAAATAGAGCCTTTGCGCCAACAACTTCTAACCCATCAAGTATATAAAAAGATAGATTCAGTAAAAGACCTAAAGATTTTCTTAGAGCATCATGTTTTTGCTGTTTGGGATTTTATGTCACTTCTCAAATCTCTTCAAAACGAACTTACCTGTGTGGCAGTGCCTTGGATTCCGAAGGGAAATCCACTTACACGTCGTTTAATCAATGAAATTGTATTGGCAGAAGAAACTGACCAAGATGAAGATGGAAATGCAAAAAGTCATTTTGAACTTTATATAGAAGCAATGAATAATTGTGGTGCTGATACTTCCAAAATCACGTATCTAATAAAATTATTGAGGGAGTGGAAAAGTGTCAGAACAGCTCTTTCTCAAATTACTATTGCTGATTCTATCAAAGAATTTGTTTCTTTTTCATTTGATGTTATTGAAACAAAAAAAGCTCACAAGATAGCTTCTGTCTTTACGTTTGGAAGAGAAGATTTAATTCCTGATATGTTTACTTCTATTTTGAGAGATATGAAAGCAAATTCTGTTGAAAATGAAGAAAGTATAAAGAAATTAGTCTATTATTTTGACCGTCATATAGAAATTGATGGAGATGAGCATTCGCACATGTCAATTCAGATGATAAAAGAACTTTGTGGAGACAGCGATACAAAATGGAATGAAGCCATAGCTATCAGTAAGATTGCCTTACAAAAAAGAATTGATTTGTGGGACGGAATACTTAATGAAATTATAAATGGTGATAAGTGATAAATTATTAGTTAAGTTCCTTATGAAAAAATATGCTCTAACATTCTTGTTTTTCTTATTCTCTTTCTCTGCTTTTGCTCAAAATTTTGATTCTAGTTTTGTGTCGTCGGTAGGGATACCGACAACGGCAAAAGAACAACTTTTAAATCAAGAAAACGAAATCTTGATGCTTCTTTTTGATGGAATAGAAATTACCACAAAACATCAAGAGAATGAAGTAAAATGGAAACCTAATTTTTATGAAAACAAGCAACCTGTAACTTCTGATGATGATTTTGCTTACACACAATTAGATTCTATATTTTTTTATCAAGAAGGAAATACAAAAAAAGCAGTTATTATTTTTGCAACTTATGTATACGAAAATAATAGAGTAATTAATTTTCATTTTTATGGTGCTTATGTTTCAGTAGCTACTTTCGAATACGATGAGAAACTAAAAAAATGGCAGACAAATAATTTTGATAAGTTTTATGGAATGCATGGAGTTAATGGTTGGCTGCATCCAATTTCATTGAAACAAATTGGTAAAGAAAAATTTGCTCTTTTCTTTTATAGTGGATTTACACACATGGGCGAAGATCATTCTTGGACTACTATTTATGATTTGTCAAAGTGTGAAAAGCTAAAAACCATTTATACTTTTTACGATTACCTTTATTTTTCGGAAGAAGATAAGGATAAAAAAATAGATAAGGATATAGAATTTGATGCCACTCAAATAAATAATTACAAGTATTATGATTTGATTATCACTACAAAAAAGAAAAATTCTACTAAAGTTGAAGTATTTGAATATCAAAACTTAGAAGGTTACGTTCTTAAAGAATAATTATAGTTAGCTAGTTTTAGGGGGGATAAAAACTTTGTCAGTAGTTATTTAGTAATCCAAATAACTCTGAAAATAGTTTGTTTTTATAACTTTACAGCCTTTTGAAAGGACTCTTAAAGGTAGAGCCTATAAATTTATAGAAATTCATTTCTTTGTAAATATATTAAAAACGTGAATTCGGAATTAGCATCTTTATTTATTACCTGTCAGATACTTTAAAGTGTCAGTACAGTTATGGAGGAGTTGAATTGTTCTGACACTTTGGAGGTGTACTGACAATACTATCTCTAAAGTAAGTGGAGAATTTAATCAATCTTGCTGTTTTTGAGTTTTCTAAAAAAATCCTCTTTCTTATCTAAGACATAAATACTTCCCATTCCTCCTGCATCTATCCACAAACTGTCTATTTTTGAAAGCATAGCATAGGCAAAATACATAGTGTCATTACAGTTTTTCAACTTTAACTGTGATAAATGAAAGCTAAGAGAAACAGCATCACTCTCATAAATTTTTTTTAAAAACTTATATTTATTGTCTGTTTTATTATACTCCATAAATAGAGGGGCTGTTTTTCTACACACCATAGCCTCTTCACGACTTATTATATTGGAAATATAATCTTGCTCCCACTCCTTACAATTATCAAAATACGCTGAATTCCAAGTATCGACATCATTCAAAGCCAAGTCATTGTATTTTTTCTTGAATGCACGAAAGTAAAGTATTTTGTATTCACATTCGTCTAATAAAGTAGATTGTTTACTTATTTCTTCTCGTGTTGGTAAGTAATTTTTCAATGATTTATCACTTTTTATATCTTGAATAGCTTCTTCTAATAGTTGACACAAATTATATTTTACTTCAAAATTGAAATAAGATGCAGAAGAAATTATATTTTGATTGTCTATGTTACCATATTTAATAGTAATTGGACATTTTTTAGCAAACCAGCGACGATTCTCATAATATAGAAAATTATTTATTTTTTCTTGTAGTGAATTATATTTTGAACATTCTACAAGATAAACGTATCTGTAGTTATTGTATTTATCTGAAAGAGTTTGTAGAAAAAGTGCTTCTTTTTTACAAGAATCTATATATGTCCGACCTGCACTTTGTAACTTCTTAGTAGGTAAATACCTTTTCAGACAACTATCTTTTTCTAATTCTTTTTTCCATTTCTTAATTTGTAAACAAGGAGAGCAAAAAATAGAATCCAATTTTAAACTTTTTCTGCTAAAGTTACTCTCTTGATTTTTGAAAGAAAAAAATACTATAAAAAAGGTAAATATTAAAGTGCTATAAAATAATCTTTGTTTCATCTGACAGTTGTTTGTAAGTTTCCATAATTTAAACAAAAAAATCCCTTCTAACAATAAAGCCAGAAGGGATTTTTCATTTCTAAGAAAACGTAGTTAATTAATCATTTATAATTAATAACTAATCACTACTTAGTATTTCTTAGGTTTTTTAGGTCTGCGAAGAGGTTGCGCTTCTTGTTGCGTTTGAGGATTATTTTCTTCCTCTTCCATTGCTTTCCTATATTCAGCCATTTCTTGCTGGTCAGAATATTGTTGAGCATATTTTTCTTTCTTTCTTGCTATCATTTCACGTTCGTTTTCGATAGCATTCTTAGAGTATAAATCCAATACTAAAGGAGTTGCTACAAAAACCGAAGAATAAGTACCTACAATAACACCGATAAGAAGTGCAAAAGAGAATCCTTTAAGAGCCTCTCCACCAAATATAAACAAAATCAAGACTACTAGAAGTGTAGTAACCGAAGTGATTAGTGTTCTGCTAAGTGTATTATTTACAGCACCATTGATTGTCGTTTGTAAGTCTTCATCTCCTTCTCTTTCTTGAAGAGCTTCACGAATACGGTCAAAAACAACCACAGTATCATTCAATGAATAACCAATTACGGTAAGAATGGCAGCAATAAATACTTGATCAATCTCAACAGCAAATCCTAAAAGATAAGCAATTGAAAAAAGAGATATTACAATCAAACTATCATGTGTAAGTGCTGCAACAGCTCCAACACCAAAACGCCAGTTGCTAAAACGAACAGAAATATAACCAAACATCAAAATAAGAGCTACAATTACAGCCGTACGAGCTGAGTCTGCAATATCATCAGCGATAGTTGCACCTACTTTCGAAGTGCTTACTACTTCTGGATTGAGAGCTACATATTTTTCTCCCAAACTAGCCATAATTTCACTCTGAACCTGCTTATCTACATCTGTAGATTCTTCGTCTGAACGATAACTTGTCGTGATTTTTACTTTATCATTTCCATCATAACTTTTTACTTCTACACTTGTCTGAAGTTTGTCTTCAATGCTAGATTCAATTTGTGAAGGAGTTACATCAGATGAAAATGCAACTACATACGAACGTCCACCTGTAAAATCAACACCCATATTCAAGCCATTTGTAAAGAAAACAGCAGCTCCAACAACAAGTACAACACCAGAGACAATATAACCAATCATACGTTTACCTAGAAAATTGATATTGGTGTTAGCCAACATATTTTTAGTGAATGGCATAGAGAAAGACATATTGCTCTCATCTCCTTTACGACTCATCCAATAGATAATCAAACGACTGATATAAACGGCAGTAAAGAATGAACAAACAATACCAATCATCAAAGTAACTGCAAAACCTTTAATCGGACCTGCGCCCAATACGTAAAGTACAACCGAAGTAATAAGCGTAGTTACGTTGGCATCAATAATAGTAATCAAAGCTCGTTGGAAACCATCTTCAATAGCAGCCATCAAGCCTTTACCTAGTGCTAGTTCCTCTCTAATTCTTTCAAAAATCAGAACGTTTGCATCAACTGACATACCAATTGTAAGAACGATACCTGCAATCCCTGGAAGCGTAAGAGCTGCACCAAGCTGTGCTAAAAGTCCGAAAATAAAGAAGATATTCGCAATAAGTGCTACGTTTGCTACAATACCAGCTTTTGCATAATAAATAATCATAAACAAGACTACTAAGCCTAATCCAACAAGGATAGACAAAATACCTTGCATTTGAGCTGCTTCACCCAAAGAAGGACCTACTACTGCTTCTTCTACAATACGTGTAGGAGCAGGAAGTTTACCAGCCTTTAAGATATTTGCTAAATCTTTTGCTTCTTCTACTGTGAAGTTACCAGAAATAGAAGAACGACCACCACCAATTTCTTCATTTACATTAGGTGCTGAATATACATAATCATCAAGAACGATAGCAATCTGACGACCTACATTTTTTCCTGTAAGGTCTTTCCAAAGACGTGCGCCTTCTCCATTCATAGCCAAAGAAACTTCTACTTGTCCGTTTGGATTGATGTCTTGACGAGCATCTGTAACTACGTCTCCTGTCATTGGAGATTTTCCACCTGCTGCTGTTTTTATAACGTGAAGCGTATAAAATGATTTCCCTTCATTTTCTGCATCTGGTTTTACACCCCAAAAGAATTTCATGTCTTTAGGAATGATACTTTTTACCATTGGGTCATTCAATATTTTATTGATAGAAGAAGTATCTAATGCTTCATACGTCAATGTAAAATAGTTCTGACTAAGAGGAGTAAGTTTTTCAAAAAGAGGAGAAACTTGTTGGTTTTGAGTTGTATCTGCCAATAAATCATCTGTTGCAGAAGAATCATTTGCTGCAATATCTGTAGAATCTGTATCCGTATTTACAAATAAATCATCTTGTGCTTCAGTTTGTGTAGTGTCAGGAGACATCAAATCATCTGTATTTGCAGTTTCTACTTTTTCCATACGATTTTCTACCCAAAAGTTATTGATTTGAGTAAGAACATCTTGATATTCTTGTGGCTGATAAACCTCCCAAAACTCTAGTTTTGCAACGCCTTGTAATAAATCACGAACACGTTCTGCGTTATTTACCCCTGGTAATTCTACTTGAATACGGCTAGTTCCTTCAATAAGCTGAACGTTTGGTTGAGTTACACCGAATTTATCAACACGAGTACGAATAATTTCGAAAGCTCTCTGAACAGAACCATCAACCTCTGTACGAATAAAATCTTCTACTTCTTTATCAGAAGAACGGAAATTGATTTTTCCACTATTTGCAGAAGTAGCAAAGACATCTTTTAATTTATCTTCACCAGCTTTTTCTTTATAGGCATCAAAGAAAAGCTCTACATAACGGTCTTGGCTAGAAGCCTGTTGTTTGTTTGCTTCTGCAAGTGCAGCTTGAAAGTTTTCATTCTGACTTTCATTAGAAAGTGCTTTCAAAATATCTATTGGAGATACTTCAAGTGTTACGTGCATACCACCTTGAAGGTCAAGCCCAAGATTAAGTTCTTTTTCTTTTACTTCTTGATAGGTAAAATCAAAAACTGGATAAACAGGCTGTGACCACATAGAGTCTAAATACTGTTTCTTGAGTTGTGCTTCTAGTTCTGAGTCGCCTTGTGCATTTTGTGCTGCATAAGTAACTGCGTCGCTTTCTACGCTGCGTGATTGTAGTGTGAATGATAATGAAAACAAACACAATACTGCAAAGAGAATAGCTAGGAATATAATAAAACCTCTATTTTGCATGAGAATTACGGATTACGGATTACGGATTACGGATTATGAAGAAAAAACTTCACAATAGGTAAAATAAAATCCAATGTTGAAATATATAAATGTGTGAAATGAAATTGCGATTGGAAGAAAACAGTCATACCATATAATTAATAATAAAGTCGAAGACTTAAAAGAATTTAACTGATTACTGGTAACTGTTTACTGATAACTGACTACGGAGCATTTGGGGAAATAAAGCACCTAAATAATGTTTTGAAAAAGCTAGAACTAGAAAAGTAATAGCTAACATTATTTGTTTTTTGAGAAGAAAAAGAAAGAAAGCTAAATTCTATACTGGGAGTAAGAATTATATTTTGAAAAAACTCTGTCGTAACTATTCCTTGCAAGAGTGCATCAGAAGAAGTTGCTGTTTTGAGTGTTAGGGGTTCTTTTTCTTGTTGATTATCAACATCTTTATCAATTTTATTGACTAAAGAATAATCAATTTCTATATTTTCTAGAGGAACAAAATTACTTTCATTTACATCTACACCAACAAAACGCATCGTTGTCGAGAAGACAACCAAGACTAACATAAAGCAAGTCATGAAAAGAGTGCGAGAAGGAGTAGAAAGAGTAGTTTTTGACATCAATTATAGATAGAATACGATTTTTGATAGGACTGCAAAATTAGTGTTTTAAATTTAGAATCCAAAAAAAGTCTAATTATTAAATGAAATATTATTCAAATTATCTTGCAGGAACATGTTTGTTTCGGAGTTTTATAATTGGTTTTTCTAAAATGTTATAGATAGCATAACCCACTACAAATGAAGTAACAAAGGCAATAGGTATTTCTAACCAAATAAAATCAAACCCTATTTTTTCAAATATATACACATAAAATTGAAGAACAAAAGAATGCACAAGATAAGTGCTGTATGAAGAAACGGCAACTTTATAAACAAAATTACTTTTAGCAATACGCATTGGGTTGCTACGTATTGCTACAATCAATGATAAGGCATACATATAAGAATTCAAGGTTATTGAAAAATAATATTTGTAGGTATTATCTATAAAATAGAAGAGAGAAACTAATATAAAGGTAAGCGCATAAATGAGGTAAGCATAAGGTATTAGGAAGTCGAAAAATGTTTTTTTATGAGAAATTATATAGGAAATTACGACCCCAATAAGTAAACCTTCATATCTAAAATGAGTAGCTGTAAAGTAATACCCAAACCCTGCAATAGGTGTGCTAGGAGGGTAAGAAAAAATCCTAGCAAAAAGAGGAGTTAATACTAACAAAATAATTAAAAAAGAAGAAATTTTACGAGGGATTTTGAGAAGCAGTAAAGTCAAAAAAGGCATAACAAGATAAAAGTGTTCTTCTACACACAAACTCCAACTAATGGCATAAAATGAGATGCTTTCTTGATAGTTTTGTAGAAAAACTAAATGTTGCCAAGAAAATTTTTCTCCACGAATGAAATAAACACCTAAATAGGCTATAAAAACAAATATATAATAAATGGGAATAGTTCTGTATCCTCTTCGTCCGATAAATCTCCAAATTTGTACGTCTCCATATTTTTTTTGTTCGTGCCAATAAAGACTACCTATCAAAAAACCACTCAATACACAAAATAAATCTATTCCACTTACTCCCACTATCTCACTCCATTTCCATAACCAAGGTGATACACCTAACATATTACAACAATGATAAAAAACTACAAAAGCGACAGCCAACGCTCTAAGTAAATCTAAATTGGGGTAACGAGATATTTTTGCCATTTGGTTCTAAATTCTTTGACCTTGAAATAAAAGAGTAAAGATACTGTTTGAAGAAGGAACTACAAGACAAAACAAATAAAAAAAGTCTTTATTCAAAAAATGAATAAAGACTTTTATGTTTATGTAGCGAAAGAGAGACTCGAACTCTCGACCTCAGCATTATGAGTGCTGCGCTCTAACCAACTGAGCTATCTCGCCATATTTGTTTATTTTCTTATGTTATTTTTGTTTTCCATAAGTGGGTTTGTTTCCCTTATTGCGAGTGCAAAGGTAAAACGTTTTTTTTGTTTTACCAATTTTTTGAAGAAAAAAAACGGTTTTTTTTATTAAAAAAAATAAGTAGTGTGTTTATTTTGTTGTAAGCCAATGAGTTACGATTTTGTTTTTTTTATCAAAACTTTACTTTACCTTTTTTAGTTCGATAGCTTTAATTTTCTCACTAAAAAAGAATTTCTATGGAACTCAAAAAAGGCGATAAAGCACCTGAATTTATGGCACATGACCAAAATGGACACGAAATAAAGCTCTCCCAACTCAAAGGTAAAAAGGTAATTCTTTATTTTTATCCTAAAGACAACACTCCTGGGTGTACGGCACAGGCTTGTAATTTGAGAGATAATTATTCAGACCTAAAGAAAAAAGGCTATGAGGTTTTGGGAGTGAGTAAAGATGGTGTTGCTTCACACAAAAAATTTGCTGAGAAATATGATTTACCTTTTCCTCTTTTAGTAGATGAAGACCATTCTATCAACGAAGCATATGGTGTTTGGAAAGAAAAAAATATGTTTGGAAAAAAATATATGGGAACACAACGCACTACTTTTGTAATTGATGAAGAGGGAAATATTGAAGAAGTTATCAAAAAGGTAAAAACAAAAGAACACGCAGAGCAAATAGTGAAATAAATTTAGAAGAAGTTGTTTAAGAATAGGTTTTGTACGTTTATTTGTTGGTGTCGCTACGCTAAAACACCAACAAAGGCTGGGTTATTTTTCCGTAGAATTGGATTTGCAAACCCAATTCTACGGAAAAATTCACATTCTTAAACAACTTCTTAGTTCTAATTTTATTTTGCTCTTTTCATCACAAACTCAGTTACATATTTCCCAAACCATTCAGGTTTTTGCCCGTTTGGATAGGTTTCATCAAAGAAAACCAAGCGCAACAAATCGTCTTCAATAGTGTATTTATAAAACTGTTTTCCTCCCTCAAACCCAGGTACTTTTGCTATAAGTGCTGTTGTTGTAACTGTCGAATCTGTCATTGTATAAGTTCCTCCGTTAAAAACAACAGAGCCAAAACCAGCCATTTTTTCTTCATCAGTAGGCTTTGAAAGATTTACAAATGGTATTCTTGCCTTATCTATTGGAGTCCACATAATGGAATAACGATTTTCCTCAAAAATAAATAACCCATATTGTGATTTTGGAATAGAATATACAGTATCTTTTGTTTGCCAGTGTACTTCTACCATTTCCCAAGAACCAATTAAAGTAGGTTGTTTTTCTTTTTTGATAGATATTTGTGAAGGTTTGCAAGACGAGAATCCAATGATGAGAAATAATAATAAGGTAGAAAGAGCAAGTAAAAATTTGAATTTCATAGTAGAAGCGTTTATTTTGTAAACAATTAAAAAAACAAGATAGAGAAAATAAAGTAAGAAGTCAGATTTCAGAAGTATGAAATTCTGAATTTTTATTTACCCAATTCCTAATTTCCATTTCTCATTTCCTAACTATATGATTTCTATACAACAATTTACATTTAACCAGTTTCAAGAAAATACCTTTGTTCTTTTTGACGAGACTAAAGAAGCTATTATTATTGACCCTGGTTGTTATTCGCCACAAGAAAAAGAAGTTTTGAAGGCGTTTATTGAGCAAAATGATTTAAAAGTAGTTCGTCTAATCAATACGCATTGTCATATCGATCACGTTTTGGGAAACAAATTTGTAAAAGATACCTATAATGTAAAATTAGAAGCTCATAGAATTGAAGCAGAACAGCTAAATCAAGTTCCTTTGTATGCTCCTTCGTATGGTTTTGGTGGCTATGACGCAACTACGGTAGATGTTTTTATAGACGAAAAGACAGATATTACTTTTGGTAATTCTACACTCAAAACACTCTTCGTACCAGGGCATTCTCCAGGGCATTTGGCTTTTTATTCGGCAGAACAAAAGTTTTGTATCAACGGAGATGTTCTTTTTCTTCAAAGTATTGGAAGAACGGATTTACCTGGGGGAAGTATGGAAGTTTTGAGAGATTCTATTCAGAATGTAATGTACAAACTGCCTGATGATACAAAAATTTATTGTGGACACGGAAATCCTACTATGATTGGTTTTGAGAAGAAAAATAATCAATTTATTAGAGAAATATAAAGAATGGAACTTTTTACCAATTACTGTTTTTAAGGCAAGACAAGAATGATTTTGTGTCTTGTAAAATAAAATTTACATATAAAATAAAACCTATAAGGTTGAATTTTTTATGAATCATGCACTAATAATCAAATAAATCGTATTAAATGACAGAAAAAAAAGTAGTTCGTTATGAGTATATTGATGCGTTACGTGGATGGGCTATTTTGGGCGTAATTGCGACTCATGTTGTTGCATTAAACTCAAGTGTTATCGGAACAAAAATAGACGACATTATAGAAGCATTTATGATTAGTGGGCTTTATGGCGTACAATTATTTTTTGTTATCAGTGCTTTTACAGTTTTTTATTCTTTCAAAAGAACCGTAAGTAGTGATGCAAAACATGCTATTAAAGCATTTTTGATAAAACGCTTATTCAGAATTATTCCTGTCTATTATATTGGCATTCTCTTAATCGTAATTACGACTTCTTCTTACTCTTTGAAGGCTGTATTAGCGAACATGTTTTTTATTCACGATTTTATTCCTCAATATATGAACTTAGTGGGGGGAGGTTGGTCTATTGGAGTAGAAGTTACGTTTTATTTGTGCGTACCTATAATATGGAAATACGTCAATAGCTTAGATAAATCGCTAAAATTATTATTTATCGGTATGTTTTTGCATTCGTTCTGCACTTATTTTATTAGAGATTTGCCTTTAGGAGAAAGTTTTCTGTATAGGTATTTTCCAAGTCAGTTTCCAATATTTTGTATGGGTATGTCGTATTATTTTTTTATCAATGGAGACAGGGAAATAAAACCACCTACTCTGTTATTATTAGCAACTTACATTTTCGTGTATTTTGCTACCCAAACTTTCTTACAGTTTTCTAGTCATTACTTTTTCTGTATTGGTTTTGTTATGCTGCTTTATGTATTAAGTCAAAAGCCTTACATATTTTTTGTTAATCCACTAACTATTTTTTTTGGTAAGATTAGTTATAGTCTTTATTTATTTCATTTTTTCGTTCTCCATCTTATTACTGAATATCAGTTTTATAACTTTTTAAGCTCTCCAAAATTTTTATTAGTTAGTTGGAATAATATACTTAACTTTTTTGTTCTGACAGCTTTAAGCACTCTGATTGCGTATGTATCCTATTTGTTTGTCGAACAGCCTACTATCAAATTAGGACATCGTTTTGCTAATCGACAATAAAAAAATAGGTGATGTCGTAAAAGTCTGATGCCAATATTATTCGTTGGTAAGGACATCAACAATGGTTGTTTTTACCATTGTCGGTGTCCTTATTGACATTAATTTACCTAAGTAAAAGAAATATCATAGAAGTTGTTTAAGAATAGATTTTAAGATATGAACTCCCACTTTTACTCGCCATAAACTTTCAAGCCACCCAAATAAGTAGAAATTACTTTTGTATTCGGAATTGCATCTTCTTCAACAGTCATAATATCTTGCTCTAAGATGACAAAATCAGCGTATTTTCCTGCTGTGATACTTCCTTTTTCGTTTTCTTCAAAATTACTGTATGCAGCCCAAATAGTCATTCCTTTTAGTGTTTCTTCTCTTGTAAGTGCATTTTGTTTTTGAAAACCTCCATCAGGATAATTTTTTAAGTCTTTACGTGCTACGGCTGCATAAAAAGTATGAAAAGGATTTACTTGTTCGACAGGATAATCAGTTCCTAAAGCTATCTTACCTGTTTTTTCAAGAAGTTGTTTGTAAGCATACGCTCCTTTTATACGCTCTTCTCCCAAACGGTCTTCTGCCCAATACATATCACTGGTGGCGTGAGTGGGCTGCACACTTATCATCAGATTATCATCTAACATTTCAAACTCTTCTGGAGCGACTACTTGTGCGTGTTCTATTCTCCATCTACGGTCTTTCTGTCCTTTCAAAACATCATAATATTTACGAATAATGACAGCATTGGCAGAGTCTCCGATAGCATGAGTATTCATTTGAAAATCAGAATCAGCCAGTTTTTGAGCCAATATCGTCAAATCTTCATATCCAATAAGCATTGCGCCATGATGATTTTCTTTATCAGAATACGGCTCTTTCAAAGCTGCACCTCTTGAACCCAAAGCACCATCTGCATACACTTTAAAGGAAGAAACATTGAGTTTTTCGGTTTTGTATGTTCCTTTTTTGAGATATTCTTCTACATATTCTGGACGGTTACTTACCATTACATATAATCTCATTTGAAGCCTGTCAGTTTTTTGAAGACTATCGATAAGCGAAATAATATCTGGAGAAAGCCCAGCGTCATCTAGGGTAGTCAATCCATAACTAAAATTGATTTTTTGTGCCTCTAAAAGTGCTTCTATTTGTGATTCACGAGTAGGTTGTGGAATTACTTCTCTGACAAGTGCCATCGGGTTATCTACCAAAACACCAGTTAGTTTGCCATTTTTTTGAATAATTTCTCCTCCTTCTGCTTTTGTCGAAGTAGTGATTTTTGCTAGTTCAAGTGCTTTTTGGTTGGCAATCATAGCATGTCCGTCTATACGTGTAATGGCAATAGGCGTATCAGGAAAAAGCTCAGTGAGTTCTTTATTGGTAGGAAATTCTTTTTCTTCCCAGTCATTTTGATCCCAACCTCTACCAACAATAAAAGGAACATTTTTTTCTTTTTGGAAAGCAACTATTCTATCCAAAACTTCTTGATAGCTTGTCGTTCCTACTAAATCGACTTGTTGTAGCTTCATTCCTAAATTATAAAAATGACAATGTGCATCAATAAGTCCAGGTAAAATAGTTTTGCCTTTAGCATCTACTTTTTCTGCTGATTCAAATTTATCTTGAATTTCTTTATCTGTTCCAATTTCAAGAAATTTCCCATCTTTGAGAGCAAAAGATTGAGCCGTTGGTATATTTTCATCCACAGTATAGATTTTAGCATTATAGATAATCAAATCTGCTTCTTGCTTTGTTGTGGTAGTAGATTTTTTAGACTCGTTTTGACAAGAAAATAAAAATAAACAAGAGAGTAATAACAAAAATGAGTGCTTCATTATGATATATATTTGAGTTTTAGGTAAAAAGATCAAAATACTGAATCGTAAAGTTAGCATTTTAGAATTATCGATAGCTAAGTTTTGTAAAATAGGAGGAGTTATTAATGAAAAAGTTACTCTATTTTTTATGCTTTATATGTCTATATCTATACTTTTAGGTGCTTTTTTCTAATATTTTGGGGTTTTGGGAAGAGCAACAAGAACGTAGAATTTTTCTTTTACTTTGCTTTCTTCGGCTTGGAAAGCTACACGTAAGTTGCCCAAATGGTCTTTGTAGTGGTATTCATAGACAACAAAGACAGACTTGCAAATAAAAATCTACTTACAAGTCTGCTTTTTTGCCTTCATTCTGTTCGTTGCTCTGTTGTTGGTCATCGTAACGGCAAGCCGAAACTAAAGACACAACAACGGCTTTTTTTGCTTATTTCACAAATCAGAACACCAACAAGAACGCAGTTTTTTAATCTTGAAAATTGAAATACCAACAAGAACGTACAGCGAGGGCTGGGGTTATTTTTTATATATAATATTTTCTATAGGAGTTTGTGTACCTGTTCGTTGTCCCTTTTTGTCTGTTTTATAATTAAAAATAAAACCTCTCAATGTATCTATGCCTACTTTATTACTAAATTCAACAAAAAAAGATTCTCTTTCATAGTCATATCTACCTAAAACTGTTTTGGTAGAATCTAATATATTATGATATACATCTATTTTTCCTGTAACCAGTGCTATGCTATCATTATTTCTACAACAATATTTTAGTTCTGCAATTGGATTAGAAGTGTCTATTGTATCTCTAATAAAATAGCTAACTCTCCTGTTTATTTTCTTTTTTTGTGAAATAGAATCATATTCATATTCTTTAACTACATATTCCTCCTTTTCAGGAAGTATATGATAAACTTTAAATTTGAAATTCCCGTTTAAATAATAATCATAATTCCACCCACGTTTCTTACCTAATAGGTAGTTTCTTTCATATAATAACTGTTCACTTTGATTGTAATAAAATGCCTTACCATCTAACAAGCTATTTGTATAAGATTCTTTTGCAGATATGTTACCTGACTTATGAAAGCGAATAGTTGTACCATTCAACTCATTATCCTTATAGTTTTTTATAGCTAAAGTATCTCCATTCTCGTAAAAACTATACCCTATACCATCAAAATTTTTATTTTTAAGAGGTATAACAGTCATTAATCTACCACTTGGATAATACTCAAACCATTTGCTATCAATAACTTCTTTATGAACTTTACCAGATTCATAATTAGCCAAAACAACAGTTTCTTGAGATTTATTAGTATTGCAAGATATGATAAAGATAAATACTAATGTAAATAAGATTATTTGTTTCATTATTCTATTTCGATTTGAACCGTATCGGGTAGTGTTTCTCCATTTGGATAAGTAAAGTTTTGTTGCCTCAAAGTGTCATTCCCTTGCACAGGTCTTAAAGGACCTGCTCCAAGAGCATCAGTTTTCAAAAGTTTATCCTTATCATATTTTGGATAATTATTTGCCAAAGGAGTATCAATTTTAACTTCTTCTTTAGGTTCTTCATAACCAGTAAGATTTAGACCTGCTCCCCAAATATCAGCAGCTCCACTTGCCATTTTAGCACTATTCAATACTCCAGATTTACTTCCTGCCTCATTTAAGTTCGTAGCTAGTTTTGCAGCATTCAAGTTTTTTTCTTTTATGACCTTAGGATCAGTAGCAGATTTATCAGTTTCTTTGACATCATTTGAGCCGTTTTCTCCTACTGTTGCAATACCACTTGATTTTGTAGAACCACTTCCTACTTCAAAATCTCCTGTCTTATTTGCTTCAAGATAGTTGATTATTCCAGAGAAAGCATTATCTACTTCTGTTAAAAATGAGTCAACTGCTTGTGGTAAATTTTCAAGATGTATTGAAACTCCATCTTCATTTACAGCAATTACAGCCTTCTTTCCATCATTTTCTCCTTCTGGACCTTCTCCATTCTTGTCTGTAAGCACAATAGGATTGTTCGCTGCATACAAATAAGAACTCCAATCATGATAAATCTCTGCTTTAGGGTCTAAGGTATGAAAACGTCCAAGTTGCATATCATATTCTCTAGCTCCGTAACTACTCCAATACAACCCAAAACTTTCCTCTTTTTCCTTTCCATTGTACTGAAAACGATGCTCATCTGTATTACCTAAACTCTGCAAATCCAATTCCTCAATCCCTTTCATATTCATACCAAAAGGATAATAGTGGTTTTCTTGAACTACTACGGCTTGTACTCCTTCTGTTCTCTCAATGATAAACTCATCAAAATAAACTTTATCAGAACTAGCATTATCAATATAAACAGATAGATTTCCGTCTTCTTTGATTTCTAGGTCTGAAACTAGCTTTTCCCACGAAACAGCAGAAGAAATAGTCAGTTTTTCTCGTTTCTCAAAGATAAGACTATCGGTAGAATCTCTTAACTCCAAAACTAACTCGCCTTTCGGTACAAAATACGTATCTTGCTCTAAGCCTTTTGCTTTTTTAGCACGATTTAGCTTACGTAAATTACGAACTACTGGCACAAAATCCAATAGATTAAACCTTACTTTTGGAGCTTTTATAATTTCCGTTCGGGCTGGACTTATTTCTGGATTTAATGGAATATCTATTTCTTGCTGTGTCGGATGGGTAATAATAGTTCCTGCTGCTGCACTTCCTAAAGACATCAAAACATCTTTTTTAGCCTCTGCAATCGCTTTTGTTGGGTCAGTATTGGCAATGGCTGGGTCGTGTGTCGCAAAAACACTTGCTTTTATTTTATCGCCTTTCTTAACGGCTATCGTTTTCGAAATGGCTTGTTTTGAGTTTTCTAGGGCTGCCGAATAGTGTCCTTCTTTGTCTTTTTGGTCGCTTCGTGCTGCTGCTACGTTTTCAAATTCTTTCTCTTCACTTTGTGCGCTGTCGGCTTCCATTGTGAGAGAGAATTTTTCTTTTACTTTGCTTTCTTCTGCTTGGAAAGCTACACGTAAGTTGCCCAAATGGTCTTTGTAGTGGTATTCATAGACAAAATCCGTCTCTCCACGAGTTTCAGCTTTGTTTACAATGCGTCCCTCTGCTGTTCCAAAGAAGCGTAGCATTACAGGTTTTGTTTCTCCTGCTCCTCCACCTATACCAATTCCAATGTCAGCACCTGCGCTTACTCCTGTTCCTTCATAGATAAAACCGTTTCTATAAAATGTGGTGCGAATTGGCTTACCATTTTCTATGATTTGACTTTTTAGTTTTATTCCTGCTGCATCGTAGGTGTTTTTGATTTTATTTTTGTTTAAAAACGTAATTTCTTCTGGTAGATTCAAGTGATTGTAGATAATGCTAGAAATACCTTTGTTTCCGTCAGCAATCAGATTTCCATTTTTATCATACAAATAATCAATTCCTTTTCCAGTATTTACGTCTTGAAAATCTCCAGCAATACCAGAGTTTTGACCTGCTGCATCTACTACCTCTAGCAGTCTATTACTGTTATTTGTGCTTCTTCCCTCTCGGTAGCTGTAATGCAAATCGTCAATCAAACCATAGGTTTTGATAGGATTTTGTGGGTCTCTTGAAGGCTGCATATCTAAAAGTCCGTTGCGAGAAAGCGTTTCGATATTTCCGTTGTTATCATACTTAATATTGAAAACAGAATAGTCTTCTTGATAAGTAGAAGCTGTTTGGTCGTAGAAATAATCTGCATTTGTCAGACGATTTAAGTTATCATAACTAAAATCATAACCACGCTCAACAGCATCAGTTACGCTTTTCCACTCTACTTTACCAATATTTCCATTAAATTGTTGTGCTTCGTCATACGAAATCTTGAAGGCAAAAAGACTACTAGTTGGGTCATCTTTTTTGACATTGGCTAAGTCATTGATATGAGTCAGCCACCCTCTAATATTGTACTTGAAATTAATTGCTTGTAATGGTGTAGCTCCATGCAATCCTTTGCCTTTTACCTGTCCGACTTCATTATATTGTACGCTAGAAAGTAAAACGACTGGTTTGTTATTCACTTGATGGAATGTTTTCAAAAGTCTTCCTGTGTGGTCATACTCAAAACCTTGTTTTACCACAACTGGTATTGTATTGCTTTGGTGTTCTTGGTGCGTTTTCAAGACTTTTCCACTAAAGTCGTAAAGGTTAGTCATAATATCCCAGTTGCCACCCATTTGTTGCGTTTGTGTTTGGATAGAACGGTGATAATCATCGTAATAAATAACGCTAGAAAGCCATTCGCCTTTACTATCCAATACTCTTGTCTTGCTTACCGTTGTCAGACCACGAACGGTAGCAGCTTGTTCTTCTTCCAAAACTAAAGGATTTGAAGCAAATAAGAACGATTCAGCTTCTGCATCTTCATCAAAAATATCACAATAGCCATCGTAATAAATAACGCTAAGTACGCTTTTGGTATCTTCAATAATCGGAAAGCTACCATTCGAATACCCAAAAGGAACATCAAGTTCTCTCACTTCGTACATATCTTTAAGCTCTTGGGCTTCTATTTCAGTTTGTAGTTCTGAAACTGTCTTAGTAGAAAAATAGAGACCAGACATAATAGGGCGATTGAGTGCATCATATTTGGTAAATGTCCATTCTCTTTTACTTATCTGATTTGGAGTTTGTGCCAAAATCATTCTATCACGCTCATCATAAATAAAAGTAGATGCGCCATCTTGCCCCGGTATCCATTTTTTATGAACTCTTCCTCTGCCATCGTATTGATAGCGAAATGTCCAATTCGCTATTTGAATAGGATAAATCTGTACTACTTGCTGTCCATAATGATTTTTCACTCCCTCTGGCTGAATGATAAATTGAGGTTTTTTCAAGAATCGTTTGTGATAAACATAATAGGTTTCTACAAAATCTGCTTCTTTTAGTTGCGTACGTTGTAAAATAAGTCTTCCTAGTTTATCGGTAAACTGCCACGTTTTTGTGCCGTGTTCGTCTTCTGTCTCGTTTATCCAAAGCTCACCATCAGCATAAAAATTATCTGATTTGAGTCTTCTAGTAGCCTCATCGTAATACCATTGATGAACTTGGTCTGTTGCGTTATTTGGACGTTCTGATGCTTTTATAGTGTGTCCACTCTGCAAACTATACGCTTCTCCTTGTGCAGCCTGTTCTAGTACACGGCTATACGGAGAGTTTTCGAATATCTTTTCTGAATAAGGAATTGTCGTTGTGGCATACTCGGCTATCGGATTTTGATAAAATGCCATCTGTTCAGTAGCTGCATTTGCTTGGAAAGGATTATATCTATTTCCTCCTGTGTGTGGCAAAAATCCTTTTGGCATTCTTCCAAATTCATCATATTCTATATGTTGAATGATATTTCTTTTAGTTGGAGAGGCTTCTATCTGTACCGTTTGCTCATCTCTTCCTAATCCATCAAAGAAACCAAAAGCAACTGCTTTTCCGTCGTTGTTGATAGGAAGAAACTCTATTTCTGTTTGTGTCTTTACAGGCGTAAGCATCGTTTCCGAACGAATGTAGTTTTTGCCCAATTGAGGGTTTTGCATTACATAAATTTCAGTAGGGATAGGCTCAAAAGTTTGTTCTTTGAAAGGAGCGCAAAAAACAGTTTCGCTATCCATTGTCAAAATAACATGTACTTCTCTTCGTTCTTCACACGTTCCATTAGAAGCAACCAAGATATAAGTAGAGTTTTCAGTAGGTATTTGTGTAAGCGTAGCTCCTGTGCCGAGTTGTTGTGTCTCATCTTCATCAAACCACGTATAAGTGAGGTTTTCAGACGAAGAAGCTGTATAGGTTACGCTTTGTCCGAGCGAAATAGTAGCTGTTTGAGGGGTTACTTCTAAAGGCAATGCAGCAGATACGGAAACAATTATATCATCTGTACTTGTATTTCCACATTCATCTCTTCCTATCAAAAATACTTGAGTAGGCTGTAAGAAGGTAGCTTGAACAGAGGCATTCGTACCTATTACTTGTCCATTCGCTATCCATTCATAAGTCATTGCGCCTTCTCCGTATAACCATATTGTACCTCCACTACAAACAGGCTCGGGTGCGCTAGTGATAGCCACTTGTCCAGAAGAAATAGAAACACCTCTGTACATACTGAACGAACAATCTCCAATTACTCCTGTTATTTTTAATCTAACAAAACTTGCCGTAGGCGTTACTTGAATGCTTGGTCCTGTGGTAGCTGAAAGTATAGCATTTCCTCCATCTATTTCCCAAAAATAACTATCTGCATTTCCATTTATGATAGTCATTGTAGCAGTTTCTCCTGAGCAAACCACTGCATTGTTTACATCTACACCAAAAGAAGGGCTAGGTTTTGCTTCTACTGTTTTGCTGACAGAAGCCCCTGTGTTATCTGTAACAGAGATAGTTATGTTTCCTGCTGAAGAAGGACGGATAGTAGCTATTCCCAACTGATTATTCTGTGATATAATAGTTGCATTAGAAGAAAATGAGTAAGGAGGAGTTCCACCTGTTGCTGTTACTTGAATATCTTGCCCAAAACAAACATCATCTGCATTGATAGATAAAGGCGCACCTTCTACAATTACTTGTGTACTTAGGGTGGTTGTGCCACAAGAATTTGTTACATCAACAGAATAGTTTGTTGTTTCAGAAGGAGAAACTGTAATACACGAGCTTGTTTCCCCATTTGGTCTCCATAAATAAGAATCTCCTTGTGTTGCACAAAGTGTAGCTGTTTCTCCTGCTTGAATCGTTATAGGATTTGTAACTGTTGGAGCAGGGTTTACTTGAATAGTTACAGAATTTGTCGTTGTGCAGTTTCCAGTTGTTCCAGTAACGTAAACTGTATGTGTACCTGTGCTTGTAGGTGTAAAAGTAGCTGTGTTTCCACTTCCAACAGCTCCTGTCCAAGAATACGAATCATATCCATCAGCCGTAAGCGTAACAGGCTGACCTATACAGGCTGTTGTGGTGGAGGGTGTGATGGATAAAGGAGCGCAAGAAACTTGAACCTGAATAGATTCTGTTCTGCCACATCCATCGTTTACTGAAATAGTTTGTGTGCCAACAGTTGTCCAACATATTTCTACACTAGGAGTATTTATGTTACTTCCACTTATCGTACCTCCTGATACAGACCAAGTTACTGTTACACAAGCATTTCCCCAGTCTCCAAGTGAATATGAGCTACATTCTCCAACTTGAGCAGTAGTAGAACCATTTATATATTGAGCAGAGACTTGAAAGAAAACTAAAAGCGAAAATAATAAAGTCAGTAAGAATTTCATTGTAAAATCAGATAAAATAGTGAATGCAATTTTTTGAATGTTTTTAAGAAAAGCTTTTTTAGCTTTTTATTTTTTAGTTTCCTTTATATTCGTAATCAGTACGCTTGATAATATTTCCTTCTTTGTCACGTATGATATGTAAGCGTTGAAGTGCATCATACTCATAAAAATTAGAGTTATGATTTACATTTGTTTCTGAGCTAACTCCAATTAAAGGTGTATAAGTACGTGTAATCATGTGTGCTTCTAAAGGGTGCAAACGAATTTCATCTATAAGAAAATCATCTCCAACAATATTGATATCTGTATTATTATCTATGCTAAGTTTAAATTCAATACGCAACCACTCATTAGGAGAATCAAAAGTTTTGCTGTTATCTAAAACTGTAAGAGTTCCTGCTCCTTTTACCCATACAGAAAAAAGATATTCTCCACTAGGTAGGTCTTCTTTCATAGAATAAATACTTTGTATTCTAAAACTACGCTTTCCTGTACGAGCTTCTTGACTAGTTCCACCCTCTTCAAATGAGGTGTGAAAAATTTGATCTTGAGAAGCATTAATTACTTCTGCAATAGGATAAGTATTTTTATATCCCCAGATATAAGATTTGTGTACGTCTTTTGTCTTTCCAAACTCCAATGGGTTTCCGAATTCGTCATACTTAAAATACTCCAAACGCTTCTCATAACGAGAGTCATTTACAAACTCTCCTTGTGCATTGATAGAAGAAGGAACAAAGTTTTCTATTGGATTATCAGCAACAGCAGAATTTGCTTCTAGTTGATGTATTTCTTTCAAGAAAGGTTTATCTTGATTATAAACCATCATTTGAGCAGAAATGACTTTTTCTTGATCCTTTTCACCTTCTGATGACTCTGTTGTATATGTTTCAACAGGAATGCCGATTACGTTTTTATCTTGTAGATAATAAATACCTTTACTTACCTCATTAGAGGTAGATAAAACAGCATAATCAAGAGGGTATTTCGTATGTGTGCTTAGTTTTTTTCCATCTACTATCGTTTCAGTACGAATCGGCAAGGTATGACGAGCATCTTCATTATAGAAGTAGTTTGTTGTCTGTTCTTTTAGTAGTTGAGAGTTATTTGGATCGTATGTTTTTTGAGTGGTGCTATATAGGCGTTGCCAAGAAGAGGTTGTATTATACTCTACATACCCATACTTATTCAAAACCATTGAGGTGCCCCCCCCCGCTTCTGTTCCTACTTGAGTAACTACTAAATTTGGTATTTCTATTGTATTAGCAAAACTATAATCATTTATGGTTTCACTTATTAATGAATATGTATTTGACGTATTGCTGAGATACTTTTTATTAGACAATAGCAAACCTCTTACATGTTCTTTTGAGATAGTTGCAAAAGGAGCTCCATAATTACCTACCAAAAACACGTCTGACCCAAATGAATAATTATTTACGCTTTTTCCCAACTCCTTATTAAGTCCATCATAAACAGTAACTGTTTGATATCCTATGTACCCTCCTTTAGTATTTACTAAAGGGTAGTAGCTACCCGAACTTAAAGCCACTGCTGTTGTTACAAAAGGACAAGAAGGTACAGATGCAAAATAACTATTCATAATCCTACCAGGCATTCTACCACTACTTAGTCCATTATCTGACTTGTATTCGTATTGTTTTACAATTGGTGTTGCAAACTCATCATTATATGATTTTACTGTTTTTATCCTTAATCCTCCTGCCATTTTTTCTTGTGTAGACACACCTTCTTCCCAGTTATATATAATATCTACTTTTCTAATGTCTGGATTGGCATCAAAATCCATTATACAAATCATTTTGTAAGTTCCATTTTCTAGAAATACCGTTCCTGTTTCATTACGTAAAGTAATAGGAGTAAATGTAGGATTTGATATACTTTCTATTCGTATTTCTATTCCACAAGTAATTGTAGCAAAGTCTCCTTCACAGTGCATATTTTCAAGCCTCCATTCTAAAGGAATTTTAGGTATGACTTGTCCTGGTTCAGAAGCATTGTTTATTTCAAATATTTGCTCTGTGGTTGTATTTAGATTATCTTCAATAACTTCCATTCTTTTACGTCTAAAGACATACTCATTTCTATAACCTTTTGGAAACTTTATTATATCTATTGTTTTATTTGCTTCGTACTCAAATTTGGTATAACCTCCTGTAGGATAAACTATCTTTTCTAGTATTCCAGCTTTCATGTATTTTTCATCAGGTAAACGATTTGCTCCTTCATAACGAACCTGAAGGTCTGAATAGGGAAGAAATGAAATATCTGAAGTGGGAATCAATTTCAAGTTATACCGATTATCATTTTCATCTTTACCATTGTAAAATCCCCAAAAGTCCATTTGACAAGAAAAACGTTCGGGGATAGGGAGAGAATTGTATTCAAACTTGTGAGGTGGAATTATTAAGTTTCCATTTTTCTCTTGAACTTGATTCAGACGTAATTTTTTATACCGTTGTTCGTCTGAAATATTAAGTTGATTATATCTATTTGTTACACCTAGAGATGGAAAATAACTATAAGATAGATTGTATTCTCTTATAATACTTTGATTATCATTACGCACAACAATAATTTTACTTAAAGCCTTTGCTGCTCTACCGAAACCATCTTTTAAGTCTTCTCTATCTACATCTGTTATGAAATTTATCTTTTGATTCTGACTTGTTATTGATTCTAGTATAATTTGGTCAACCATAGAGGCTGTAAAATACCTCTTGTATCCTAAGTAAGGAGCAGAACAAGCATCTGAATTAGTTACTGATAACATCTCTTTTTCTGCACTTCTGTAATAGCTAATTGATGGTACTGTTTTATAGTTAAAATTTATTTTATGTTGTTCTGTGACGTCTTCTATTTCTGTGATATACCAAGCTGTAATTGCGCTATAACCATCACTAGAAAGATTATTTACTGAGAAGTTCTCTCCAATCTCAATAGCAGCTTTTGATTTATCTTTACTTTTTCCAAAATAGTATTTATTACCACTACCATCAGTCATTATCCACGAAGAAGCGTCTATTCTCTTTACTTTTAAGTCCTGTTGCTTATCAAATAAGACTTCATTATCATTTCCAAGAAAAAACTTTCCCGATATTCCATTAATATTAAAAACATATAAATCAGATTGAGTATCTCTAGAACCAAAAACTACATCTGACATCAATTCTCTTGCAAGATTAGGATTATTAGCTTCACTTATTTTTATATTACCAATATTCTCTTGCCTATCCATATCCAACTCATCAGGAATCCCCCTAACCTGTCTAGTAATAACCCCTCCAGCATTCAAGCTCCAACCTAAGCCTACCCAACTTGCAATTTCTTCTACACGTATGCCACCTGCATGGTAACTCAAACTAATAGGCATTGAAAGGCTTCCGCTCTGTACTGTGGTAAGTGGAATAGAAATTTGTGGAATTCCTGTGTATAAACCCACAGGTACTTCTCCATACTTCCCCAAACTCGCTGTATTGGGAGAAGGTGGAAAGATTTTTACTTCTAATGGGTCTTGGTCTCCCGTTCCTTGTGCCTGTGTAGTTGTGTAAATAGATGATAAAAATACAAAAAGAAAGATGGTATAAAGTTGGAATAGTTTCATAGTTATGCCTTTACAGAGAATAATTGAGTTGTTTGAAGGTGCAAATGTATTACATTTAAAAGTATCATCAAACATAAGGCATAAAAAACATATAAAACGTTTTAAATTAATTATTTTACGAAACTAAAATTTACTTTTATTGACATAATGTAAATAATATTTTGTTTTTTTTTGATAAATCAATTTTTTTAACAAAAAAGTGCTTTTTGAAAATTGTATTATAGAGATAATAAAATGTGTTTTTTTTGATAAAAAATACTATTTTTAATTTTTTGCAAAATATATGAACGCATTTTAAGTTTCAATACGTTTTGTTTGTGTTCGAAACTTTGAATACAAACAAAATATATTCTTGATTTCTCTACTCCGAATAGTTATATTAAATTGATTTCTTTAGAAAAGTTAAAACGAATATAACATGTCAAGTCTCGCTTACTCTCATTTCATCTGAATCTTTTCTAAGCTAGAAATACAAGTCAGCTTCTGAACACAAAATTTATGTTTTGGTATATATTGATATAATTCAAATAAAGAATAGGATTTATTCTATATAGACCTTTTTTCCTTCGACAAAAAAATAATTACTGGTATCATTTTTAGATTATTTATAACAGTATTTATTCTAAATAAGTGGGATAAAGTGCTTAACTTTGTAGTCTTTTAGTAGAAGATAAACTGAAAGCAAAAGAAAGTTCTTTTTGTCATTGATATAAAGCTCCCCAAAAACTTCCAAAAGTAAAAAATATTCAGATTTGAACGACCTTCGACGATATATCATTCAAGTAGCTATTTTAGTAGTTTTGTTAATCTATGGTTTTCAACTTCTTTGGTTGCAAGTTATTTCTGATGATTTTCAACAACAAGCTCAAAATACCTCTACACGAACAAATATTTTATATCCTCCTCGTGGACTTGTTTATGATAGAGATGGAAAAATAATTGTCGAAAACAATCCTGTTTTTGATATAGAAATTATAGCAAAAGAATTTAAGCTAGAACCAAATGACACAACTCGTCTGTGTCAGCTTTTGCGTATTTCTTTAGATGAGTTTAGAGAAAAATTACAGAAGGCAAGACACGGATTACAACGCTATAAACCCTATCTTTTTATAAAACAAATGTCAGTAGAGAATTATGCCAAAATACAGGACGAACTCTCTGATTATGAAGGTATTTATCCAAATGTAAGAACGATTCGTAAGTATCCTTATGCTTCTTTTGCTGGTGGTTTGGGGTATGTACGTGAAATTGACCAACGTATGCTTTCTAAAGATACAGCTGGGTATTACAGACGTGGAGATATGCTCGGTATTAGTGGTATAGAAAGAAGTTATGAAGAAGAATTAAGAGGAGAAAGAGGAGTTCAACAGGTTATGTACGACCGTTTGGGAATTGCTAGAGGTTCTTTTCAAGATGGAGAGTATGATACGCTTCCAGAAGCAGGTCTAGCCTTACAAACAACAATAGACGCCGAACTTCAAAAGTATGGCGAGTATTTGATGCAAAACAAAATTGGTAGTATTGTAGCCATTGACCCAAAGACAGGAGAAGTATTATCGATGGTTTCTGCACCGACTTTTGACCCCAACCTTCTTACAGGAGAAGGAACAGAAGTAGCAAAGAATTATTTAATGCTTTCTCAAGACCCTACAAAGCCACTCTATAATCGTGCATTACAAGCTGCCTATCCTCCTGGTTCTACTTTTAAGATCGTACAGGCTTTGATAGGTTTGCAAGATGGTGTTTTGGATACTGTTCATACTTCATTTAGTTGCTCTAAGGAGCTTGTAAATTGTCATAATCATCCTTCGCCATTAGATATACATGGTTCTATTCAACATTCTTGTAATCCATTTTATTATAAATCATTCATCAGAATTATTCGTCAACATCGTTCTGAAAATGACAAAGAAGATACTCGTGTTGGTTTAGACAGTTGGCACGACCACGCTTTGTCTTTTGGGTTTGGTAGAAAACTAGGAATAGACTTACCTTATGAAAGTAGAGGACTTATTCCTTCAACAGCATATTATGATAAGATAGCAGAAAGGCGTGGTTATGGATGGAAATTAGGTAATATTTATTCTCTTAGTATCGGACAAGGAGAAATGAGTGCTGTTCCATTACAACTGGCTAACTTTGCTTCAATTTTAGCAAATAGAGGACATTATTATATTCCTCATGTTGTTAGGTCAATAAATGATACTACTTTAGTAGATATAAAATACAGAACAAAACAAAAAACTACTGTTGATGAAAAATACTTTCCTTATGTAGTTGATGCTATGGCAGATGTTGTACGTGCAGGAACAGCTCGTAGAGCAAGGATAGATGATATTGTAGTATGTGGAAAAACAGGAACTGTTCAGAACCCCCATGGAGAAGATCATTCTATTTTTATAGCTTTTGCACCAAAAGATAATCCAAAAATAGCAATAGCTGTTGTAGTAGAAAATGCAGGTTTTGGAGGAACATGGGCAGCTCCAATAGCGAGTTTGATGATGGAAAAATATATCAATGATACTATTTCTGATAGAAATGTAAAATATAAAGAAAAGAGAATCATAGAGCTTAATTTAGTTGAGCAAGAAAGAATACGGTTAGAAAAAGAAGAAGAGCGCAAAAGACAGAAAAGGCAAAAAAAGGAAGAAGAAAAACAGGCAGCTCTTATTACTCAAAAAAATAAATTACCCAAGAAAAATACAGGAGAATCTAATGTTGTATTAGCAGAAGCAAAAAGAGAAGATGAAGAATGAAGCTGAAAGAAATTTCTTATTGTCTGTAAGGAAAAATGACGAATTAAACTTCTGACTATTAGTTAATTATATAATTAAAAGTGTCAATTTATTTAATTTCTATTCCTAAGACAAAAACCGTATTAATATACAATGAATCCACGTTATTTACTACTCTACTTACCTGTTTTTTTAGCCTTCTTATTTCATTCTACAAGCCCTTCACTAGCCTACTGGACAGCTTGGAGTGGTTCATTATGGATATATCTAGTTACTTTCACAGGAACAGTCAAAAAACTTCCAACTGATCGTCCTGTATTGAATCAAGTATTTCGTCCTTTTTTCTTGGTTCATCTTATCTTTTCAGGTTATATGGCCGTTACATCTATCTTTTTCTATTTAGATTCTATGGGGTATCTATATCTTGATAAAATAAAAGCAGAAGAGTCGTATGTGTATATATCAAGTGTCGCTTACTGTCAAATTTTGTATTGCTTAGGACATGCTGCTTATGTACATGGTTTACTCTTATTTTCAACATATAAAGTTCCAAAATATATAATTCAAGTCTCTTCTAAAACCTCTATCTCTAAAATTCTTTTTTTTACAACTCTATTTTTCTTTGCAGGAAGTATCTTTTTTAGGTTTGTACCAGGTGGAGCACAGTTTGTAAGCCAATTTCAGCTCTCCACAGCTGTTTTTGCTGTCTTCTCATTTGGTTATGCTTTACTAGAGAAGGAAAAAAAGTATATGTTCATAACAGGAATATTGTTTTTTTATGGAGAGTTTCAAGCACTAACTTCTGGTTGGAAAGAGTTTACAGTGCTTCCAATGTTACTTCTATCAGCTATTTTATGGTCAAAGTATAAAAAAACTATTTTAATAGCATCTCCTTTTATGTTTTTTTTATTTTTATTTGTTATTCCTTATTATACTAATGCTGTTAGGAACTTGAGTTGGGGAGGAGGGTTAGCATCGGCACAAGCTGCATCTATAGCATTAGAAAGAGTCGGTAATCAAGATGTAGATGGTTTGTTAGATGATAACTGGCTATTTTTGACACATCGACTCTCTGAAATAAAAATGTTTATGGTGTATGTGGAGAGAGTACCCATAGAAATACCTTACATGACACAAGAGGTGCTTGTTCAATCATTAGAATCTATCCCTCCTCGTATTCTTTATCCAAGCAAACCAGTACCCGAGCAAGTAATTATGGATAGAGTATATGAAATAGGGGCAGTAGGTAGTGGTACTATTGTGTCTGCCAAACCTGCTTTTATTGCAGATTCTTATATTGTAGGTGGAGAAATAGGAATTTTTTGCGCTCTATTTTTATTGGGTGTTTTAGTTACATTTCTATCTAAAAAGGCAGAATCTTTATTTGGTGGTTACGCCATTGGTTCTGGATGTATCTTTTTAGGGTTGTTTTATATTTTGATAAGAGGTAATGCCTTTGAATACGTATTTAATGCTGTATTTTGGAGTATAGTTACGATGTATTTATTATTTCATACAGCAAAAAGATTCAATGTGATTGTAAAGAATCCCAATTATGAATCGTAGTAATAGTTTTATTCTATAATCTTTAAAAATTAATTAATTGAATATTCTTCATATTACTCCTTCTTATAAACCTGCTTATATTTATGGAGGAACTACTGTATCTATAAGTCGTCTGTGTGAGGCACAAGCTGACTTTATGAATAACCAAGACAATAGAAATAATGAATCAATAAACAAAGTAACCGTTTATACAACAACAGCAAATGGAACAGAAGAATTAGATATTAAGAATAATACACCTATTTTAGTAGATGGAGTAGAGGTTTGGTATTTTAGCCGTCAGACAAAAGACCATACTCACTTTTCTATTAGATTATTAAAAAAACTCTTTCAAACAGCTCAAAATTTTGATGCTATTCATGTGCATTCGTGGTGGAATACAGTTGCTGTTTTTTCTGTTTTAATATGTATTTGGAAAGGTGTAAAAGTAATTGTTGCTCCTCGTGGAATGCTAGGAGAATACACACTTCAATCTCAAAAAAAATCTCCTAAAAGTATTTTTCATAAATTTATAGGAAAAAAACTTCTCAAAAAATCGTATTTACATCTGACAGCACAAATAGAAAGAGATGAAGTAGATTATATAAAAGATAATCGTGTTTTTGTATTGCCAAACTTATTATCTCTTCCTACAAACAAACTCAAAATAAAGACTCAAAAAACAGAATCATCTAATACTTTCAAATTAGTCTTTATGTCCAGAATTCATCACAAAAAAGGATTGGAAATTCTGTTTGAAGCTATGTTACAATTTGAAAATAATAATGACTCAAAAATAAATTTACAACTGGATTTAATTGGGAAAAGTGAAAGCGTAGAATATCAAAATGCCTTAAAAAAAATAATTCATCAAAATAATTTAAAAGACAAAGTAAACTGGGTAGGTTGGCTGGAAGGAAGCCAAAAATTTGAATGTTTAGCAAATTCCGACCTTTTTGTTTTACCTTCCTTTAATGAAAATTTTGCTAATGTAGTGATAGAGTGTTTGAGTACGGGAACGCCTGTTTTAGTTTCTGATAAAGTTGGTCTAGCTAGTTATGTAAAAGAAAAAGAATTAGGCTGGGTGTGCAAAACAAATGATGTGGTTTCTCTACTTCAAACGCTACAAACAGTCATTGATGATAAAATGAAAAGAAAAAATATACGTCAAACTGCTCCCCATATTATTCAAAATGATTTTTCTTCTCAAAAATTAGCTCAAAAATATATCGAAATATATCAAAGGATAAAGGATACAAATCAGACAGTTAGATAATCAATTTTTTACTTTAAAAATCACAAAAAAAGACTTGAAAGTAAATTATACCTTCAAGTCTTTTTTTAATTATTATTTTGCTGTAGGAGAAGGACTCGAACCTTCACGAAGTAGTTAGCAAATTAATTAGCAAAACTAATTAATTCGTTTATCCCAAACCTTCACCCTTGAGACCGAAGGGCGTGGCTGCCAAAATTTCACCATCCTACATTTTCAGTTACCAGTTTTCAGTAAAACAGTTATCAATTAATTTCAAAATACGATTATCTACAATAATATTTTTTTTGTGAAATTTGTAATGTTTTTCTCTTTCTGATGATACAAAGTAAAGTAAAAGATTCTTTTGTTGAAAATTTATCAATAAATTTGATTAAATTTTATGTATTTCGTAATTATTAATTTGGATGTTTGAACATTTCATAATTTGACTTATAGATTTTGGTGTTTTTTTATGAAATTTTTAACAAAGTGTAAAGAAGCAGAGTTCTTGCACCAAGAAAGATAGTTTTTGCTCATTTTTATCTTGCTTTAAATCGTCTTAGGCAAAACTAAAATTAAACTTGGTTCGATTCTTAGAATATAATCAACTAATAGAATCAAATAATTTATAAAAGATACTGACGTTATTGATAGTAAAATAATAATCCAAATTTATATACATGAAAAATTCATATTCGGTCTTATCAAATTTTAAAAAAACGGTACTTATAGCCTTATTTTTTGTAGTATCATTTAGTCTTGTTTTGACTGCCAACTTCGCTTCTGCACAAGGAACAACTAATCGAAGAGCGCAAACAGCCTATCAAAATGGAAAAGATTATATTGCAAATAGAGATTTTGAGCGTGGAATAAAGTCTTTTGAGAAAGCAGTAGAGTTAGATAATAATTATTTTGAGGCACATTATAATCTTGGAGTTTATTATAATATACTTCGAAATAAAGCAAAAACTAAGTATCATTTCAAAGAAGCTGTACGAATTATACCCAACGACCCACGCAGAACAGATTTATATATTGTTGTTGCAGGAGATTATTTGGAAGAAGGGAAGTATGAAGAGGCAGAAAAATTATATCAAAAAGCATATCAATATGCTAAATCTCAAACTCAGAAAAATCTTTCAATAAAAGGCTTGGCAACTTGTAAATTTGCAGTAGAAGGAATACAAAATCCTTTAGATATAAAGCCAGAACGTGTTACAGAAGTTATTAATGCTAGAAAATTACAATATTTTGCTGTTCTGACAGCCGACGAAGAAGAAATGTATTTTACGGCAAGAGAGAGCAACGACCCAAGAGCAGATGAAGATATTTTGAGAAGCGTCAAGAAAGATAGTCTATGGCAAACTCCTGAAAAAGTTACAGAACTGAATACCAAAACAAATGAAGGAACATGTACGATTTCGGCAGATGGGCGTACAATAATTTTTACTATTTGTGAGGGGAGTGAAAGAGGAGTTTATGGGCGTTGTGATTTATTTATCAGCGAAAAGCAGGGAGATAAATGGTCTGAACCTAAAAATATGGGCGATATTATCAATACTAGATCGTGGGAATCACAAGCATCTCTTTCAGCAGATGGACGAACACTTTATTTTATTTCTGATAGAAGTGGAGGTTTTGGAAGAACAGATATTTGGAAATCTACTCGCAACGATAGAGGTGTTTGGGAAGCTCCTCAAAATCTAGGAAGTCAAATAAATACAGCAGGTGAAGAGTATAGTCCTTTTATTCACGTAAATGGCAGAACGTTATTTTTTTCTTCTGATACACACTTGGGTTTTGGAGGATTTGATTTATTCAAAACAGAAATAGATGAAAATTCGGAGAAAGGCTGGACTAAACCTCAAAATTTAGGCTATCCGATCAACACATACACCGATCAACAAAGTCTGTTTGTTACAGCAGATGGAAAAACGGCTTATTATGCAGATGGAGAAACAGAATTACAAGTAGATAAACAAAATCGAATAATAGCTGAAGATTTGGGTAATAGTTATATTTACAAATTCGAAATGCCTGAGGAAATTGAAATAACTGTTAGTAGATACATAAAAGGAACGGTCTATGATGCCAAAACAAAAGAAAAGCTAGGCGCAAATATAGATTTGTACAACCTAACAAATAAAACTATTCAGTCTTCTATAAGCTCTGACCCAAGAAATGGAAAGTATCTTTTTGTACTTAATGAAGGGTCAAATTATGCGCTCAATGTAAACAAAAAAGGCTATTTATTCCAAAGTCTTGCCTTTGATTATTCTGAAGGAACAGGCGAAAACGTAACGGTAGATATTTATTTAGAAAAAGCTGAAAAAGGCTCAAAGGTAGTTCTGAATAATATTTTCTTTGATACGGATAAGTGGGAATTAAAGGAAGAATCCAAAACAGAATTAGACTTAGTAACTAGATATTTACAAACTAATCCGAAAATCAAAGTGCAAATTTCTGGGCATACAGATAATGTAGGAGATAAAATCTACAATCAAAAATTATCTGAAAAACGAGCAACTTCAGTAGTAGATTATTTAATAAATGCAGGAATCCCAAAGGCGCAATTAGTAATTAAAGGTTTTGGAGAAGCACAACCACAGGTAGAGAATAATTCGGCAGAGAATAAAGCCAAAAATAGAAGAATAGAGTTTGAGATTTTGTAGAATAGTAAGAAAAAAAAAGTAGCCATTTGATAATTCAAATGGCTACTTTTTTCATTCATTTTTCTTGTAAAATCCATACCCTTTTACTTCATCAAATTCTCCTTGTGGAAAACGATTCAAGACTTTATAAGCAATGTTTTTGCTACCTTTATCTACTCCTTTAAAGATTTTTTTTACTCTTTCATGAACTTGAATATTTTCTTCTTTTAGTTGTAGAGTGTCTTGAATATCTATTTTAGATATATATCTAAAAACAGGACAGTAGTTGGAATCTACTACTTCAGGGTATATATCAAAAATTATAGGTTGAGTTTTTATGTCTTGTAGAGATAAAGGAAAAGTATATGCTATTTTTGTATCCCTCAATACCATCTCATAATGAGTTTTTATTTTTTGTTCTGAATCATATTTAATATACATTCCTGCTGGTTCTAGCCTGTCTATAGCCAAAAATATTATGTTCATAGAGTTTATCAAATGACCTTTTTCAAATTCTTTTTTGGACTTAATATATAACTCTGGAGCTGTTTTATTATTAGTTGTGTATCCTCCGATATGAAGAACAGCAATTCTCCAGCCTGTAACAACCCTTCCATACATAATTGTTAGTAAAACTTTTTCACCAAACGAATCAACCAAAATAAGAGAAACAAACATTTCGGTAGATTTTTTTGGATAACGTAACTCATAACTGTTTATTTTCTTATTTATAGAGTGTAAAGTATCTACTCCACCCATAGTAGTATTCTTAATATGATATTCATCTAAAATAGTATAATTATCACTTTCAATATGTTCGTGCATTTTTTCAAAAAATGCTTCAAAACTTTCCTCACCTTCATACTTGTCAGTATCAATCATTTTTTTCATTACACCAATATTATTAGATGTAACTGCTCTTAAAAAACCTCTATTCATCTTCTCTATTTTATCTTTCAGCTGACTATCAATCTCTTCATTTACTAAAACTTTCGGTTGTTTAGTGCCACACCCTTGAATAAAAAGTAAAACTAAAAGGAGTAAATATATTTTTTTCATAACTTTAATTTTTTTATAAAAAAATCCTTTTCAAAAATAGAAAAGGATTAATGTTTTTGTTTTCGAAATAATTACTTTTTACTTTCCATTCAAAAAGAAATCAAAAGTATCTCCACGAAGCCCTAAACGAATAGTTTCTAGTGGAATCAGTTCGTTAGGAGCAATATTTCCCAAGTTTACATTTGCACCAATGAGTTTGATGAAGTAAACTTGTTGTGCTTTTTGAGGAGCTTCCCAAATTATTTTTTCAGCAGGGATTTTAGTCAAAATTTCTTGTACAAGTCCTGAACGCACTTCGCCAGTAGAACGGAATAATCCTACATTTCCACCTTCTCTAGCTTCTCCAATTACTTTCCACGCTCCAGCAGCAAGTTCATCTTGCATAAGTTGAATCCATTGATAGGGAGCAATTATTTTTTCAGCATCTTTTGAGCCTACTTCTGAAAGAACAGTTACTTGTTTTGAGAAACGCTCAATGAGTTTGCATTTTTCTTCGTGGTCTAAATCTAATGAGCCATCCGAAATTTCAGCATACTGCATTCCATATTTATCCAATACTTTTTGATATTCATCTACTTGATTCCTTACCAAAAAAGCCTCAAAAAGTGTCCCACCAAAGTAAGTAGGAATCCCAGCTGCTTTATAAACATCTAGTTTTTCTTGTAAATTCTGAATAACATAGGAAGTTGCCCAACCAAGTTTTACGATATCGATGTAATCACCTGCTACGCTAATAAGGTCTTCTATTTCTCTAACGCTCAAACCTTTATCCATTACCATTGTAACGCCTGATTGGCGTGGCTTTGAAGGACGTTCTGGAATATGAGTGAGTGAGTAGTTTTGTTCTTGCATTTTTTTGTGGTTCTAGTACAAGTCGTACAAATTGAAAAAATGAATTGATTGCTCTTTTTTCTACACTTATTACTAGACTAATGGTTGTGTTCGGACAATAACCCTTTATAAAAGTGCAAAAAATAAAAGCAAAATTAGACTGCAAATATATTGAATTTGAATGAAAAGTATGTTAAGATGGCATTACACAGTATTAAATAATCTAAAATAAAACCAATCTAAACATTAAATAAATGTTAAAATTTCAATCTAAACGTCTGATTTATCAATTTTTACCTTCTTTTTACGAATAAAACTCAGATTATTCTAGCAAAAATACCTCTAACGTAACTTCTAGTATTAAGTTGCATTTTTTTAAAGAAAACTAAGCACTAATTTTGTCTATATAATAAATGTGATTTGATATGTTCATTTAGCTACTCTGAATTTCTCTATTTAAACATACGATAAAATGAAATTATGATAAAATAAAAAGTAAACTCTCTCTCAGCTCTTTGTGTATCAAAATCATATTCAATAAAAAAACTATCTAAATAATCTTATTCAAAACAATACTATGAAACTCTCCTTATTTGCCTTACCTATTATTGCTATGAGCTTATTGCTTGTTGGATTATGTGGTAATATGTTTTCTTCTTCTTCTCTCAAAACAAAATCTCCTGTTATAGAAATTAATAATTTAGAAACTCCTCAAGGCGAAAAAATAGAATTAGAAAATCTTAATAAAAATGAAAAACTAAAAGGAAAATGGATACTTTTAGATTTTTGGGCTTCTTGGAATAGCGAAAGTATGAAAGGTAGAAATGTATTAAATGAAGTATATTCGCAATATAACTCTAAGAATTTAGAAATTGTATCTGTTTCTTTGGATAATTCGAAAGAACGTTGGAAAACAGCTATTGCTCAAAATAATTCTTCTTGGTTAGAACTTTCAGACTTGAAAGGTTGGGAAAGTGCTGCCTGTAATAAATATAAAGTTTCTGGACTTCCTTATCACGTTCTTCTCAATCCAAAAGGCGAGATAGTAAAAACAGCTATTACAAATCAAGAGTTAGTAGAAGTGCTTAAAGAAGTATTATAAATTATAGAAAAAATAAAATTATTGAATCCTTATTGTTGATTGAAAACGATAAGGATTTTTTATGTGCTTACATTTAATTATTTTAGCTTTCATAAAAAAATATGCTTCAATTACTATAAGCTAGAAAGACATGAGTTTTTTGAAAAATCTATTTTCATCAACACAAAAAGTCAAAGGTTCATCCTATGACATTGTAAAAGAACGAGGAATAAAAAAAGCATTAGAAAATGACCATTTAGAACCTATAGAAAGTATTTTTTCTAAGTCTAGTTGGGAAGATAAGTACAATATAAAAATAAAGGAAGTTTTATTGAAAGGACTATCAGATTCTCCCTTGCTTAGATTTCAAATATTTCCGTCTTGGGGAACAGAAAGTATATTGCAAATAGAATTTGATAGAAAAGAAAAGCAATATTATTTGGTTTATCATGAAAGTGATAAAAATATTTCTCATCTTGAAGAAAATGAATCTACTACAATCCATAAATATAAAAAGGCTATACAATCTAGTGATGTAAAATTAATAGAAAACATATTTGAAGGTGCTATTTTTCAAGCAAAGTATTCTCAATCTTCTAATGCCATGACAGACGGGGTACGTTATTATTTTTCAGTAAGATACAGAGTAGGACAAGTTAGTTCTCCATACGAAGAAACAAATATGGGTAAGTTAGTAAGATTAGGTTACTCTTTAATGGATTTAGCAAAAAATGATAATCCAAATATTGTTTTTAATGAATTAATAATGAAAAATATTGAGTATCTCACAGAAAATCTTTTGAACGAATAAAATTCTTGAACATAAATCACATAAACTTTTACTTCTTATTCTCATTTTCTGTAATATTGTACTGAATTTTTAAATTATTTGTAGAATAAAAATTACAAAAAAGAAATTATGGTTTCGATAATAATGGGTAGCCGTTCTGATTTACGAGTAATGGGTGCAGCAGCAGAAGTTTTAGACGAACTTAAAGTTGAATATTCATTGACAATTGTTTCAGCACACCGTACGCCTGAGCGTTTGTTTGATTTTGCCAAAAACGCAAGAAAAAATGGAATTAAAGTAGTCATTGCAGGTGCAGGAGGGGCAGCGCATTTGCCTGGAATGGTGGCTTCGCTTACTTCACTGCCTGTAATTGGTGTTCCTGTTAAGTCTTCTAACTCTATCGATGGTTGGGATTCTGTTTTGTCTATTTTACAAATGCCTTCAGGTGTTCCTGTGGCTACTGTGGCATTAGATGGAGCAAAGAATGCAGGTATTTTAGCTGCTCAAATTTTGGGTGCGTCTGATGAACAGTTGGCAATTCGTTTGGATAACTTCAAAGAAGCCCTAAAAGAAAAAGTAATTACAGACGTAGAAAACATTGATAAAAATGGCTGGAAAGAATTGGTTTAAACTTTCTAATTTAAAAGTCCTTATTAATTAATATAACAAGGACTTTTTACTAAATATCATCAAAAAAGCTTCCTGCATCATCTTCTTTTTTATTTTTTTCTGCCTCATCTTTTTCATCTTCAAAGTCTGGAAAGTCATAAGCATCTAAATCCTTTTGGGCATCTCCAAAAATCTCATCATCACTTTCTATCTCATCAAAGAAATTAGCATCGGTAGTAGTTGGAGGAATTTCTGTATCTGTAATTAAAGGCTCACTTATATCCGATTGCTCTTTAAAAATAGGTTCATCTACTTCATTTTGTTCTATTTCATCAAAGAAATTGGCATCGGTAGTAGTTGGAGGAATTTCTGTATCTGTAATTAAAGGCTCACTTATATCCGATTGCTCTTTAAAAATAGGTTCATCAACTTCATTTTGTTCTACTTCATCAAAGAAATTGGCATCGGTAGTAGTTGGAGGAATTTCTGCACCAGCATCTGTTATTAAAGGTTCATTTATATCTGATTGTTCTTTAAAGATGGGTTCATCGGTTTCATTTTGCTCTACTTCATCAAAGAAATTAGCATCAGAGTTTCCTATTGAGTTTTCTGTTTTTTCTAACTCTTCATTATCTTCCAAATTATCAAAAAAGCTAGAGGAATCAACTTTACTATTGACTGATTCTGTCTGAGCAGTCGGACTATCTTCTTCTATCTCATCAAAAAAACTATTTGCAGGAGTGGTTTCTTTATCGTAATTATCTTGATTACTCTCTTTAGTTTTAATAATTTCTTTTTCCTCATTACTTTCTTCTATTATATTTTCTGATGGTTCTTCCTTTTTTGATGCTATTGTTGGTGTTCCTACAAGTTTGTCAAAGGCATTTATTGACTCTGTATTAATATCTAAGTCATTTTTTTGATTATTTTCTATTTCTAAAGCCTCCTTTCTAGCTTCTAATTCTTGTTTTTCCTTTTCTAATTCTTTTCTGTATTTTTCATCTAACCAACTACGCAAAACCCTACGGTCAGCCGAACGAAGTGCAGCCGTTTGTGTATTTTGTTGGATGGGATTTGATTTAGCCAAAAATAATGCAGCCGTTTGGAAATAAGGATACTTTTTCAAAACCCTTTCAAAACTATTTGTATCTGATGAATCAATGGAAGAAAAATCTTCTATAAATTTATTAAAGTTAGATGAATTCATAAATGAGTGTGTGCTTACTAGACAAAAATACTTTTAGCTCAATACCAAAACGCTTAGAGAGATAGAATTTGGATAAAATACTATGTAATTTTTACATTTTATTTCACTTTTCCAAATAAAAAGCGCATAATCAACTGTTTTTTCTGATTATATTTGTAAATCTACTTAATATATTTTTTAATCTTCTTATTTTTATATAATGACTAATTTTTTCACTAACAAATGGATTCCTATTGTTGAGTATTCTAATGAAGAAAGTTATCTCAATGAAGTTCAGAAACAAGTAGATATAATATCAGATAAATTTATAGCTTTCTTTTTCTTTCTAGGAGTCTGTCTTGCTCCTATCTATGATACGTGGTTACTGACTTGGGTTACGATGGGTTGTTCGTGTATGTTGTATCTTATCGTACGTTTGGTTTTGGAAGAAGGATTGCTCTCCAGAGTCTTGATTGCAGTTGTTTATACGATTTTTATGCTGCAATTTATAGGGCAACTCCACGGAATGGCAGAAATGCACTTTTTTTATTTTACTAATGCCGCCCTTCTTATTATTTACCAAGATTGGAGAATACAAGTTGTTTATTCTCTTTTAGCTATCGGACATCACACATTTTTGGCTATTTTGCAATGGCACTACGGAACAGACTTGGGACAATATTTTATTGGATATGGAGAAGTAACTACTTTTAGATTATTTTTTCATTTTGGAATTGCTACTCTCATGTCATTCATTTGTGGATGTTGGGCATTCTTGATTCAGAAAATGTATATCACAATTACATCAGCAAAAAAGAAACAAAACTAGAAAAACAGATGGACACAGAAGGCGAAGTATATGATTTTAGATTTTTTGAAAATAATTGTAAATTTTAAAATAAAAAGCTATCTTTGCAGTCTTGTTTTTTGATAGAACAAGAGTTCTAATTTATTTTATTTTAGAACTTAATTTAATTTTCAGACCTCTCTAAACTTTGTATAAGTTATGGCAACTCGTATAAGACTTGCAAGAAGAGGGCGCAAAAAAGCTGCACGTTTCGAAATCGTGATAGCAGACTCCCGAGCGCCACGTGATGGTAAATTCATCGAAAAAATTGGGACTTATAATCCACAAACTGTTCCTGCTTCTATCGTTATTGATGACGAAAAAGCAATGAAATGGCTTATGGTAGGAGCGCAACCTTCAGAAACAGTAAGAAGAATGTTGCACTATAAAGGTTTAATGTTCCGTAAGCACCTTCAACTAGGTGTAAATAAAGGAGCAATTACTCAAGAAGCTGCTGACGAAAAAATGGCAGCTTGGAGAGAAGCTAAAGACCAAAAAATTGAAGCACGTATTTCTAAACTTTCTGGCGATAAGCAACAAGCTGCTAAAGACCGTATGGCTGCAGAAGCTAAGGTAAAAGAAGCTCGTACTGAAGCTATCCGTAAGAAACAAGAAGAAGCTGCCAAAGCTAATGAACCTGCTGCCGAAGCAAGTGAAGAAGCTCCAGAAGCATCTACGGAAGAAACAACAGAAAATGCAGGAGAATAATTTAAGACATTAGGTTTGTTCGTGAAAAAACAATCTAATCATAAAATATACTTCTAACTCTTTTTTATTTATTCTATTTTTTAGAAAAAAATAAGAAAGAGTTTTTTTGTGTAAATTATTTGAAGCAAAACTATTTACTATCAAAATATTTGTTTAACTTTTCAAAACCGAAACTAAGCCGAACACTATTCGTTTAGTTATAAGAAACAAACAACACACTAATAAAACTACCCAATTTTATCATTTTTAATTATAAAATAATGGACACAAACACACCTACCAAAAAAGAAGAAAATAAGGAAAAAGAAGAGAATACAATTCAGCCACCCAAAAAATTTAGGAAAACAAATAAAAGGCGTTCTGACAAACAAAAAATGTCTTGGGTAAATCAAGTAAAGGATATTAAACTTATCAGAAAAGACCCTTTTGGAAATTTTCTGTTTTTGAAAAGAATGCTTGTAGGCGTTCTTGGAGCTGCAACTTATCCACGTTTTAATATATTAAACAACACTAAGGTAGAAGGAGCTGAACATTTGATAAGTCTTCCAAATAAAGGGGTAATGTTTATTTCTAATCATCAGACCTATTTTGCTGATGTAATGGTTATGTACCATATTTTTTGTAGTGTAAAATGGAAATTTAAGAATATTAATTTTCCTGTTTATTTGCTCAATCCACGTACAAAAATGTTTTATGTAGCTGCCGAAGAAACAATGAAAGATGGTGGTTGGTTGCCTAGGTTATTGGCTTATACAGGTGCTGTTACCATAAAAAGAAGTTGGAGGTCAAAGGGAGAGCAAGTAAATCGTGGTGCAGATACATCAGCTCCTAATAAAATAAAACAAGCCTTAGCAGAGGGTTGGGTAGTAACATTCCCACAAGGGACAACAAAAGCATTTGCACCAGTCAGAAAAGGTTCGGCACATTTGATTCAAGAATTAAAGCCGATTGTAGTGCCTGTTTATATCAATGGTTTTAGAAGAGCATTTGACAAAAAAGGCTTCTTTCTGAAAAAACGAGGCACAGATTTGCAAGTAACATTCAAAAAACCTGTACAGTTTACAGACGAACATACCATTGAAGACATTCAAGCATTTATTGAAAAACACGTCAAATTACCAGAGGAAATGAAGACGGTGAAATAAATAGTTCTATTCATATAAATCTCAGACCTTTTGAAGTGCAAACGCATAGCAAGACTTCTTTAAATTATCAGAAAAAGTCATTGTTTTAACTGTTTATTACACAAGGTCACATCTATTGTATAAAAAATGGAAGGTATTAAGTCTATAGAGTTTGCAAATAGTTCAAATACTCAGTTTGATATTGTAAAATTAGAGAAAATTTTCGGAGAAAAATATACAGATCATTCTGTAATCAAACCCCATAAAATAAGTTTTTTTGTTATATTTTTTATAGAGCAGGGCGAAGGCTTCCATACAATTGATTTTATAGATTATCCTTGTTCGAAAGGAACATTGTTAACAATAAGAAAAGACCAAATACATAATTTTTGTCAAAGTAATGATTTGGTTGGGGCACTCTTAGTATTTACAGATGATTTTTTAGTGAATTATCTAGAACAAGTAGAAGCTCAAAAATCTATGTTGTTATTTAATGAATCTTTAGGGCAGCCGAATATTCAACTAAATGATACCGAATTTAATGATATAAAACAACTTATTTCTGATATCAAAAATGAATATTTTGAAGTAAATGATAGTTTTCAGATGGGAATAATTAGGAGTGCTTTACATATTTTGATTTCTAAGCTCTTTAGGATAAAATCAAATAAAGGAGTGCTAAATTATGATAGCACATACACTAAAAATTTCATTAAATTTCAAAATTTAGTAGAAAACAATGTAAATAATACACGAACAGTAAAGCATTATGCACAAATGATGGGAATGAGTACAAAAACATTGAATACTAGTGTAAAACAAATTGTTCATAAAACAGCTAAAGACTTTATAGATGAAATATGTATCAAGCAAATAAAACGCTTACTCATTAATACTGATTCTCCTATAAAAGAAATTTCTTATACATCAGGATTTGACGAAATTACTAATTTTTATAAATATTTTACTCGCCATACAGCTACAACTCCTGAAAAATTTCGCAGTGATACTTAATTTCTAATTAGTATAATATTTAGGCATATAAGTATAATTAGAAGCTGTCTTGGTTTGCCGAAATTTGTATCATTGTTTCACTTAAATAATTATACAATGATATTTCAAAATAAAACATTTTTTCTTTGGCTTTTAGTTTTGCCAATTGTACTATTTACTTCATGTCATCGTGATAAGGACAAAAACCCTAGACATAATGATACCCAAATACCAAGTAATTTGACGATTGAGGATAATAATTTTTACCCTGAAGATATTGTAATAACAAATAATACAGTTTATGTAAGTGGTTTAGGTGATGGAACTTTACGTTCTTTTGACTTAACAGAGGATGAGCCAACAGCTCAATTATTTGCAAATGCTGAAACTGGTTTTTCTCAAGGTTAGGGATTGACAAGTGATGGTACTGTACTACTAAGTATTCTCAATAATGCTGATTTTACAGGAGGTGCACCAGGTGCAAGTAAACTAGTTCAATACAGTATCTCAACAGGAGAAAAAACAGGAGAATGGTCACTTCCAGCCAACACAATTGGACATACAGTATCAATTGTTGATGGAAAGTATTATGTTAGTGATTTTGCCAATCCTAGAATTATTGAAGTAAACCCATCAACAGGAATAGTTAATGGTAGTTGGTTTACATCTTCCAAATGGGACTCATCAATCGATGGAAATTTGGGAGGTGTTATTTATGATAATGATGGTGGTTTTTATGCCTATTTAGGTTTCAAAATTTGGTACATTCCTATCAATAATGGACAAGCTGGAACTATGGAAGAGGTTAATATTACAGGTTTAAGTGGTGATCAAATTAACGTAGATGGAATTACTTGGGTAGAAAGTCAAAAAACTCTGTATTATGCCTCAAATGATACAGGCAATCCAGATAATGTAGGAACTGTATATAAATTAGCTTTTTCTAATACTCTAACAGCCACAGGAAGTGTTGTAGCAACTGGCTTAGATGATACATCAGGTATTTGGTACTTAAATAAGAACGATTCTGAATATCTTTTTGTATGTGAATCTCAATTTGGAGGTTTATTTGGAATCAATAGTTTTGACCCACCTTTCAATATTGAAATTATTAAGCTATAAAATAATTTGTATATTATAGATTTGCAAACTATGAATGTTGTTCAAAACACACATTTTTCCATAGAATTGAGGTTTGTAAATCTAATTCTATGGAAAATAACCTTGTCTTTGTTTGTATTTTAGTGTAGCAACACTAAATAAGTACGTTCACAGATTAAAATTATTAAATAACTTCATACTTAAAATAAAATTAGAATGAAAAATAAAGAAGTAATCCGTAACGGAGAAGGAGAAAATTACAACTATTCTCAAGATCATTGTTTTGTAAAACTTTCCTCAAATAATACAAATGGAGAACTCTGTTTTGTAGAGGATAAGATAAAACCTGGATTTTATCTAGCACGACATCATCACAAAATAATGACCGAAGTATTTTATATTTTAGAAGGTGAAGTAGAACTAATTTTTGATGATGAAACTATCATTTGTAAAGCAGGTGATACTATTACTGTTCCTCCAAATGTTTGGCATGCTGCTAAATGTGAAAAAGGGGGAAAAATGCTTTCTATTTTCAAAAATGGACAATTTGATGAATACTTAAAGAGATTATCAAAAATGTCTGATGATGATTTTAAAAATCAAGAATTGATGAAAGCTGTATCTGCTGAGTTTGATATTTATGAAGAGTAAAAAATTTTGCTTTAACTATGAAGCTGTTTAAGAATTACGTCTAAATAGGTCAGTCTCGTAGAGCAGACCGTTTTGTAGTTGATACTTGCCACTTTAGTAGATGGTCTGCCCTTTGGGACTGATCTATTTGCTATAAAAAGCTCATTTTGAAAACATAGTTTTCTATTCTTAAACAATTTCTATATTTAAAAAAAGGCTTGAAAATTAAATTTCAAGCCTTTTTTGATAATTAAGTTTGTGAAGTTAAATAGCCTTTTTTCTTGCAATATTATAGCCACTTTCTATTGAATAACTACTTATAGAGACTTCTGTTTTAGTTTTTATAAAGATGAAATACTAACAAAAATATAGCAAAAACTACCAACTTTTAGAATGTTATAATATTTTGCCCTAATCCAACTCTGCTCTTGAAAATAAATCATTAATTAATTCAGTATTTTGACAAGCTTCTTTAAATTTTATACTAAATTCTTTCAATACTTCTTTGTCTGATGAATAAGCACAATACATACTTCCTTCTGGGTCAAAACTGATTACTCCAACTAAATTTGGTTGTTTTTCTTCTAAAAATACTCTTGCTAAAGAAACCCAGTCATAGCCATTCCCTTCAAATCCTTCGTTTTTTCGTTTTTCAAAAATTTCAGCTTTATATTCTATTTGTGATAGACAAACAGAAGCACTATTTTCATGTTCCGTCCAAAAGAAAGGTTTAAGTGATTCTTCAAAATCTTGATGGTTCATATTTGTATATTTTGTAATAGAATTATTTTTTAGATGCTCAAATATAGTAAATTAATCACTTTTCAATAATCAAAAAAATAGATTTTCATTTTAAAACTCTATTTTTCTCTTAGAAAAGCTTGATAAAAAATTAAAGAGCCTTTGCACCTGCATCTGCAACAGCGTGGTCATTCTCAACAGAACTTCCACTTACTCCAATTGCTCCAATAATTTCTCCTTCTGCATTTTCGATAGGAACGCCACCAGGGAAAGAGATAAGTCCTCCGTTTGAGTGTTCGATATTATACAAAGAACCTCCTGGTTGAGAAAGACCTCCGATATCGCCAGAGTTCATATCAAAGAAACGAGCTGTTTTGGCTTTCTTCAAAGAAATATCAGCCGAACCCAACCAAGCTCCGTCCATACGAACGAAAGCCAACATATTTGCTCCAGCATCTACTACTGTAATATTCATTTTTGTGTCTAACTCAACTGATTTTTTCTTTGCAGCATCAATAATTTTTTCTGCTTGTGCTAATGTAAGGTTCATTTTGTTTTTAGTTTAAGATTAACAATGTAGGAATAATTACGAATTAAAGATTACGAATTACGAATGTAATACATTGAATATCAATGATTTGTTGTTTGAAAAAGAGTGCTTGATTTATTTTCTACTCCTTAGTATCTTACAAATATAGATTTATTTGCAACTCTTTTGCAAGAAAAATATAGATTTTATTATTTTTTTAAGTATAAATATTTGAAGTTGTTTAAGAATAGGTTTGTGCGTGTATTTGTTGGTGTCGCTTCGCTAAAACACCAACAATGGCAGGATTATTTTTCCTTAGAATTGGGTCTGCAAACCCAATTCTAAGGAAAAATCTATATTCTTAAACAACTTTTTTGTCTAAAAACTATTTAAACTTCTTAATTTCTCCAGATTTAATTTTTCTAAAATACTCTCTCAAATCTTTTCGTACTTCTGGGGAAAGGAGTATCAGACCTAAAATATTTGGAAATGCCATTCCCAAAATCATCATATCTGAAAAATCTACTACTGCACCAAGCTCAATAGAAGCACCAATTACTACAAAGATTAAGAAAATACCTTTATAGACTAAACTAGCAACTTTTCCTTGTCCGAAAAGATAAGCCCAAGCTCTCTCTCCATAATATGACCAAGAGACCATTGTTGAAAAGGCAAATAAAACAATAGCAATAGTAAGAACATAAGGAAACCAAGGAATTGATTTACCAAAGGCTTTTGAAGTAAGAACTGCACCTGACAAACCTTCTGTATTTGCATATTCTCCTGTAAAAATAATAACGAGTGCCGTCATTGTACAAACAATAACTGTATCAATAAATGGCTCTAAAAGTGCTACAATTCCTTCACTTACAGGCTCATCTGTTTTGGCAGCCGAGTGAGCAATAGATGCCGACCCAACACCAGCTTCATTTGAGAAAGCAGCACGACGGAAACCCTGTATCAAAACACCAATAAAACCACCAGCAGCAGCTTCTGCATTGAAAGCGCCATCAAAAATAAGCATAAAGGCATCGCCAACAGCTGTAATATTTAGCATAATTACGATAAGGGCAGCTAATACATAAATACCACACATAAAAGGAACAATCTTGTCTGTTACCTTTGCAATACTCTTGATTCCTCCAATAATTACAATACCTACCAAAACAGCGAAACCAACACCAAACCAAACTCCATTACCTACTAAGGCAGGAATTTGTCCTTGTAACTGGTCAAAGGCTTGATTTACTTGGAACATGTTTCCACCACCGAATGAACCTCCTACACAAAGAATAGCAAATACGACAGCTAGAATTTTTCCTAGTGTTCCCATACGCTTTTTAGCAAGTCCTTGACTCAAATAATACATAGGACCTCCAAAAACAGTCCCTTCTTTATTAATAATTCTATACTTTACACCTAGTGTACATTCCACAAATTTTGAGGACATTCCTAAGAAACCTGCTATAATCATCCAAAAAGTAGCTCCTGGTCCTCCGACAGAAATGGCAATAGCCACACTAGCAATATTTCCTAAACCAACTGTTGCAGAAAGTGCTGTTGTGAGGGCTTGAAAGTGAGAAACTTCTCCGTGGTCGTGGTTAGGGTCGTCAAATTTGCCACTTACTAAATCAATAGCATGTTTGAAACCTCTAAAATTGATAAAATTCATTTTGAAAGTAAAGTAGATAGCTCCCAAAACAAGCCAAAAAACAACTAAAGGAATCGCCTTAGTTTGTGGTGTTCCATTTGGATTCAAGAGAGGTTGCTCTTTATCATAATCAATTGTTCCTAATGAACCTCCATTAGTACGCACAACATCTCTAGCATCTTTATTCTGATCAACATCATAAACAGTCATTCCTTCTTTCAAAACAATATTTACTGTTCCATCAAATTGAGCATAAATTTCTCTATCATCTTTGTTAGAACTCACAGTAGCAATCATATCACCTTTTTTGACTTTTGCTTTATCTGCAACCAGCCATTTCTTAACAGTAATTTTGGTAAGTGATTTGTCCATCACAAAAGGAGGTTTTATTTTGCCTTCCTTCACTTCTATACGTGGGTCATAGATGCCTAAGGCTGCAAAAGGGTCAAAAAACAAGACTTTTGCCATTGCACCTACCAAGGGTGTAAATGCTGCATTTAGGTTTTCTCCTCCAGATTCAGGCTCTACTGTTGCATTAAGTTCTAGTTCTTGGTCTGCTGCATCCACTACTTTCAGAGAAACGGCAGCTCCTTCTGTATTGCCTTTACAGGTATCTGCTACAATAGGAGTCGCAGCATTTGACCAATAATAACGATAAGGTGGCGTTCCTCCTTCTATCTTTGCGACTACTATTCCGTCGTTGATACTCGGACTAGGATTGATAGTTTCTAGTCTGCCAGTAGGTTTTTCTTGGGCAAAAGCAGAAAATGAAAATAAAGCAGAAAAGAGTAATGTAAGTAAAAGAACACTACTCTTTTGTAGTCTTTTTTTAATAGTAAGATTTTCTTGTACGGAATAAATCATAAGAAGATACAATTATATTTTGATAAATTATTGGGTAAACTAAGTTTAATTAAAATAATCTTTGTGAATAAGCACAAATTAAATAGATATGCAAATTAAGTCAAAATTTACTTTATATAATATAAAAGTTACTAAAAAAGGGGCTTTTGAGAATAGATTTGCCCTTTTGGAGTAGTAAAGCAGACGGAAAGGATTGAAAAAGCTTCGTTTTTGATACTATAAATAATATTTCTATCGCCCAATATCTATCGACTGGAAAAGTTTTTTTTAACAAAAAAGCCAATCATTCTTCAATAATTGGCTTTTGATTTTTATGTCAAAATCATATTACTAGATTTTATTCAAAGAAATAGGTCAGTCCTAAAGGGCAGACCGTCTATTGAAGCTAAAAACAAAAGAAATGACTACAAACGGTCTGTTCTACGAGACTGACCTACACCATATACTATTTTGTCTAGTAGTACGGTCAAAAATATTTAATCCATCACAGCCATTCCAATTTCAGAAATTTGTCGTTTTAGTTTTTTTGTAGTCTCTGTTTCAGATTTTAATAGCCAAATAGTTTTTTGTGTCAAATCATTAAGGTTTTCTAAGGTGATTTTTTGAGTTGTCGAAATGAAATCTTTTACAAAGAAATTAGTCAGCTCTTTAGCGTTTTTGATAGTATGAGAAATAGCTGCATGAGTATTTGAATCTAAATTTTGAATAACTTCTTCTACATTTGGTTTCAAAAGAAAAGAAACAGGAAGTTTGTATAAAATCGTTTCTTCTTTTTCAACTTTTACAAATACACAAAAAGGATTTTGATTTCCTTTCGATGCAATTTGATTATATTTTTTTCTTGCATCTTCAAAAGTAGTTTCATCAAAAAATATAGCTACCTTCTTTTTTTTATGATAGTTTTCTTCTAAAAGTTCGTTTTCTAGTTTTTTGAATAATTGCCTAAAAAAATAGGGTCTTTTGGCTGTATGTACTCTACAATTTAGTGATTGATAAATCAGATATGTCATAAAATCAGTAGGCGAAAGTCCAATTTCGGCAGCTTGTCTGAAAATAAGTGAAGTAGGCGACATTCCAGGAAGCGTATTGATGTCAATGATTTCGATGCTATTTTCATCTGTATAAAAACCATCAATTCTTGCACAGGCATCAAACTTGAAGGTCTGAAAAATGCTTTTACACTTTTCTTGAATTTCTATGATTTTATCTGTTGGAATATCTATTGGAATGCGTTTCTGACTTGCATTAGGTAAATATTTGGCTTCAAAGTCATATACTTTTGTAGTCGTAATTATTTCTGTCGGTGGAAGCGCAATAGCTTCTAAGTTTTCATTTTGAATGATGCCACAAGAAAATTCTTTTCCTGATAAGCACTGCTCAAACAAAACCATATCTTCACTTTCAAAAGAAAATAGAGTAGCATCTTCATCAGAGTAAGAAAAGAAATCATTCAGCTTTGCAATGAGTTTGATAGGAGAATAAATAATCTGTTCGCCCAAATTTCCCCCTAAAAGCGAACGCTCTTCAAAAACTACTGGCAGACCAATACCTTTTTCTAAGCTCATCAGTCCATTGACGTATTCTTTTCGTTGTGGCATTGTAAGCTCTGTCCACTCTTCTTTCGAAATCTGACGAGCAAAAAGGGAAGTATTGACTGCTTTTATAAATGTCTCTACATTATCTTCTTTCAAAATAGAAACACCAATAGAAGAACCTTGATAGGGAGCTTTTATGACAATAGGTAATCCTAATTTTGATTTTAACTCTTCAAAAAGCTCATTTCTATTACATTTTCTCCAATCGTCTTTTCGCATCATGTGATACTTTCTGCTGTCTCCTAGATTCAGTTTTTCATTTACAACTTGTTGCAAATGCTTATCAATAGCAAAAGAAGAAGGAAAAATTCCACAACCCGAATAGGGAATCTGTAACCATTCAAAAAGACCTTGCAACATGCCATCTTCTGCAAATGTACCGTGCAGCATCAAAAGCGCAAAATCTATTTCTTCAGAAAGACTTTCAGTAGGAATTGGTGTTCCTATCTCTTCCATTATTTTTCTGTGCTTTTCCTTTGTCAAGTCTTCAAGTGTTTCAATATAAACAGGCGAAAACTCGTCATATTCTTCTGGAATAGATTCTTGAGTAGGATAAAAATGAGAAATAGCTTTATGCTCAAACTGAACAGGATTGATTTTGATAAACTTTCCTAAGCTATCTACCAAAATATAAACAGGCTCAAAAAGAGAATGGTTGATGATTTGAGAAACTGTTTTTGCACCTGAAAATGAAATCTCACGTTCACGAGAAACTCCACCAAAGAAAACGCCTATCTTTATCATAAGTGTAATTAATTGTTTTTATGATTGTTATATTTATTTCTGCTTATTTATTTTTTTTATTAGGTTTTCTTTATCGTTTTGGCAAATATTAATTTCTTCTTGAAGACTATTATTTTTGCTTTCTAATTCTTTTAGTAGAAGTATTTTTTTCTCTAATAATAGGTCTTTATCTTTCTGTTCTGTAATATTTTCGAATGTACCTAACACACCAAATGTTTTACCACTCTTATTCTTTAAAGGTAATTTATTGGTTCGAAGCCATATTGTTTCACCTTTTGGATTAGTTTGTGATTCAATGATATTCAATTTTGATATATCATTATCAATAACATACTTATCATCAGTGCTATATTTTATTGCTTCTTCTCTAGGGTAAGGCATATCAAAATCGTTTTTTCCTATAACATCACTTTTGCTATTTAAGCCTAATACTTCTACAAATAGATTATTACATCCCAAAAAATAACCATTTTTATCTTTCCAAAAAATAGCTTGAGAAACTGTATCAATTATTTTTTCAGAAATTACTTTTTCATATAATAGATTTTCACTCATCTCTCGTAACTGATTTTCAGTTTCTCTACTACTTTGAATTAATAACTCTGTTTCTTTTTGTTTGCGTTCCATTTCTTCCTGCGTGGCTTGTAGCTCCTCTACGTTTTGTCGCATTTCTTCTTCTTGTGCTGAGACTGCTTCACGCTGCATTTGAGATTCTTCTAAAAGTTTGCGAGTACGACTTGTATTCAAGACAGAAATAATAGAAGAAGTAATATTTTCACAAACCTTTTCAACAAAATCTATTTCATATTTTTGGAGTGTCTTAAAGGCTGCTAATTCTAAAATACCAATACTTTCTTCTGACAGTTTGAGAGGAACAAATAACAATGAAACAGGCTTTGCACTTCCAAGAGCCGAACCGATGTGTAAATAATCATTAGGAAGATTTTCCAAATAAAGTATTCTATTTTCTTGGTATGTTTCTCCTATTAATCCTTCTCCTATTTGAATAGTATTTTTACGGTTTTTGTGTGAATCATAAGCAAACCAAGCTTTGAGTTCTAATTCTTTTTCTGAATGTACATCCTGATTTAGAAGATATAAACTTGCTTGAGAAATATTTAAGTATTTTACCAATTCACTAACAAAAATCTGTGTTAGTTCATCTATATCTTCATTAAAATCTCTTAGTATTTTGGCAAAATGCGCTTCTCCACTTATTGCCCAATTGAGTTGTTCGTCTTTTTGAGCAATTGTTTTCAAGCTATCACGCATATCTATAAATGCTCTTCCAATTTCTCCATTTTCGTTGAAAGGAATTTCTTTTGTATCAAACCTTTCTTCTCCCACATCTTTAGCAAAGATCTTTAATCGTTCCATATCGTGAGCCAAATGATTCAGAGCTGTTTCAATAGGCGTAACTTCGTCATTATTAGATATTTTTATTCTCTTAGACAAATTTCCTTTTGCAATCTGACGAAGGGCATGTTTGATAATATGAAGACGAAGCAATAATTTATGATTGATGGAATACGCAAGCCACACACAGACAAGAGTAAGAATAATCATCCAAGCTGGAAGAACAATTACCCAAAGGTTTTGTGTATGAAAGCCAATAGCAGCTTTTGCTCTATCGATTTCTTCATTCTGAATATTGATGATAAGCTCCAAAACGGCACGTACGTCATCAGTTAAGAGTTCTAGTTGGTCGACTTGGCGTACACGTTCGGTTTTTGAATCTTCTTTAAGGTCTGCATTTCTTGCAAAATATTTTTGTTCTACGTTATTTTGTTCTTTCCTCAAACGATTTGCCTTCGTTCGAACATCATAAACAAGCGAAATAACGGCTTCATTACGCCATTGGTCTGTATAATTACTCAAGGCTGCCAAAGCAACATCACAATCTTTCCATACTGTTTCTCTTTCTGCTCTATATTCTTCTTCGCTTGTTGCTAAATATATTGCTGTCAAACTGGTACTGCTACTGATACAATCCTCAATTACTTTTGAATAATATTGGGTAGGAGCTGTATTATCAATAATGTGATTGTATTGAGAAATAACTTGACTGTTTATGTACCACCACGTCCCGATAAGTGTAAGTGTAGCCAAACAACCCATCAAAGTAATGCCCATCGTGATTTTACCACGAAAATTTTGTGGAGATAAATAAAGCCAAATTACGTTTTGTTTCTTTGCCATCTAAAAATCAGTCTTTGAATCTTATTTACGTATTTTTGATTTTTAATAAAATATAGGGTAAGATAGTTTTTTTTATTGAATTTTGCAGAGAATACTCAAAAAATTGTTAGATTTATAAATAATATTAAAAAAACATAAAATCAGGAACAAAATTATCAACTACTAAAAAGCCACTACAAGAAACTTACTTTAGATGAAATTAGATAATATAGAATTACTAGAAAAACTTGCTAATCAAGAACAAGAGACTAAAAACTACCAAGAGGTTCTTGATCGCATTCAAAAGGTTTCAAAAATGGGGCTTTGGGAAGTAAATTTAGAAGAACAAAAAGTTATTTGGAGTGAAGTTACTCGCCAAATACATGAAGTGGAAGGAGATTATAATCCAACTGTAGAAAACGGTATTAATTTCTTTGTAGAAGGTAAAAGTAGAGATTTGATAATAGAAGTTTTTACTAAGGCAGTAGAAGAAGGCATAAACTATGATGTAGAAGTAGAACTAAGAACAGCAAAAGGTAATTCTGTTTGGACAAGAGCCATAGGAATTAGTGAATTTGAGGATAGAAAATGTAAAAGAGTCTATGGACTTTTTCAAGATATTGATGAGTCGTACAAGCGTAGGCAGCAATTAGAACGTCAAAAAGAACTTTTTAGGCAGACCTTTGAGTTTGCTCCCAACGGAATGGCACTCATAAATTTGGAGGGCAGATGGATACAAGTCAATCAGCAGGTTTGTACTATGTTGGGCTATACAAAATACGAGCTATTTAATCTTACCTTTCAAGATATTACACACCCAGATGATTTAGATTTGGATTTGAAACTTTTGGATGAGCTAGTGGAAGGTAAAAGGGAGAGTTATCAGATGGAAAAACGCTATTTTAGCAAATCTGATGGATTGGTATGGGCAATTCTGAGCGTTTCGATGATGAGAGATGAAGCTGGAAAGCCTTTGCATTTTGTTTCTCAACTGACAGACATTACAGAAAAGAAATTATTATTAGAAACAACTCTTGCACAAAACGAAAGATTACTTAATTTTGCACATATCGTATCGCACAACCTTCGTTCTCACACCAGTAATTTTACGATGCTACTTTCTATGATAGAGTTAGAGTATAAGGAAGCAACAGAAAATGAATATTTTCCTATGCTAATACAGTCTTCTGAAAAGTTGCAGGAAACGTTATCCTATCTCAATCAGATTGTGGCAATGCAAAATGAAGTAAAAGACAACACAAAGCCTCTCAATCTTCATGAATACATAGAGAAAGCTCAGTTATCTATAAAAAGTCAGCTTAATTCTAATCAAGCAAAAGTCATTAATAAAGTAGATAAAAACCTTTTGGTAGATGCTATTCCAGCTTATTTGGAAAGTATAATATTGAATTTCCTTACTAATTCTATAAAGTATAAAGCAGAAGGTAGAAAACCAAAGATTAATATTTTTGCAGAGAAAAATCCTCAATATATTACTTTTTCAATAAAAGATAATGGGTTAGGAATAGACTTGGAAAAACATGGTCAGAAGCTCTTTGGAATGTATAAAACATTTCATGACAAAAAAGATGCTCGTGGAATAGGTCTTTTTATTACCAAAAGTCAAATTGAAGCACTGGGTGGAACAATAGAGGTGGAAAGCGAAGTAAATAAAGGAACCACATTTAAAATATACCTAAGAAATGCCGAAATTTAATCACGTCTGTATCATAGATGACGATCCTATCTATACTTTCACTACTCGTAAGATTATGGAGATAGGAAAATTCTCAAAATATATTGAGATATTTAAAAATGGAAAAGAAGCCTTAGATGCTCTAAAACCTAGAGTAGAAGCAGGTGAAAAAGTGCCAGAAGTTATATTCTTAGATTTGAATATGCCTATTATGGACGGCTGGCAGTTTTTGGATGAATTTATGACTCCAAATACACAAAAAATTGTTATTTATATTGTTTCTTCTTCCATTGATCCTGTTGATATAAATAAAGCAAAGGAGTATTCACTTGTTACAAACTATTTAGTAAAACCAATTACGCCTGAAAGACTAAAAGAATTGTTTGATAAAATGGAAAGTTAATTTTTATTTGTTAATTTTGTTTAGGTTTTTGATAAAAAGATAAATAAAATGACGATTAAAGCTACACTAAATGCCAAAATTTAATCATGTTTGTGTAATAGATGATGACCCTATTTATACTTATCTTGCCGATAAGGTAATGAAGATGGTAGATTTTTCTAATTATATAGAGTTTTTTAAGGACGGAGAGGCAGCTCTCAATTCACTCAAGCCGAGGTTGCGTTCTGGGCGAAATATTCCTAATGTGATATTTTTAGACTTGAATATGCCTGTTATTGATGGATGGCAATTTTTAGATGAAATCATAGAAAATTTTATTGAGCCAGTAGAGAAGAAAGTAATTATTTATATTATAACTTCTTCTATTGTTCCAGAATACATAGAAAAAGCTGAAAGTTATTCTATTGTAGATAAATATGTTGTAAAGCCTATTACAACCGAAATGCTAGAACAGTTATTCGAAGAAGTAGAAGAGAAAAAAGAAAGTACCTAAATCAAATTCTTCCAAGTTTCTTTCATAAAGTTATATTTGAGTGTACTAGGAAGTGCTTTCCAAAAAAAACGATTTATCTCCACAGCAAAAGAAGGCTGCATATAACAATTAATGGTGCAGCCTTCACACTCAGGTAGTTTTCCCTCCTCTGAAATGAGCATTTTTATTTTGTCAGAATGATATAAATCGTACAAATTGTCATTGATTTCAAATTCTTCTTTTCCCAAATGGTAACAAGGCAAAACGAGTTTGTTTTCTGGAGAAATAACGAGCGTCGAACTAGCAGCCTTACAAATCGGTTTTTCAATATGATTTCCTCCTTCTAATCGCAAATCTATAAAGGCTTCATTGAGATAAACTAATTTTTTCTTAGAGAATTGGAGTAATTTTTTTAAATAAGCTGCATTCAAATTTCCCAATGTATCCACAGAGTTATACTCAAAAACAGGATTAAGAATCAAAACTAATTTATTTTTCAAAGTGATAGTTTCATAGATTTTTTCTACTTCCTCAAAATTCCCTTCAAAGACTGTACACAAAATATCTGGTCGCTCACCTAAAGATTTAGCTATTTCTATTGACTCCATTACTTTATCAAAACACTTTACGCCACGCATTTTGTCGTGTGTTTCTCTGTCGGCTGCATCTAAAGAAAAATGCAACATATCTATTTTTCCTTTGAGTTTTTCGGCTAGTTTTGGATAACGAATTCCGTTTGTAGTAACAGTTGTTATAAACTTTTTCTTCTTAGCAATCTCTAAAAAAGTGTCTAATTGTGGATGTAAAAGTGGTTCTCCCCCTGTAAAGTCGATTACCTTTACGCCTAATTTTTTAAGGTCTGAAAGGTTTTTTTCTACATTTTCTACCTTTACAAAAGGCGATGGTTTTTCCCAAATATCACAAAAACTACACGTTGCATTGCAGCGATAAGTAAGGTAGTAATTGCATAAAATGGGGTGGGGAATTAATTTCATTAATTACGAATTACGAATTAAAAATTACGTTGAAATTGTGCAAATATAAACTATCAAGTAAAGTTCAATGCCGTTGTTGGTTTTTAGTTTCGACTTGGCGTTACGGTGACCAACAAAGACGAGAATTTTTCAATCAACATTAAATTTATTTTTTTAATCGTTTTTTGGTTTTGGAATACTGATAGAAGGAAGTTCTTCTCCCATTCTCTTTGCAAGTTGATAATGTGACCAGTTCTCTATTTCCTGTTCTCCATATATTATCATTCTAATTATTGTGTCTTTCACATCCATGTCACCTACATAAGCTCGTTCATGTTCAGGAATATTTTCATAAGCCTCTTTTAGTTGTTCTCTTAAATCATTAGTGGGGTTTGCAGTGTATTGTTGATGTATTTTTATACATGTTTCAATAGTTGAAGGCTTTCCTTCCAGTTTTCTGATGGTGTCTTTTATTTCAAGTAGTTTTTCTGATATTCTCGTAGCGTACTGTTTTTCTTCTACTTTGAAGTTTCCTAGTCCCAAAATATTTACTTGCACTCCATTTGGTAGTTCAGATAATAATTTTCCTTCTAAAATCATTTGTTCAAGCTGAGCCAATGTTATTTCAAAAGATTTTTCAAGTCGGCTGACTATTATAGACTCTTCATTATAAATATCTAATCTTATTAAATGATATTTATCTTCTTTATCTTTTAGGAACAGATTAGCTCCCTTTCCTATTACCTTTTTAGGAAAAGGGTCGTCAGGAATTCTTTTATTTTCCTTATAAATTTTACCTTTCCCACTCTCACCAATTATAATGTTGTTTTCCCTTTTTTCTGAATAACTATACAGGTTATCTAAGTTTGGGTTTAGGTATTTGATAACTGACCATACATAATCAATAAATGATTCTTTGTTGTGTATCCAAATACCATCATTTATACTCCAGCTACCAAGACCATGAATTGATATGTTTTCTCTGTTAGGAATACTAACTGAAACCCAGCCTCTCTTTACATCCTTTTTAAAGTGTTCAAAATCTTCAAAGTTCCAGCATTCCACACGTCCATCTTCGTACACTTCTAAATCAACAAAAAAATGAGTTCCATTTCTAATGATACCAGGCATTGATACTCCTCTAATGGTTTTTGTTCGGTAAACCTTTGGAAGATTAAAGTCTATTTTGTTTTTTCTATTTTTTCTAAAAGGGTTAAGTTTCATTCACTTAAAGTTTTTGATAAATTACATTTGCTTCTTTCCTAATTAAAGTGTCTAATAAAATACAATCTAACGACTTTAAATAAAATTTCAAAGTATATATATTTATCATTCATCATTTACAATACTCCCATCTTTCACTTCAAAAAAAGCAATCGGTCTGCCAAAAGAATCTAGTAGTTTTCTTGTTCTCTCTGGTCTTGCATCGGTTACAAATACTTGTCCGAAATCAGATTTTGAAAGGAGCTTTAAGAGGTTTTTAATTCTGGTTTCGTCTAGCTTATCAAAAATATCATCTAAGAGTAAGATTGGTTTTATCTGTGTTTGATTATAAATAATAGAAAAAGTAGCTAATTTTAAAGCAATGACAAAGGATTTTTGCTGTCCTTGTGAGCCATAATGTTTCAATGTTTTTTTTCTTAATAAGAATTTGTAATCGTCTCGGTGAGTTCCCTTTTCAGTTCGTTGTAAAATCAAATCTTTGAGCAAATTTCCTTTAAATACTTCTTCAAAACTGAGGACTTTCTTCTTTGAACGTTCGCTTTTTTCTTCTTCTGTAAGGTGTGAACGATAGTTTATGGTCATTTTTTCATCTGCCAAAGCTGCATAAATTTCTGAAAAAATAGGCATAAATTCTTTTATAAAATCACTTCTAAAACGATGAATTTCTGAAAAAATAGGTAAAAGCTGTGCATTATAAATCTCTAAAACATCTTTTTTTAAAAAACTCTCTTGCTGGTCAGCATCTTTCAAAAGTTGGTTTCGTTGTTTTAAAATCTGCTTTTGTTTTATCAGTAACTGAATATAGTTTTTATGAATTTGAGAAATAATGGTATCAAAAAAATTGCGACGAAGTTCGCTGCCTTCTCTTATCAAATCAGTATCGTTGGGAGCAAGTAAAACACAAGGGAAATTTCCAACATGTTCGCTTATTTTTGGATAAGGTTTGTTATTGAGTTTTATAACTTTCTGTTTTCCTTTTTCTACAATACAATGAACCGTATTTTTTCTATTTTCTTTATCAAAAGTTCCTTTCAACGAAAAAAAAGTCTTTCCATGTTGCAAGTGTTGTGTATCGGTGTAACTAAACGCACCACGACCAATACAGAGATAATAAATTCCGTCTAAAAGGTTTGTTTTTCCACTTCCGTTTTTGCCAACCAAACAGTTTATGTGTTCTTCAAAAGTAGATTTTGTATCTTCGTGATTTCGGAAATGAGTAAGGTGAATACTTTTAATAAACATTCAGTTTGGTTGATAATTTTGAAATTATATTTTAGTCTTCAAAAATACTTCATTTCATTCGTAATTCGTAATTTTTCATTCGTAATTAAATAAAAATGGATTTTCTACCACCAGAACTACTACAAGACCTAGAAAACTATGCTTTAGCACATTCTCAAGATGAACTACCCGTTTTAAAAGAACTAGACCGACAAACGCATTTGAGAGCCAACAAGCCTCGTATGCTTTCTGGACACTTGCAGGGAAATTTTTTACAAATGATTTCAAGGCTGATACAACCAAAACGTATTCTTGAAATCGGAACTTATACAGGGTATTCTGCTATCTGTTTAGCACAGGGTTTACAAGAAAATGGAGTTTTACATACTATTGATAATAATGTAGAGCAAGAAAGCATTACAAGAGAGTTTGTAGAGAAAGCAGGTTTGAAAGACAAAGTAAGGCTGCATTTGGGAAATGCTGCTGACATTATTCCGACAATTCTAATAGAAAATGAAGAATGGGATATGGTTTTTATCGATGCTGATAAGTCTAATTATGGACTGTATTATGACTTAGTTTTTGATAAAGTCAGAAAAGGAGGAATTATAATAGCTGATAATGTACTTTGGAGTGGTAAAGTATTAAAAGATGATTCAGAACTAAAGAAAAATGATAAAGATACTAGGGCATTAATAGAGTATAACAAAAAAAATAAAATAGACAATCGTACTTTTAGTATGCTTTTACCTTTGCGTGATGGACTTATGATGGCAATAAAAGAGTAAGTTATCGAATAATAATTTAATAAATCATAAACATTTTAGAACACTTTTTACTTATTAGACAGATTTATTCATTTTTTTAACTATCATTTTTATTTGATTCAAAATGAAGAGTGTATTTTTTTACTATCAATATTTGAGAGATAGCAAATCACCTCAGTTCAATATTATGCTAGGTTTTTTGGCATATATTTTACTGGGTTGGTTGCTTTTGAGTTTGCCATTTCTACATAAACAAGATACAGGTTTTTTAGATAATCTTTTCATCTCTGCTTCTGCTGTTTCCACTACTGGACTTGTTACGATTAGCGTCTTCGATTCGTATAATATTGGAGGACAGTTTGTAATTATGCTTCTCTTTCAAGTAGGAGGAATTGGCTATATGTCTTTGACAACTTATTATCTACTTTCTACGACTAGAAAAATCACACCTTGGCATGAGAAAATGGTAAACGCTTCATTTGCGTTACCAAAAGGTTTCATGATTCAAGATTTTATTCCCTCTGTTATATTTTTTACCATTATCATGGAAACCTTTGGAGCAGTTTGTTTTATGATTTCTTTCATGAATCAAGGGATGGAATTTGGAGAAGCACTATGGAGTGGTATTTATCATAGTGTTTCGGCATTCTGTACGGCTGGTTTTGCTCTTTTTGGAGATAGTTTTGAGTCTATGAGAGATAATGTTTTTATAAATGTTGTCATTTCTATTCTTGCCATCACGGGTTCTATGGGTTTTATTGTGGTTACAGATATTTGGAACAGAATAAGAGGAAAGTCCGACAAAATAACATTTACCACAAAAATTATTTTCTATGGTTTTGCTATTCTTCTTTCAGCAGGAACACTATTTTTCTATTTTGCTGAACCTTTGGTAATGTCGCTTCCTTGGGATAAACGATTACTTGCTTCTTTTTTTCAAGCTATGACTGCCATGACAACCGTAGGGTTTAATACAATTCCTTTGGGGAGTTTGGCAATGCCTATGATTGTTTTAACTGTTTTTTTGATGTATGTAGGAGCTTCTCCATCTGGAACAGCAGGAGGAATGAAAATTACGACACTTACGGCTATGCTTTCTATCCTTTGGAGTAGATTGAGAGGAGATAAGCGCATCAATTTTTTAAACAGAACAATTCCTTTTGAAAGGCTTTATGTAGCTACTTCTACGTTTATTCTTTATACGAGCATTATTTTCTTAGCAACTTTTCTACTTTCTTTTACAGAAGTTCATTCTTTAGATAAAATAGTCTTTGAAACAGCTTCTGCACTTGGTACAGTAGGTGTAAGTATGGGGATAACTGGAGATTTAAGTAATGCAGGGAAAATAATAGTTATCTGTTTGATGTTTGTAGGACGTGTTGGTGTTCTTACCTTTGGCTTTGCCGTATTGGCTAGACAAAACAAAGAAAAAACAGAATCTATTGAAGATGATTTGGCGATTTAAGAGCGCAAATTATTTATAGTTTACCCAATTTCTCCACAGCTTTTTCTAATGTTTCATTATTTTTTGCAAAGCAAAGACGTAGTATTTTGGCTGAATTATTAGTTGAATTTTGATAAAAAGGAGAAATAGGAATACTTGCAACACCTATATTTTCAGTTAGCCAAATGGCAAAATCAGTGTCTTTTTGGTCAGATATTTTAGAATAATCTACGAGCTGAAAATAAGTTCCTTGAGTGGGAGTGAAAGTAAAATTAGTTTGAGCTAAAAGTTTACATAAATAATCTCTTTTTTCTTGATAGAATTGAGCTAAATGAATGTAATTTTCTTCCTCTTTCAAAAACTCTGATAGCGCAACTTGAATTGGTGTAACGGTGCTAAAAGTAATATATTGATGAATTTTTCGAAGTTCAGCAGTAAGTTCTTTGGGTGCAATCACATAACCTACTTTCCAGCCTGTTGCATGAAAAGTTTTGCCAAACGAAAAAACAGCAAATGAACGTTTTCTTAGGTTTGGGTAAGAAAGAACACTTTGATGTTTCTGATTATCAAAAACAAGATGCTCATATACCTCATCACTAATAACCAAAATATTGCTTCCTTCTAAAAGCGAATCCAGAGTTTTCAAATCTTCTCTCGTCCATGTTGTTCCTGTTGGATTGTGTGGCGTATTGAAGACAATCAAACGAGTTTTTGGAGAAATAATACGTTTGAGCTGTTCAAAATCGGGTCTGAAACTAGGTGCAGATAGAGAAACATGCCTTACAACTCCACCTTGAAGCTCAACAGCAGGAACATACAAATCATAGGCAGGTTCGAAAATAATTACCTCGTCATTTTCTCTAACTGTGGCAGCAATAGCAGCAAAAATTCCCTCCGAAGCTCCCGAAAGAACCGTAATTTCAGTATCAGGGTTTGGAGAGATGGCATAGATTTTTTCTGTTTTTTGAGCAATTTGTTCACGTAAAGGCATAAAACCAGCCATTGGAGCATACTGATTAAAATTACTATTCATTGCCTTTGTTACTTCTTTTACCAAATTTTCATTGACTTTAAAATCAGGAAAACCTTGTGAAAGATTGATTGCATTATGTTTTTGAGCAAGTGCAGACATGACAGTAAAAATAGTTGTGCCTACTTTTGGGAGTTTGGTTGTAATCAATTACTAGTAAGTTTTTTGGAAAATTTTGAAATGAAAAATCAAGAGTTTATAGATACTAAGAAGCTGTTTAAGAATACTCGTTTTTTCTTAGACTTGGGTTGCAAACCCAGTTCTAAGGAAAAATAACACTGCTTTTGTTGGTGTTTTAGCGAAGCGACACCAACAAACATACCTATAAAACCCATTCTTAAACAACTTCTAAGTTAAAACAAATATACTCTAAAAAATAAGATTATTTGTAAATAAGATTTTAATTTATTGAGTCAGTTTCAGTTGTGTTATCTTATATTTAATCATATAAATCTCTCGCTAATCAGTTACAATATTTTCCTATTCAAAAATTCTGTAATGTTTCCCAAATTAAATCAGACACTCTTTGCATACTTCTTTCATTTAAATGTTCACTCACATCGCTTGGTTTGTGATAATGCTCAAAAATAGGAGCTTGACTTATAATTTCTTCTAATTTGAAAAAACTCTCTCCCTTTTCTTGTGCTTCGTAATACTGGTAAGAAATATCTATATCCTTTTGAGAAATAGATGTAATGGTAAAGGCATCTTGAAGTTTTGCGTGTCTGAAACTAACGTGGTCTGCCGAATTAGTAACAATTTTATCAAAACGTTTTGTGAAAATACCATTCTCTTTGGCTGTTTTTTCTAATGTTTTTAGTAATTTTCTTGTTTCCTTATTTTTGCTCCCGTTTATAGCGTTCTCTAAATTCCAAAGTGCTAATTTGTCTCCCTGTCCCAACATTTCAAGATTTATAAGCCCAATTAGTTTTCCTTTTCGTATTTCTTGTCTTCCATATTCCATTACATAAGCTCTTGAACCTAAAAGCTGTCTTTCTTCTTCATCAAAAATAAAAACAGTTATATCAAAATCTAGATTTTCTAAAAAAGAAGGATTTCTATTTAGTTCGTTTTTTATCTTCATTAAAATATCTAAACAAACAGCTATCGAAGTTGCATTATCATTTGCGCCACCCGAATTAGGAACAACATCAAAATGCGAACTTATTCCGATATAAGGCTTGTCTGTTTCTCCGTTTTCATTTGTCTTGATAATTATATTTTTTCCTGTCTTATAATTATGAATTTGATATTTTATTTCATTTTCTGTCAAGAAATCAATGATAAACTCAAAACGTTTTTGGTCTGTTTTGTTTTCTAAACTTTGGACAATTTTCAGTAAGTTCATTTTGTTTTTTGTTAGAATGAGCGTTATCACAGTTTTTTTTGTATATCAGTCTTCCAAACTGACTGAGATAAATAAAGGCTGTTTTCCATACTACTATACAAAAGCTATTGGTTCTTTATTTTCATGTAGGTCAGCCTCGTAGAGCAGACCGTTTGTAGTGATATTTTGTGTGTTTCTAGTTTCAATAAATGGTCTGCCCTTTGGGACTGACCTATTTAGTAAAAATGTCTAGTAGTATGGCTGTTTTCTTATGTTCAGACAAGATGTCTAAACTACCTGTAACAAACCATGATAACTTTTAATAAGTATTTATAAGATTAGTTTTAACAACTTGATACTTCAATATTCTGCCTTCTACAAAGTAGTATATTAAAGTATCAAGTTTTTTGTGTAGAAATATACTAGAACTGAAAATTGTAGCTTGAAGTTTCATCTTTTATTGTCTATTTTAGAAACAAATTGAAACAAAGACTAAAATTGAACCAATATATGAGAAAGAAGACAATTGAATTTCCAAAATGTGAAACTTGCCCCAAGCGTACAGCATCGGTTTTTTGTGATTTGTCAGAAGAAGAAGTCGAAACTATTTCAGTTAATAAAGGCTGCAATTTTTACAAACGAGGACAAAATCTATTTTCTGAAGGTTCTCGTGCTATTGGCATACATTGTATTTATGAAGGAAAAGTAAAACTGACAAAGTTGGGAATTGATGGAAAAGAACAAATTGTCAAAATAGTTTCTGGTGGTGATGTTTTGGGTTATAATTCGCTTCTTAGTCAAATGCCTTATAACGTTTCGGCAGAAGCTTTAGATGATGCTGTGGTTTGTTTTTTACCAACGTCTACCTTTTCAGAACTGCTAGATGAAAATAAAGATTTTCCTAGAAAAATGATGCAAATAATGGCACATGACACGCAAGATATGGAAAAACGTCTCACAAACTGGATGCAAAAATCAGTTAGAGAACGTCTTGCAGAAGTGCTTTTATTACTTCATAGTCGCTATCAAGATAAAGAAAAACCACAAATCATTGATGTTCGGTTGAGCAGAGAAGAAATAGCAAATCTTGTCGGAACGGCTACCGAAAGTGCTATTCGCTATCTTTCAGAGCTTAATACTGACAAAATTATAGAATTAAAGGGAAAACAAATCAAAATTTTAGATAAAGAAAAACTTATTAGAACAGCTAATATTGAGAGTGTTTAACGGTTATTCAATAAATAATTAATATCTTCTAACAGCCCTACATCAGAAGGAAGTTTTGTTGTAGAATAAGCTAATTTACCTTTCTTGTCTATCAAAAAAGCTGTTGGCAAACCATTCAGATTATATCCTAAAGTATCCGAAAAATAACAAGCTAAGGAGGTAATATTCAATTTTTTAAATTTCTCTTCTATTTTTTTATTTGAAATTGAAGAAGTTAATTTTGATGTTTGAACCCAAAGGAAAACTACTTCATTTGATTTTTTTTCAGTTTGATTATCTAGTTGGTTATTGAGATATTCAAAACCTTGTAAATGATTTTCTGTAAATTCATTCTCTAATGAACTAAAGAATAAGTAAACTATTTTTCCTCTAAAGTCAGATAGTTTTATAGTTGCGCCAGTTATATCTTGTAACGAAAAATTAGGAGCTAGTTTTCCCACTTGTATTTTCTCGATTTTCTCTACAAATTGATTCAGAATAGAAGCTGATTTGTCTTCTTTATGTTTCTCTAAATATTTTTCAAGGTAGTTTTTATATACATCTTCATTTCCTTGCTTATTTTTTAATTGAATTAATTCCATAATCAAGATAGCCTGTGCATGAGCCTGTACGCTTCCTAAAAGTTCATTTTCTGTGATTTCGAAAAGAAATGGATAATACAAATCTGAATAGGCTTTTAGAGATGTTTCTTTATGAGATTGAGTATAACGAAATTCTAAATAGTTCCTCAAAAAACGCAAATAAGCAGGTTGATTGAGTGCAGAAGGACTTTGAATAATCGTCTCTTCAAAAAAAGAGTAATATTCTTTAGACAAAACCTGTGGGGCTTTGTCATTCAGAAAAGCATGTAAAACAGAATATTCTGCCAAATGATTTGCATTTTCATAAGTGATTTTTTGTTCCATTGCTAAAATAAAATCATCTGAAAGAGGTTTTTTTCCTATCGTTTCCTCTAATAATTTGAACTGATTTTTACGTAATTTCTCTACTTCATTTTTAAAGTTCTTTTCATTTAAGTTTTTATATTTCTTTGGATACAAAGCACTTTTCAAACTATTACCAAACTCTATTTCCCATTTTTGCAGAAAGTTGTTTTCGGCAGCTCCCAATCCAGAGAATTTTGTTCCATAAGGTAAAGCTCCTAATTCTACTTGCATATTCAAGCTATCCCCTACGTGTAGATAAACTTGCCCTTGTTTATCTTTACATTTCCACAAAATCCAAGTAGATTTTTTTAGAGGAATAGTAAAATTAAACTCTCCTTTTTCATTTGTCGTAAGAAGTTGTCTTTTGGGTTGATATGTCAAATACTGGTATTGATATTCTATGACTAATTCGTATGAAGAAGCGGGAGCTATTTTTCCCTCTAAAATCGTCGAAAATTGAGCAACTCCTTCAAAAGAATAAAATAATAAAAATAGAAAAAGAAAACTGAAAACAGAGTTTTTGAGAATATGATTTTCAAAAACAGAATATAAACGTAAAAAAATAGTCATTAGCAAAGAATTAGAAGGGAAAAAGTAATATCAAAACTAAAAATAGATAATCAACAAAATTAAGCCAAATTCTATTAATATAACATCAATGTAACAAAATTGCGCTGCTTATTTTTTACTTTTGAGAGTATAATATACTTTATTCCATTTTTTTAAACTTCAATTTATGTCACACTCACACACTCATAATCATACAGGACATAGCCACGAACATGCTCCTAAAAGTTTGGAAAATATCAATTCAGCCTTTTATATCGGTATTATTCTCAATATTATTTTTACAGTTATTGAGTTTGTTTATGGATACTCTACCAATTCTTTGGCTCTTTTATCAGATGCAACTCATAATTTGAGCGATGTGGGAAGTCTTATTTTGGCTCTTATAGGAATGAAACTTGCTAAAAAAACGGCTACTTTGAGTTATACGTACGGATTCAAAAAAGCTTCTTTGTTGGCTTCTCTTATCAATTCGGTTTTGCTTGTGGCTGTGGCTGGAGGGATTATTTATGAAGCCATTGAACGTTTTACAACTCCTTCTTCTTTGACTGGCACAACGATTATTGTAGTTTCTGCAATTGGCGTTTTGATAAATACAGTTTCTGCTTTTTTATTTTTTAAAGGACAAAAAGATGATATTAATGTAAAAGGGGCTTTTCTACATTTGCTTGTTGATGCGCTCGTTTCGGTGGGAGTAGTAGTCGCAGGAACGATTATTTATTTTACAGGGTGGACAATTATAGACCCTATTATTAGTCTTGTAATTGCAGTTGTTGTTTTGATTTCGACTTGGAATCTCTTTAATGAAAGTATTCGTTTAGTCTTAGATGGTGTTCCGAGCAGCATAAAAATAAAAGAAATAAAAGAATCTCTTTTAGAAATAGAGGAAATAGAAACTGTTCATCACATGCATGTTTGGGCATTGAGTAGCACAGAAAATGCACTAACTGTTCATATCGTTTTGAAGAAATATATTTTTGAAAATAATAATATAGAAACACCACTCCAACGTTGGGAACGACTAAAATTAGTAATTAGGCACAAACTTCTACACCATTCTGTTCATCATGCTACCCTAGAACTTGATGCTGATGATAGTTTGGAAGATGAAAAGGTGCATTAGAAAACCCAAAACAAAAAACCACTTCTATAAAAAATAGAAATGGTTTTTCTCATAACAAGAGTAAAGAAGTTTCTTTAAAGTAAAAATTACTTTTTAGCAGCTTCAGTACGTTTGTTTTTAGTTTCCTGTACTTCAGTACGGATTTCTTGAGCAACTTTTTTAAGTTCTTGCATTCCTTTACGGATACGAGTTCCTGCTGCTTGATTTTCTTTATCGTAGAATTTAGAAAAATCTTCTTTTAATGCTGTAATTAAGTCTTCGACTTCTTGATAACGACCCATAGTGAAAAGTAAATTGAAGGTTATAAATTTAATTTTAAAAAATGCTTTTAAAAGCAAAATGAACATAAGGCAAAATGCCTTTATAGCTCTATTTAAGGGACAATATACTAACAAAACTATCAAAAACAGCGTTTTGAGGTGTTTTTTTTTGATTTTAGTTATATATTTCTCAAATAGAAAATTGTTTTTTTTATTTTTGATAACTAAATAATAGCTTAACAACTTGAAAAGCAATTAGTTAGTAAATAAATATACTATAAATCCTAATTTTAGGAAAATAAGAATAGTAATAGATAAATACCAATTATATTAGATGGCAGCACTAATTTCGTTATTTGCATAAACTCCATTTTTGAGCTTATCAGAAACAGCTTTGAATGCCTCAATAGTTTGATTTACGTCTTCTAATGTATGTGCTGCCGTCGGAATAAGACGAAGCATAATTACATCTTTAGGAACAACTGGATAAATCACGACTGAACAGAAAATAAAATAATTTTCACGAAGGTCAATGATAAGATTACCTGCTTCATTATTTCCACCACTCAAAAATACGGGTGTAACTGGCGAATCTGTTTCTCCGATATTGAATCCATTTTCACGCAATCCGTCTTGAAGCGCACGTACGACCTTCCAAAGATTGTCCTTTAGCTCTGGCATAGTACGAAGCATTTCCAAACGTTTCATATTACCTACTACAAGTGGCATAGGCAATGTTTTGGCATAAATCTGAGAGCGCATATTATAACGCAAATAATTAATTACGTCTTCTGGACCTGAAACGAACGCTCCAATACTTGCCATAGATTTGGCAAATGTAGAGAAATAAATATCAATTTCATCTTGAACGCCTTGTGCTTCTCCTGTTCCGATTCCTGTTTCGCCCATTGTGCCGAAGCCATGAGCATCATCTACAAGCATACGGAAGTTATATTTTTTACGAAGCTCAACAATTTCTTTTAATTTACCTTGGTCGCCAAGCATTCCAAAGACACCTTCTGTGATTACCAAAATTGCTCCTCCTGTATTTTCTACATATTTAGTCGCTCTTTCTAATTGCTTTTCACAATTTTCGATATTATTGTGAGGAAAAACATAACGTTTGGCAAGGCTCATTCTAAGTCCATCTAAGATACAAGCGTGTGATTCAGAATCATAAACAACTACGTCTTTACGGTCAAGGAGAGCATCTACAACAGACATAATTCCTTGATAGCCATAATTCAATATAAAAGTATCTTCTTTTTGTACAAAGTCTGAAAGTTGTGATTCAAATTCTTCTATTGTGTTTGAGTTTCCAGACATCATACGTGAACCCATTGGGTAAGCAAGACCCCAATCTTTTGTAGCTTCTGTGTCTGCTTTACGAACCTCTGGGTGATTTCCAAGTCCTAAATAATTATTCAAACTCCACGTCAATACTTCTTTTCCTCTAAACTTCATGCGAGGCTTGAGTTCGCCTTCCAACTTTGGGAAAGCAAAATAGCCGTGTGCAATAGAAGAAAACTGACCTAAAGGGCCACGATTTGTTTTTAATTTTTCGAATAAATCCACGTTATATCTTTTAGTTAATGGTTGATGTAGCGACTTTTTAATCAATTCTATTTAATTACTAAATTATACATTAATAACTTTAAATTATTACTTTTTTTGTAATTTTAATCTTAAAATTATGGTTCAATTTCTTTTAAAGGGCATACTCAAAATAGAAATTGTAAAAATAAGATTCTCTATTTTTTATTAAAAGTCGGAAAAATAATATGCAAATATAGTGCGAATAAGGCAATTTTGGAAATACAGAGCTATTCTAAGCCGTTTTTGTTTGAAATTTCTATTAAAAATCAAGTCATAATTCAAAAAATAAAAAGCATTATCTTTTAAAAAAGAAATGCTATTATTGGTCTTTTGTCGATAGGGATTTGTTGTTAGTCTTAGACTTTTATTTTCAACTTGCAAATCTAAGATTTGCCAAACTGATAAATCGTAGTCATAGACAACGCTTAACAATTTTATTTTACTTTTTGAACACTACTCCGAACTGGAAAAACCAATATTAGCCTTTGAATATTTTATTAAAAATTTTAATTAATATCAGCAAAATACCTATGGGAATGATGACATTAAATAAAGTTTCCATAAAAAACTCAGAAAGAATTAAAGAAGGATATTTATCAAAGTTTTCAAAATAACTACTAAGCATTGTTGTTTTAGTAACAAGTCCAAGAATAATTATGTAGGTGAAAAGTAGAATTGAAAAACAAACTAAAAATTTTAATATATAATTAATAATTTTACTATCTTTTGCAAGATAAATCGCAAAAAATGAAATTAAAATAGGAATTATAAATAAAAAAAAGTAATACATGTTTTTTTTGTAAAAAAGTAAATAAAATTTAAGTTCTATTTGTCTTTCATTTGCCCTTCTGCTGCCTTTTTCTGTTGTTGGGCTTAGTTTGTAACTAAGACCTATCAGTTATATAAATCTTCAGATTTATGTTATCAAGTAAATATAAAAACACCTTACCCTCGCAAATATGAAGATTTATCAAACTAATAAATCGTAGTTGCAGACAACGCTTAACAATTTATTTTTTCATTCTACGCTCGGTTAGGATATATGATGGATGGGTATATGATGTATAATTAAGACTTTCACTCGAAAAATATAGAAAACTCAAAAAACCTTGTTTTAAGTCGATAGTAATGTTGTAAATATAATCATCATCATTTGTATAAATTGAAAAAGACAGTGGAGTTACATTATCATCATCAATGTGTGTGAGTTTTACTGGTGTAGGACTAGTCATATCAATATTTCCATCTAAACCATCAAAACAGAAGACGCCTTGTGGTATAAAACTAGGCTTAACTTTTTGAAGAGTTTCTGATCTGTAGATGACGTCGAAATCTTTTGGATTATCAAATGAATATAACGTGTCTATAATGACACTATCTAGTCTGCTTCTGTAAAAAAGTGTATTTTTGACTACTTTAAGGTCAATAGAACTAAATAATGTTTCTAAAACTTGATCATTACGTATAGATATATGAAAAAAATCATTTCCGAGTGAGTCTATACAAACAAGAATTGAATCACCACTCTCTTTGTCAGAAAATGATTTGCAGTTTTGTCCTAAAACCTTAAAGTTTACCAAAACGAATACAAAAATTATAATAACACTACTCTTGAATTTCCAATCCTGTATTTGCATCAACTTTTTTTATTGGTTCAACATATTTTTCTCCATTGTTGGGCTTAGTTTGTAACTAAGACCTATCAGTTATATAAATCTTCAGATTTATGTTTTCAAGTAAGTATAAAAATACCAATACCTTATCCTCACAAATCTGAAGATTTGCCATAATGATAAATCGTAGTCATAGACAACGCTTAACGGCTAATCTAAAAATTCCAATCATTAATCAAATTATGCATCAATATACTATCTTGATTACTCATTTTAGATTGATATAATATATCAGATAAAAAATATACAGAGTCTTGCCCATAATTTATATACCTATAACTAAGTTCATTACAAGAATACATATAGGATTTTATTCTTGTTACTCTATATATAGGTGTATCCTTATATGGATCATCTAGTTTTTGTGTAACTTCATTAAATTTGTTTATATTTTTATGATTTGTTATTGGAATATAGTCTTCAAAATATAGTTTAGTGCTATCATCATTACAAGTACATTCATAATCTGTATAACTTTGATATGTTGATAATTCTATCTTTTGTTTGTATATATATTTATCTAACAAGTCAAATTGCTTTTCTTGAACTATATATTCAAACTGTTTTTTTCTTAAAAAGAAACAACGAAAGGGATAAAGTCCTATTTTAGATAACGCCTGTTTTTCATTTTTTGTGGTTAATTGTATTAAGTAACCATCTAACAAATAATTACTAAAGGTATTACTTTCAGACTTTTTTGTGGCAGAAATGGTTAGAAAAAAAATTAATCCAACCAATATGTATTTTTTTTTATCACTCATATTTTTTTTGATAAACCCCAGCCATCACTCCCTAGCTGTCGCTCACAAGAAAAAGTAGCCCAGCAATATGCATTCGGCTTGTAGCGTGTATTTATATTTATAAATTACACTTTTTTTCATTAAAAAATCAAAATCATTTAATTTACGCAAATCCCAACTGCTTCCTAACTTTCTGTAAAACCTCAAAAGCCACTTTTCGTGCTTTTTCTTCTCCTATTTTGAGTTTATTGTCAAGTTCTTTTTCATCTGCCATTAGTTTATCAAAAGTTTCTCTTTCAGTTTTATATTTATCCAAAATAAGTTCCAAAAGAGCTTTTTTTGCATGTCCGTAGCCATAATTTCCACCTGCATAATTTTGCTTCATTGTGTCCAAATCACTTTCAGAAGCTAATAATTTATACAATCCAAAGACATTACAAGTTGCTGTATCTTTTGGTTCTTCTAACGGTGTGCTGTCTGTTACGATAGACATAACTTGTTTTTTGAGTTGCTTTTCAGGTAAGAAAATATCAATAGTATTTCCATACGATTTACTCATTTTACGTCCGTCTGTCCCTGGAATTGTCATTATTTGCTCATCTACCTTAACTTCTGGCATTACGAATATTTCTCCATATTTATTATTAAAAGCTGAAGCAATATCTCTAGTAATCTCTAAATGCTGGATTTGGTCTTTTCCAACAGGAACAAATTCGGCATCATAAAGCAAAATATCAGCAGCCATTAAAACTGGATACGTAAAAAGACCTGCATTTACATCAGACAAAACATCAGATTTGTCTTTGAAAGAATGTGCATTGGCAAGCATAGGAAAAGGCGTAAAACACGATAAATGCCACGCAAGTTCGGTTACTTCTGGGATTCTTGACTGACGATAGAATGTATTTTTTTCTATATCAAAACCAAAAGCCAGCCACGCAGCAGCTACAGCATTTGTATTTTGAATTCTCGTTTCGGCATCTTTTACCGTAGTGAGAGAATGCAAATCAGCAATAAAAAAATAAGAATCATTACCTGCTTTTTTTGAAAGCTCAATAGCTGGTAAGATTGCGCCCAAAAGATTTCCTAAATGTGGACGACCAGAAGACTGAATACCTGTGAGAATACGAGACATTTTTTAGTAATTAGTTATTAACGATTAATTATTAGTGGGATGAAATAACTATATATTATTTTTTTGTTGTTGGTGTCTCCACCAACGATATTATATTTAACCATCAAAATTCAAAAAAAAGTTTCAAAAAGCCTAATTATTTACTCTAATTCATAGGAGCTAAGAACAGTGAATCCATTGTTCCTCAAAAAAGGTTTCATAAAACATAACTGACGAAAAAGTAAAAACTAATGCAACAGCTAATGCACCAAAATACAGCAAAATCATTTTTCTTCTATGTACTTTGATATTTCCTTTTTTTATAGAAAGATAGGTTATAGGAACAGTATAAAGAACTAATAAACTAAACAAGTGAACCCAACCAAAATGATTAAATAACCTTTCTTCGACCACAGTAGGTATGGATAGTGTGATTATTGTTACAATTACCATCAAAATTATATAAACCTTTCCAAATATTTTATAAACTTTTGTTCCTCTTTTAACAACTAATAAAATTATTCCAATAAAAAAAACGAAAATAATTGTAGTTATATGAAAAAACATAAAATCAAGATAATACATAAGTAATGGGATTAGAGTAGAAAAAATCAAAGGTACAAAAATTAAGAATGGTTACTATACTTTTTCTAATCACTAAATTTTCCGTTCTTTGGAGTTTTTAAAACTAAAATTCGTAAGAATATTACCATGAAAATCTATCCTTTTTATTATTCTATCCTCTTTCTACTTCTTTTTTCTTGTAGTTCTGATAAAATGACAGACAAAGAAAAAGAAGATGAATCAGCTATTGAATGGCAAAGCACACAGATTCCTACTGATTCTCTTTTTCTTGCTCATGCAACTCAATTTAATTCTTATTCTTATCCAAATTTCAAAATTTTAGAGGTTTATGATAAAAATGCAACTGTACAACAACGGTATTTACTTTATAAAGGAGAAACCAAACCAAAAACAGATTTAGAGTATGACGTTGCCCTTCAAATTCCTTTAAAGCGTATCGTTTCACGCTCAACAAAATACGCTACTTTTATTTCTCTCTTAGAAAATGTAGATAATTTAATAGGTTTTGTGGGTGCAAAGTATGTTTCGAATGAAGAAATTAGAAAGAATTTAGATGCAGGAAAAATTAAAGAAGTTGGGAATGATGATGGCTCTGGAGTAAACTTTGAAGGTCTGGTCAGCTTAGAACCTGATGCAATTTTTACGTATGATGCTTCTTTATATGGAGGAACGAGCAACACACAACAAAAAATGAAAGAACTTGGTTTGCCAGTTATTATTTGTAATGAAACCTTAGAAAGTTCGCCTCTTGCTCAAGCTGAATGGATAAAGTTCTTTGGTGTTTTGTTTGAAAAAGAAGAAAAAGCAGCCGAAATTTTTAATCAAGTAAAAAGCAATTACGATTCCCTCAAAAACCTAACTGCAACTATAAAAAAAGAAAATAAACCCACACTTTTTTTTAATGCATGGTATAATGAAACGTGGTTTATGCCTAATGGAGAAAGTTATGTAGCACAGTTTGCCAAAGATGCAGGAGCAATTTATTTATGGAATGATTTGGAAGGAACAGGAGCTTCTCCTTTAGCCATAGAGTCGGTTTATGACAAGGCTGAACAAGCAGATTATTGGTTTCATGCGAGTGATTGGAAGAACATGAATCAGCTTATTAGTTCGGACAGGCGTTTTGTTTCTTTTAAGTCTGTCAAGAATAAAAATGTATTTAATCACAATAAAAGACAGTTAAAAAGTGGTGGAAATGATTATTTTGAGAGTGGAGTAGCTTTTCCAGATAAAATATTAGAAGATTTTATAAAGATACTTCATCCCGAATTAATCGAAAAGAAAGAGCTTTATTTTTATGAGAATTTGAAATAAAAGAGTCATTTTCAAAAATTCAAAAGTCAGTTTTTACAATAAAAAATACTAAGAATCAAGAAGGAAACCTACTTTCAATAGTGTTTTGTGCTTATTAAATTTGTATCTTGCAAGTCAAAATAAACACACACAAATACATACAATCAAATAAATAATTTATCGATTTGATTCTATACAAATATATTTGAGTATAGATTTTATAAAAATTGGTATAAAAAAATAGCATATGAATAATATCTTAACCCTTTCCCCTTCTCGTTTGGAAGTCATGCAGCACTTAGAAAGCTACGTGGAAAAAATGAATAGTAAATTCTTGCGTCCTATTGATGTAAATTGGCAACCTTCTGATTTGTTACCTGATGCTTCTAAATTAGATTTTTTTGATAAAGTAAAAGACCTTCAAGAACGTGCTAGAGAGCTTTCTTATGATTTTTGGATTGTTCTGATAGGTGATATGATAACGGAAGAAGCATTACCAACCTATGAATCTTGGCTAATGGATGTAGAAGGTGTAAATCAAGGGGATAAAGAAAGTCCTTGGACAAAATGGATTAGAGGATGGACAGCCGAAGAAAATCGTCATGGAGATTTACTCAATAAATATCTCTATCTTTCAGGGAGAGTAAACATGAAACAAGTAGAAATTTCTACTCAACATTTGATTGCTGATGGTTTTGATATTGGAACAGCAACTGACCCTTACCGTAATTTTGTTTATACTTCTTTTCAAGAACTAGCGACTAACATTTCCCATAAAAGAGTTGCTCAACTTGCAGGAACTCACGATAACTCTGATTTAGAAAAAATGTGTAGTATGGTAGCTGCTGATGAATATCGTCATGCGTATGCGTATATGTCATTTGTAGAGAAGATTTTGGAAGTCGACCCTAACGAAATGCTTTTTGCATTTGAGGATATGATGCGTAAAAAAATCGTTATGCCAGCGCATTATTTACGTGAAATTGGTGGGAAAGTAGGCGAGACATTCAAGCATTTTTCTGATTGCGCTCAACGTTTGGGAGTTTATACAGCCGAAGATTATGTAGATATTATGGAAGTGCTTATCAAAAAATGGAATATTGCTGACCTAAAAGACCTCAATGATACTGGAGAAAAAGCAAGAGATTATATCATGAAGCTTCCTGCTCGTCTTTTGCGTGTAGCTGAAAGAATGAAACCAGATACAAGTGCAGGTTATAAATTTAAGTGGATAGATTAATTTCTTAGGACATGGAAAGTAGGAATTGGGAGTTAGGATAAATACAAATTTCCAGTTCCCAGTTCCCAGTTCCCATGTCCTAATATCCAATTTCTAGCTCCCAGTTTCCTCCTCATACTCTAGATCTTCAATAGGTAGTTTTTTCTTTTTGATTGTTTTTCGTTTTCCTTTTTTGTAATAAAACCAGTCTCCAGTTACTTTTCCTTTTTCGTATTTTCCTTCATATTTTGGTTTTCCTTGCTCATCGTAATGAATCCAATACCCACTTTTTTTACCTTCTTTATAAACTCCTCTACTTATCACAATTGCATTTTCGTCGTAATACGTCCAAGAGCCTTGCTTTTTTCCGTCCTTGTATGTTCCTGATTGTATCAGACTTCCATCTGTAAAATACTCTTCTACCAGTCCGTCTAATTGTCCTTTTGTGTAAAATACTCTTCTTGCAAGTGTTCCATCTTCATAATAAGATAACCACAGTCCTTCATAAGCTCCATCACGATAAATACCTGTTCGCTTTAGTTGTCCATTAGGATAATAAAAAAAAGCTGAATCTTGCAACATTCCATTTATCCAAATTTCTTTACGTTCTAGTTTTCCATTTGGCGAATAATACTTCGAAGTCCCATTGAGCTTGTTATATTGGTATTTCTCAAAAGCCATCGTAGTTCCATCTGGATAATATAAAAACCAATAGCCTTCTTTATTCCCTTTTATTTCTTTTCCCTCTGCTTTTAATGAACCATCTTTATAAAATGATTGCTTTTTAGATTGAGCAAAAGTAATATGTGTAATGCCAAAAAAAAGGAATAAATATCCAATTAGATATAATTTTGAAGAATACTGATTTTTCATACGATTTTTTTATAGAGTAATTAGAAAATGAGCAGAGAATAATGTTATCTAAAAATCAATTATCATACTGCTTTTGGTTTTTTGATAAAACAAGCTACACAAATTAAAATAAAAAAGCATACTACTAGGTATTTTACTAAATAGGTCAGTCCTAAAGGGCAGACTGTCTATTAAAAACTAAATCTATTGACTACAAACGGTCTGCTCTACAAGGCTGACGTATCTATCTATACAATTTAATCAAAATAAATTCTTGATAAGCCAAAAAAAATGTTATTTTTGTAATGATTATATTCATATTTATGCTCAAAATTATACTTCCTTTAGACTACTTTCCCTGTGAAAAAATTACAAGAGAAATTAAAACATAGTTTTATTTTTAATAAATTTTTATTGAAAGGATTTTTTTTACTCCTGTTTTTTTGTGTCTCACTTGTCCTCAATGCACAAAAACAAAACAAACATGTCCCTTTTGACCCCAAAAAACAGCTTTCTCAATTTTTAATAGATGTTTGGGATAGCGAAAAAGGACTGCCTTCAGGAACGCTTCTACAACTCATTCAAACCAAAGATAGCTATTTATGGATTGGGAGTTATGATGGGCTTTTACGTTTCGATGGAAACACATTTGATTTATATACCAAAAATACAACAGATGTTTTAAAGACAAACAACGTTACTCGTCTGTCAGAAAGTAAGGACAGCACACTTTGGATAGGAACACAAGGAAGTGGATTGATTAGTTATAAAAATGGAGTATTCAAATCGCACGGATTAGAGAGTGAATATATTGAAGCTATCCATGTTTTAGATAATAGTGATTCGGCGTATATAGGAACTCGCTCTAGTGGCTTATTTATTTATGACATAAAGAAACAAAAATTTTCGCCTATTCTCTCAAAAGAGTTATCTTCTGAGTCTATTTATGATATTTTAGAATACCCTAGAGGTAAGTTTTGGTTAGCAACAAGAAAGCAAGGCGTTTTGACCTTAGAGAATAATAGACTTTTAAAGGTAGAATCTGAAGTAGAAAATGCTCGTACATTAAAATTATATTTAGATAAGAAAAAAACAATTTGGGCAGGAACATATGATGGAGTTTTGAAGTATGAAAACGAAAAGTTTGTTAGAAAATTTCCAGAATTAGCTGAAGAACGAATCCACGATATGAGATTTGATCCAGCAGGTAATTTTTGGATTGTTACTCGTAATAATATTTATCGTCATAATGTTTTGTCAAAAGAAATAGAACTCCTAACCACCGAAACAGATGAAGCATTTGATGATGTGCGTTCAATTTGGTTAGACCAAGAAGAAGATTTATGGATTCCGACAGCTAGACACGGACTTTGTCGTCTGCGTGATGGAAAATTTATAAATTATACTGTTCGTGAAGGACTTGCTCATCCTGCTGTTAATTCGATAGGAGCATATAATAAAACAGATGTTTTGGTAGGGACAAGTAATGGAACTATTCACCGAATAAACTCTAAGCAAAATAAAGTCTTCGATTATCCATTAAAAACAAATCTTAATGGAAATGAAATTTTTAATATTCGTCAGGATAGCGAAGCAACAGTTTGGATTGTTACTTATGATGGATTACTGAAAAAAGAAATTAACGGAAATGAAAAATTATTTACTACTAAGGATGGACTACCAACTAATGTACTTCGCTTGACCTATGAGGATACAAAAGGTCGTTTTTGGGTAGGAACAAGAGGAGAAGGATTAGTAGAATATAAAAAAGACAAAAAAACAGGCACAGATATTTTTGATAAAGTTGGTTTGGAAAGAGGATTTACGGCTGATTTTGTGATGTCTATAACAGAAGATAATAATGGAAACCTTTTGGTAGGAACAAATAATGGAGGGTTAGCTGTTGAAAATGGAAATAAATTTGATTTATTTACTGTTGAGAATGGATTACCTACCAACCTTATTTTTAATGTTCATTGTGATAAACAAAATGTAGTTTGGCTTGCTACTAATGCTGGTTTGGTGCGCTGGAAAAACAAAGAAGCATTTGTTTTTGATGGTTCAAATGGTTTGCCGAATGAAACTATTTTTGATATTGTAGAAGATGATAAAGGTTATCTTTGGTTTTCTTCAAATAGAGGTGTCTTGCGTATCAAAAAAAATGATCTTAATTCTTTAGCTGAAGGCGAAAACATAATTTTAGATTGGACACAATACGACAAAAATGATGGAATGCGCTCCGAACAATGTAAAGGAGCAACTCAATCTTTATTTTCTCCCGAAGGAATAATTTGGATTCCTACAAATAATGGAGCTTTACATATCAATCCCAATTTTTTACCTATAAATTCTCGTCGCCCACCTGTTTATGTTCAAAAGGTACTTTTGGATGATGAAACACTTTTAGAACCTTTAAAGGTAATCGTAAAACCAGAACAACAGCGTATAATCATTGATTTTACAGCTCTTAGTTTTCGTGCGCCCGAAAAGGTAAAGTTTAAGTACAAATTAGAGGGTTTTGATAAAGATTGGGTGGTAGCAAAAAATAATAAGAGAGAGGCGATTTATACTAACCTTCCAAATGGGAAATATACCTTTCAAGTTATTGCTGCTAATAATGATGGTGTTTGGAATAACGAAGGTGCAAGTATAAAAGTAGTTGTAAAACCACATATTTATGAAACACCTTGGTTTATTGGTTTGGTAATTCTTTTAGTAGGTGGAAGTATTTGGGGGATAGTCGCTGCAAGAACAAAAAGAATCAAAATGAAAGCCGAAGAGCTAGAAAAAACGGTAAAATTACGCACTGCCGAACTTCGCTCAACGAACGAAGAGTTATTGACCCAGCAACAGGTAGTTGATGAGCGAAATCTTATTATCGAAAAACAGAATAATAATATTATTTCTAGTATCAATTATGCAAAGCGTATTCAAGTAGCAATGCTTCCTACTCCAGAGCAAGTAGAAGAACTCCTTCCCGAATCTTTTGTTCTTTTCTTGCCTAGAGATATAGTCTCGGGAGATTTTTATTGGATAGAAAAGCAAAGCGAAAAAGTAATTGTGGCTACCGTAGATTGTACGGGACATGGTGTTCCAGGAGCTTTTATGTCCTTGATAGGAAATGATTTGATAAATAAAATGGTTGAAGATTACTCCATTACACAACCTAGTCTTATTCTTAACCTTCTCAATGAAGAAATCAGTAATATCTTAAAACAAAGAGAAACAGATAATCGTGATGGAATGGATATGAATATTTGGACGTGGAATCAAACATCTCGTACGGTGGAGTTTGCTGGAGCAAAAAATCCATTGATTTATATCAAGAATGGAGAGTTATATGAAGTAAAAGCTGATAAACTTTCAATAGGTGGAAACTATTATGATAAAGAAGGTATAAAATATACAAATCATTCTATCAAAATTGATTCTCCAACTGTCTTATACACTTTTTCTGATGGTTATCAAGACCAATTTGGAGGAGAGAAAAATAGAAAGTTTATGAAAGGCAAACTCAAAAAACTGTTGTTAGAAATTCATCAACGTCCTATGGAAAAACAACACCAAATCTTAAAAAAGACATTTGAAGACTGGAGAAATGAATATCCACAAATTGATGATGTACTTGTTATAGGAGCTAAAATTGACCCTAACATTTAGATGCTAAGTTTGGTTAAAATCCATTAAAAACTAAGTGAAAGTGATGAGCGAAGTTGAAATTAAATAAATTTATACTTTTGTTTTTGTAATTGGTTGATAGTTAGATGTTTAAATTAGCTATGCTGAATATTCATTTCGTAATCCATAATTTTTAATTAGTAATTTTCCCTAAGTGCATTTTTTTTCATAAATTAAAGACAAATTTGGATAACTTAATTTTAATTATTCGTAAAGTTAGTCACCAATGCCTTACAGAAATCCTTTTTTTGAATTATCCACAGAAGCCCTCTGTGTGCTTGATATACATAACTGTATCTTGCACACCAACTCTTCTATGGAAAAACTCATTCAAAAAGAAAAAGAAGAGCTTGTTGGTAGAAGGTTTATAAAGGAAATAGAAAGAATATTTGAAGTTCAGAGTACAATACTGACTAAAGAATTAATTACCAAACTAATAAATCAGCTTGAACAAACACAAACTCAAAAGAATATAAAAGTAGTTGAATCTTATAGTTTTATAAAGCGTAATGAAAATATTAACAGCCGAGAAGAATATACTATTTCATCTCTTTTTACGAGAGAAAATCATATCTATATAGCCATCAATCATATCTCTAATAGTCTTGTCTCAAATCCAATAGAAACATTTAGAGAGACAAATGAAATACAGACTCAACAGCTAAATAGCATTTTAGCAACTGTACCTGATGGTATTTTTATTATCAATGAAAAAGGAATTATATCTTTAGTCAATCCTGCTGCTGAAATTATTTTTGGGTATAAAGAAGAAGAATTACTTGGAAAGTCTATAGAAGGACTTTTATCTAAACAACCCATACCTAAAACTTTTGCACAGCTAATAGCACAGTCTTCATCTGATTTAAAGGTTATTCATAATATAGAGTTGATTGCAAAACATAAAGACCAAACTGATTTTCCCTTAAGTGTTTCTTTGAGTGAAACTCATTTTGAAAAAGGCAAAACGGTCTATATTGCTTTAGTTAGAAATCTCAAAAAAATAAAAGAAGCTCAAAATAAATTACGTGAAAGCCAAAATTTTGGAGAATCAATTTTTCAAGCTGCCAAAATTGGACTAGCTGTTATTAGTGAGTGGGGCTATTTTATAAATGTTAATAAGCAGTATGCACTCATGACAGGATATGAGCCAGAAGAATTAATTGGGAAAGTATATTCTATAATTATGCCTGATTCTGAACTAGAAGATGCTATCCACACTATAAAACAAGCTCGTAGGGGGAATACTACTACAAAACGATTTTGGAAGCTCAAAAGAAAAGATAATTCACTAATTGATATTGAACTATATATCAACGATTTTTATAACCGTCGTGAAGAGCAATTTTTTATTCTTTCTTCAAAAGACATTACTGAAGAAAAAAGTATCGAAAAGGATTTAAGAAATACAAAAGAATTATTAGAAGGTATTTTTCAATCATTAGATAATGTATTTTGGTCGTATGATGTCAAAAAAGATAACTTACTTACCATATCGGCTGCAGTAGAAAAAATTTATGATATTTCACAATCTGAACTTAAAAATAATCCAAATGCTTGGCTCAAAAGAGTTCATACAGAAGATAGAAAGCTAGTAGAAGAAGCCCGTCGGAAGGCGAGAGAAGGGCAAAGTATTTCGTATGAATACCGTATAGTAGATACAAAAGGAAATATAAAATGGATTCAGACAGACGTAAAAGTAACGGTAGATAAAAACAAAAATCCAATACGAATAGAAGGAGTAGATACTGAGATTACACAACGTATATTGTCTAACCAAGAACTGGATAGCACTAAAAGAATGTTGCAGTTCATTTTGGACTCTCTTCCTGATGGAGTAATTTTTACATCTCCCAATTTAGAAATAGAATGGGTAAATCCTGCTATAAAAAAACTTTTAGGATATGAGGAAGAAGAATTTATAGGGAAATTATTCTCCAGTTTATTTGAGGAAAATAGTTTTTCTCTAATCTCCGACCATTTTGATATAATGGAAAAAACATCTGTTTTTGAAATTGCTTTGAAGTGTAAAAATGGAGGTTTAGCCTATTCAGAAACTATTTCTACACCTGTTTATGATTCAAATAAAAAAATTATTGGCTATCTTTATGTGATTAGAGATATGAGTGAGCGAAGAGTATTTGAGGAAGAAAAAGCACAAATTATGCGTTCTTTAGCACAGTTCAAGCGTACGCTGGATGTTACTAAAGATAGTGTTTTTATGTTTGATGCCAATACACACTTATTTATTTATGCCAATAAAGGAGCTACCGAAGCTGTTGGATATTCTTTTGGAGAACTGCGTACGATGAAACTCATCGACCTAATAAGTGATATTAGTCCTCAAGATTTTAAACAACTTACTTCGTATGTGGTAAATAATACAAATCATCAAATAAACTTAGATACTAATTTTTTACATAAAAGTGGAGGCAAATTTCCTGTTGCACTCTTATTGCAATATGTAGATTTAGACGACGGAGAGAATCGTTTTGTAGCTATTGTAAGAGATATTAGTGAACGAAAAATTACAGAACAACTATTAAAAGAAAGTGAGCTTAAATTTCGCTCTACTTTCGAACAAGCAGGGATTGGAATTGCTCATATTGGAATAGATTTATCTTGGGCAGCTTTCAATGTTCATTTTTGTAAAATGACTGGCTATTCTCAAGACGAACTAAGCATCAGAAAATTAAGAGAAATAACACATCCAAAAGATTTGCCTAGAGATATTATGCAACTTCGTCGTGTTCTGAATGAAAAAAGTGAGGGGTATTCGATGCGTACTCGTTATATTCATAAAAATGGAGATACTATTTGGCTCAATTTATCACTTTCAGTAGTAAAAGATGATGATAAAAAACCAGCCTTTATTGTAATGTTTATTGAAAATATTTCTGATCAAGTAGAAGCAGAAGAAATGTTACGTCAAACTTTGGAAGAGTTAAAAGTAAGTAATTATGAACTAGACCAGTTTGTTTATAAAGCTTCACATGATTTGCGTTCTCCTCTAACATCAATTTTAGGGCTATTGAATATTGCCGAAATTGATAAAGAACATTCCCTTTCTCATATTCAAAAGATTAGAGGTAGAATCCATAAACTAGATGAGTTCGTACAATCTATCATCAATTATTCTCAAACAAATAACTTAGAAACAAACTACCAGCCTTTACGAATAGAATATTTAATTCATAAAAATATTGCTGATTTAGATTTTCTACCTTACGCAAGTGAAATAAAGTTTAAAATTAAATCAAACCATAATGGAGTTATCTATACTGATAATTTAAGGCTAAATGTAATCTTGAGAAACTTACTTTCAAATGCTATCAAATTTGTAGATAAAACTAAAAAAAGGTCAGTCATAGTAGTAGAAACTGCTTTGAGAGAAGATAAAAAATTTATACTAAAAATTACAGATAACGGTGTTGGAATAGATAAAGCCTATCAAGAGCGAATTTTTGATATGTTTTATCGTGGAAATGAAACTTCTGATGGAAATGGTTTGGGACTCTACATTGTTCGTCAGGCTGTTGAGAAGCTAGGAGGAGAACTCAAATTTGCTAGTCAGCTCGGAAAAGGTTCTGCTTTTATGGTAATATTGCCTAGTTTTGAACCCAAAACTAAAGAGCAGTTAGAAAAATTATTTATTTCTGCTGATTTGGACAAGAGTGGAGAAAATAGAAATAATTAAGGTATTATTTAATAGTAAAGACACAAGAATTTTGAATAAACTTTAGAAAATATAAATTAATTTGAAAAAAATAATTGTAATAGCAGGAGCGACAGCCGTAGGAAAGACAGCTTTATGTACAGAACTAGCAGCTTATTTCGATACAGAGGTTATATCAGCTGATTCAAGACAGTTTTATAAAGAAATGAGTATCGGAACTGCAAAGCCTACACCTAATGAAATGATTTTTACTTCAAAAACAGGCTCTACCAAAAAAATCAAACATCATTTTATTGATTCTCATTCTATTCAAAATCCTTTGTCAGCAGGACAGTTCGAGAAAGAGGCTTTATCTCTTATCAATGATTTGTTCGAAGCTAGAGATAGAAAAAATGATATGCTCATACTGACAGGAGGTTCTGGGCTTTTTATTCAAGCTATTTGTGATGGGTTTGATGAAATGCCAACTATTGATACTAATTTTAGAGAAGAATTAAATCAAGAATTAGAGCAAAACGGACTAGAAAATTTAGTTTCAGAGTTAAAGAAAAAAGATGCAGAATATGCAGCAGAAGCAGACTTAAATAATCCACAAAGAGTAATTAGAGCATTAGAAATAATTAGAAGTACGGGAAAAAAGTATTCAGAGTTTAGAAAACAAAATCAGAAAAATCAAGAAAAATCAAGACAAGAAAGAAAGCTAAAACTAGGTTTTGAAACCGTAAAGATTATGCTAGACCGACCTAGAGAAAAGTTATATGAACGCATAAACAAACGGGTTCTGATAATGATTGAAAATGGATTGGTAGAAGAAGTAAAGTCATTGAAAGAATATGCTCATCTTTCTCCATTAAAAACGGTAGGTTATCAGGAGATTTTTGCGTACCTCAATAGTAATCTCAAAAATGATAATGATAAAAAAAGCGAAAACGAAATAAGTTTAGAGACAGCCATTTCTACTATTCAACAAAATACAAGACGATTTGCTAAAAGACAATTAACATGGTTTCGTAAAGACAAAGAATATACTTGGTTTGATGTTTCGAAGCCAAACTACAAAAAAGAAATCATTGATTTTATTGAAAACTTAGGATAAGTCTTAATTCTAATACCGAAGTTGTTTAAGAGTAATAAAATTACCCCCATATGTTCCCAAGCGTATATAGAAATTTAATTTTTATGTACGATTTATTTTAAATAGGGCAGACCGTCTACCGAAAACTAAAAACACTTGAAATATCACTTCACTACAAATGGTCTGCTCTACGAGGCTGACCTATATGCAAATAAAGCAAAACCAATCCTTGCTGTTGTTTTAGTGTAGCGACACCAACAACTAGTGTCTAATTTACATAATTCTACTCTTTTTCTAACTCTTTCCATACTTGAAAATACCCTTTCTGAAAATTTTTATTAAGTGCAGGGTCTAGTAAAACGTATCTTGTAATAATTTCTTCTGGATTGGCAGACGGTTGAAGATAGTAATCTTTTTTTCCAATATCTTGACCAAGTTGTTGCCATTCATTTTTAGAAATATCAGTTTTAGTAAGACGTTTTAAAAGAGAATTGGTCAAAGGCAAATTGAGTTGGGAGTAACGAGCTGTTGCATAAATCAATAAATCTTTTTTATTTTCTTTTTGATCTTGTTGTTCAATTTTCTGTCCGACTTCTTTCCAAAACAAACTAGAATCGTTATAAGTAAGACCTGTTTTGAGTCCTACATTTAGCTCAAGAGCCTCTAATGCTTCCTCCCAATTTTGTATAATGATGGCATCATTTGTTCGTTTTTCTAATTTTTGAGTAAGTAACTCAGTATGGTTTTTTAGTTCGCCTTTCAGTTCTTGCTTTCCTACTATATTTTTTGACTTAATGACAAAACCAACAGCTTCTGATAAATTATTTTCGTATAAGGAGTTTCTGATTTGTGCATCTAAATATTCTAACTGGTCTTTTTTTGCATTTTCAAGGCGTGGTGCAAGTTGGTCTGTACAGTTTGGTAAAAATGGGTTTTGTTTGCAAATTTCTTCTGCTTGAGAAAAGAAGCCAAAAGCTTCATCAAACTCTAAGTTTTTGGAAGCATAATCCCCTTTGCGTATAAAAAATGCAAATAAATCAAAATAAACGCTTTCAATAGCTGTTTGCAAATCACTCTCGGTTGCTAAAGCAGGTTTTAGTTCCTCGCCTTTCGGAACATGTGAAAGGTCTTGACGAGCATTATCGAAGTTTCCTTCTTGATAAAATAATTGTGCTCTACGAATAAGTGATGGAATATGAGTAGGGCATTTTGCTAATACAGCCGTAAAAGTTAGTTGTGCTGAGTTTGCTTTTCCATCATCCAAATATTGTTTTGCTTGTTGATACTCTTCTTGACATTCTTTTTTTGATTGAGCCGTAGAAGCAAAAAGCACTGAACGAGTTTGTGTGTAAGAAGTTTTTAGATTACTAAGTTGCTGACGAAGTTTTACAGGGTCTTCTTCATCTGTAATGAGTTCACTTGCGTATGCATCTAGTTTGTTAATGGCATTTTCTATGGGAATTAGTTTTTCTTTTAATTCAGTCTTATTATCATTATTGTTTTCTTTTTGAATAGCAGCCAAATCTTTCAAAAAACCTTCTATTTTCTGCGATTCATTATAATATTCATCAATTAATTTTATGCGAGAACGAAGTCCTTTTTCCTGTAATTCTCCATAATGAAAGGTTATTTCTTCTATCAAAATAGGACTAAACTCTTCAGTCATCGGAAAAGAAACATCAACACTTACTTTATGATTAATATCAAATTCTACTCTAGAAAATTCTTTTTTTATGGTTTTATTGTCTGTTTTATCATTCTTAATTTTATTCCCCCAAGTTACTTCAAAACTAATTTGCTCAGGGAGTAGATAGTCAGCTATCGAAAAGTTACGATATGTTCCTCCAGTTACTTCTTTAGAAACAAATGTTATTGTATAATTATCTTTTTTGTTTGAATTTAGTGCAATTTCTACGTCATACTTTAATTTATAAGCTGTTGTTTTTTCATAGTTGGATACTATTTTTAAAGCTTCTTTTGGAAAGTTGTCATCTTTAAGTGTAGGAGATTTCTGTTCTTCAAAAACGAATTCCATCACACTTATTTCATTCTCACTTATATTATTTTCCTTTTGAGCAAAAGAAAGTGAAACGAGAGAATAAAAAAGTAAAAAACACAATGTAGAAAACAGTTTTGAACTAACAAAATAGTTTTTAGTATAGAAAAAATAGTTCATATAATTTGATTTTCAGAATTTTATAGTTTTATAACGGAAATATACACAAAACCTTATAAAAAAGATATAAATGCCAAGAGAACAGAGATTAAACAATGAAATTTATTCAGAAAAGGTTAGGTAAGAACCCTTAAATTTTCTCAGTTCAGAACTGAATTAGAAAGAGTAAAAATAAAAAAGTCAGAATTTTGAATCTCTCAATTCAGAATGCTGACTTTAAATAAGTTGTAAAAATAAGTCTATAAGCCGAGTCCTGTCCAGTTTGATTTCCCGTTTTCAAAACAAAAAATAAACTTGTCCTATCATTTATCTACGCTGAATTTCACAAAACAGCTTTAACGACCTACCCGTCTGCTCCAGCGAGCAACTTTTTTGTTTTTTCTCAAAATAAATGAGAATAAAAAACATTCGCAGACTTATTTGGTCTTTCAGCACATGGGGTTTATTCGCCCAAAAAAGTTGCCTTTTTTGTCGGTGCGCTCTTACCACACCTTTTCACCCTTTCCATTTCATTTATTTTTATTCAAAACAAATAAAAAGGTGGTTATTTTCTGTAACACTTTCCGTCTATACTTACAACTTGTTTTGATTTGGTATAGCCTTCCCGTTAGGAAGCATGTTGCTCTGTGCTGCTCAGACTTTCCTCTTTCATTTTCTGATTTTTTTACTTTAAAAAAGTTACCAAACAAAAAATATAAAAGCGATAAGATGACCTATTAAATTAAAATTATTCAAATTTATCATTAAATAATCTAAAAATTAGATGAAAAAGTGATAAAGTTTTCTTAAATTGTAATCACAATGTACTACCGTTTAGCAAATATCAAAATATTTTGTCAATTTTACAGTATTATTTTTGACAAAAGTAAAAATTATAACTCAAAAGAATTTTTTAAAAATCAAAAAGTAAGTTTTATCTGTGTTTAGATATTAGTTTTCCCTTAAAAAAACAGTGTCTTTTCTGTGTAAAATTTCTGTACCCTTGAACAATTTTGAGTTTTATATTACTTCAAACTCCCCCTTAATAATTATAATAATGATTCATTCTTTTAAGACAATACACAAAGAAGAGTATGCTTCAAAAAAGCAAATTTTTGATGACGCTCATAGTGCCTATAAAAAAAGACTAGATAAAAAAAATATCGAAATCCCTCTTCATAATACAGTTCTTTTTGAAGTTCCTTTTGCCAGAATTAGTTATATTCCAAAAGACAAAACAAACAAGGAAGCTATCAAAGACGGAATTTTAGCTTTAGAATGGAGAGGAGATATAACTGATGAGCAGTATAAAGAAGTAATGAATAAACTACTTGAGTTTATCTATCTTTATGATGTTAAAGATTTATTGGTTGATGCTATGGAGTTAGGATATGTCAGTATGTTTGCTCGTGCGTGGCTTATGCTAGACTGGATTCCTCGTATGCAAAAACAAGAAATAGAGTTTGCTAAGTTAGCTATTTTACGTACAGATGCTCCTATGCATAAAGTAGGAATTGATTATGTAGTCAGTTATCTGCAGCAAACAATGCCTTATGAATGCAGATTTTATGTAAGTAAAGAAAATGCTATCAATTGGGTTTTTAGAAAATAATATGCAAGGAATGTAGATTATTATTTGAAACACGTCTTTGTATAAGTTTATGCAGTAGGCGTGTTTTTTCTTTACATCAAGTGTACTGGAAGGTAGTATATAGCAGTATCTTCTTTTGAGTTTGAAGGTAAATTATTTTTTATAGATGTTTTTTTTGATTTTTCTTTTTTTGAAGAATTTTTGATGCTACTCTTTGTAGTAATTGCTTTTTTTGAAGAGTTTGTTGGAGATAAAAAAGAAAACAGATTTATTTTAAGTGTGTGCATTTTTTAATAAGTAATTAGAGATGTTTCTTATTTTATATGCTGCAAAGTTAAGTCCACCAAGTCAAATAAAAAGTTGAACATCAAGGTATTTATCACTTGTATAAGTCTTGAAGACATGTTTCTCAAAATTTAATTTAGAGCGACTATTTAGTTTTTCTTTGTGATTTTCACGTACTTAATCGCTCGTAATTTGTATAAAACACAAAATGATTAGATATTTAGGGTAGAATGATAAAATTAAAATATCCACGTCAGCGCATTTTTATAGCTTTTTTAATCTACACCTTACTCTCCTTTGCTGTGGCTACACTCAGTTTTTGGCTATTTAGGCGTGTCGAATCAATTAATATTTTAGCTGATAATGTACACGAACTTCATATTCGTATTCGAAACTTATCCAAACTAAGAAGTGATTTTTTATTAAATGAACCTCTAAACGAAGAATTTTATAAAACAGGTGATAGTCGTTTTTTAAAAGAATATGTAGTCAATCAGAAAGAAATATTGAACTCAATAGATTCTATCAAAAAATCGTATCAAGCTAAAAAATGGAACATGACTAAAAATTTGGACTCCTTATACCTTGAGGTAAAATCTAGTGCAGGTATGATGAAAGAATTAGCACGTAAAATAAGGCTTAGAGGATATAAAGATTATGGTTTAGAGGGAGTAATGAGAGAGTATGTGAAACAACTAGAAAAGCAACCTAATATAAATAAAATTTTGGTTTTGCAGCTCCGAAGAAACGAAAAAGACTTTATAAATAGATTAGACAGTATTTCACTAAAACAATGGAAAGTTAATTTTGAAAAACTAGCCAAAGAAATAGTAGAAAGTAAAAAATACAAATTAGAGCAGAAATATAAATACCTTGCTTTTTTAGATGCCTACAAAGAAGCTTTTTATCATTTTGTAGAGGTAGATTATGATATTGGTTACCGACAAGAAAGTGGTTTTGCAAAGCAAACAAATTTAAAAGATTTAGTGATTTTAAAGTATATTGACAAATTAGACTATTACTCACAAAATAAAAAAGATTCTATCTTGATTCAGCTTCGTTTTATTACTGTTGTCTTAGTAACAGCTTCCGTTATTGCTTCTATGCTTCTGAGCTTAGCTTTTCCTTATATTATGAAAATTTAAAAAGTTTTTGTTTCCTCAAAACAACAATAACACTTTGCTTGATATAGTGCCTATTTTAATTGTAATAGACACGTTTTTTATGTATATTTGTACAATGATTTTTGGAATGAAATATGCCTTATCTATCTTATCAGAAACAGATAAAAGTGTATTAAATCAAAAAAGTAAAAACGCAAAAAAACAATTAGCAATAATTAAAATGGCAGAAAATAATAAAGAGGAAAGTGCAATAGTAGGAACTGATATAGAAAATACAGTTTCTCCTAACCCAAATGGGAATTATGGCGCAGATAATATTCAAGTTCTTGAAGGATTAGAGGCTGTTCGTAAGCGTCCAGCTATGTATATTGGAGATGTTGGTGTCAAAGGTTTACACCATTTGATATGGGAAGTAGTAGATAACTCTATTGATGAAGCTCTTGCTGGGCATTGTGATACAATAGCAGTAACTATAAACGAAGGAAATACAATCACAGTCAGAGATAATGGACGTGGTATTCCAACAGATATTCATACAAAAGAAAATCGTTCTGCTTTAGAGGTCGTAATGACAGTTCTTCATGCAGGAGGTAAGTTTGATAAAGATACTTATAAAGTTTCTGGTGGTCTTCACGGTGTTGGTGTTTCATGTGTAAATGCCTTATCTGACCATTTGAGAGTAGAAGTACACAGAAACGGAAAAATCTTTGAACAAGAATATTCTTGTGGTGCGCCTCAATATTCAGTTCGTGAGATAGGTAAAACAGATATTTCAGGCACGGAAGTTACTTTCCATCCAGATACAACTATTTTTACGCACTCTGTTTTTAAATATGAAACAGTTGCAAATCGTTTGCGTGAACTCTCCTACCTCAATGCAGGTGTGAAAATTACGCTTTCTGACCATAGAGAAGAGTTTGCTGAAAAAGATGACAACGGAGATTTTGTTACAGAAACATTTTTATCAGAAGGTGGACTGCGTGAATTTGTAGAATATCTTGACAAGAGTCGTACAGCTATTATCCCAAGTCCTGTCTATGTAGAAGGAGATAAAAATGATGTTCCTGTACAAGTAGCTATTCTTTATAATACTTCTTATGCTGAAAATGTATTTTCGTATGTAAATAATATCAATACGATAGAAGGAGGAACACATATTACAGGTTTTTATCGTGCCTTGACAAGAACATTGAAAAGTTATGCTGATAAAAATGGTTTAACAGATAAGAAAGTCGAGCTTTCTGGAGGAGATTTTAGAGAAGGAATGACGGCTGTTATTTCTGTAAAGGTAATGGAGCCTCAATTTGAAGGACAAACCAAAACAAAACTAGGAAACTCTGAAGTTTCTGGTGCAGTAGAAACTTGTGTAGCCGATGCACTTTATAATTACTTAGAAGAAAACCCAAAAGAAGCCAAAACCATTATTCAAAAAGTTACTTTAGCTGCACAAGCTAGAATGGCTGCACGAAAAGCTCGTGAAATGGTACAACGTAAAACGGCTCTTAGTGGAACAGGATTACCAGGAAAGCTTTCTGATTGTTCTGAAAAAGATCCTCAAAAATGTGAAATTTATTTAGTAGAGGGTGATTCTGCTGGAGGCTCTGCCAAACAAGGAAGAGATAGACAATCACAAGCTATCTTACCTTTACGTGGTAAAATCTTGAATGTAGAAAAAGCACAAGAACACCGTATTTATGATAATGAAGAAATAAAAAATATTATTACAGCTTTGGGTATTCGTTTTGGAGAAAATGAAAACGGTGAAAAATATCTAAACCTTGATAAACTTCGCTATCACAAAATCGTAATCATGACCGATGCAGATGTTGATGGAAGCCATATCAGAACGCTTATTCTGACACTTTTCTTCCGTTATATGAAAGATTTAATTGAAAAAGGATATGTCTATATTGCTCAACCTCCTTTGTATCTAGTCAAAAAAGGAAAACAACAGGTTTATTGTTGGGATGAGCCTCAACGTGAACAAGCAATGAGAGAACTCGGTGGTGGAAATATGAATGGAGTGGGCATACAGCGTTACAAAGGTTTGGGAGAGATGAACCCAGAACAACTTTGGGAAACAACTATGAACCCAGAAACAAGAAGTATGAAACGTGTAGATGTAGAATCTGCTGCTGCTGCTGACCAACTTTTTTCTATGTTGATGGGAGATGAAGTTGCACCTCGTAGAGAGTTTATTGAGAAAAATGCTCGTTATGCTCGTGTAGATACTTGATAAAATGAGTAATAGATGAAAAGTAAAAAGCCATATAGATTATTTAAATCTATATGGTTTTTTTGCTTATTATATCTTTGAATAAAATAAAAAA